>WALN01000001.1 GCA_015522865.1 Microcaldota archaeon
CGATGGTGCAGTGGTTAACATCTCGGACTGTGGATCCGAGGACCCGAGAAGCCTTTCTTTCTGAAGAAAGAAATCCTTGGGAAAGAAAGACCGGGGAATTCGAGTCTCGGTCGCCGCCCTTAGCTCTCATTCTATTCTTAGCATTCTTTCTTTTGGGACAGCTTAGCACTTTTCTTTCTTCTTTTTAAGAAAGAAAAGGGCCAGAATTCGAGTCTCGGTCGCCGCCCTTGTTATTTAGGTGTTTTTCTCTCCTTCTTTTTTTTAAGAAAATTAGAAATAATTGAGAAAATACTGAGAAGCGACCTAGTCTCATCTTCTTTTCTTTTTTGTTCTGTTTTAGCTTTTTCCATAACTGGTTTAAACAGATGATAAAGTTCAACATAATTTTTTTGGATTTGTGGTAGCTCTTTTTTTCTTTTTCGTAAAGGAAATAATTTCTCATATAATATTTCCGCTGTTTTTCTGTCTATCTCTATTCTGTTACCCCTCCTGAACCATATTTTTGGCCTTTCTTTGCCGGTAATTCTGTCCACTATTCTATATATTCTCCGCTCCAACCTTTTTTTTTCAAGATAAGTTTTATTTATATTCTTGTCAACTTCGCTAATCTCTCTTTTTTTCATCCGCATTTTGTCAGCTTCTATTTTTTTCACCCACAACTGGCTTTCTATAAAATCCAGCCTTCTTATTTCTCTCAGTTCTCTCACTGCTCTGCGCTCTCCGAACCTCCTGAGTATCTCTCTAAATTCTCTGTTCCTCAAACTAATATATTCTCTCATTTACTTAACCCCTCTATTTAGCACCTCAATCAAAAAGTATACTTAGTTTTGTCAAACTGCTTTCTAAATTCTTTCACTTTCTGCTTTACGTCCTTGTTTTCTACTGATAGTTTTATATATTTTGCAATTTCTTCCATTTCCTTTTCTTTCATTCCATATCTAGTCATTTCCTGCACTCCAATTCTTATGCCGCTTGGATTTTGCAATGTTGCAGCACTGATTTTGTCTTTTGGAAGTAAATTTTTATTTAAAATAATATTATTTTTCTCGCATAAATCTGCAACTTTCTGCCCGCCGCCAATTTCACTTACATCGACAGCAAGCTGATGGGACTCGGTGTATCCAAATTGTTCTCCTTCTACTTTGAATCCATTTTCAGCCAGTGATTCTCCCAACGCTTTTGCGTTTTTTACTACCTGTTCCGCATACTCCTTTCCAAATTTCATAAACTCCAGAAGCGCGATTGCAAGCGCAGGAATTCTATGTAGATGATGGTTTGAAATAACGCCCGGAAAGACGAAGCCCTTCTTCCTTTTCCATTCCTCATTTTCCATATTGCTTAAAATCATCCCGCCCTGGGGGCCAAAAAATGTTTTATGGGTTGAGCTTGTTATTAGCTCTGCCCCCTCTCTAAGCGGATCCTGGAATTTTCCGCCAGCAATCAGCCCCAATACATGTGCAGCGTCGTAAATTATATGCACATTATATTTTTCTGCCTCTGGTGCAATTTCCTTAACTGGCTGTGGGAAGAGAAAAAGAGAACAGCCAAAAACTAAAAGAGACAAATAATTCATTCGGTCTCTTGCAATTCTCTTAATTAATGAAAGAGTTTTTTCAACATCCAAGTGGTATCCGTCTTCTGCAAGCGGAAAGCTGCTTACGCTTAATCCGAGCATGCCTGCTGCTCCAAATTTATTATGTGAGATGTGCCCCCCGCCCTGCGTAGAGTTTGAAATTATTGTGTCGCCAGGTCGGGTAAACATCCTAAACGCAGCATAATTCGCAACAGTGCCGGAAATTGGTTGCAGTGTTACCTGCTTTGCCTTAAATAATTTTTTTGCAAGTTCATTAGCTTCCTCTTCTAATTCGTCAATGTATTTTGTTCCATTGTAGTACCTATGATACGGCTCCCCTTCTGCATATCGATGTGAAAAATCTGAACAATATGCTGCGTCAACCAAAGGCGAGGTAACGTTCTCAGAAGCAATCAAATTGACCGTTTCATGCTCTCTCCATTTGTTTTGATTTTCAACAATTTCTTTTATTTCTTCTATTCTCTTCTCAAAGTCCATCTTTATCCCTCCTTTAAATTACCACTCCTTCAGCCTCGCTCCGGGAATTGTTTTCCATAATCCACAACTTCTTTTTCCTTCAGGACATTGTTTTTGAGTGACACACGGAGGCCCGGCGAATTTGAATATAGCAGGAGCAACTTCTTTACATAACTCCAACATTTTGTTCGCTAAATTTCTTATTTCCCACTGCGCAAGTAGACACGTTCTTAATTCAAAAAAATGCAGCAGTTCTCTTGCATTCATTGTAACCATTATTCTTGTTTCGGCAGCGTTTGGAAGTACGAAGCGGGCATCCTCTTTAGGAACGCCTGCTTTGAGCAATTTTTTATATGCTTCCTTTGCATTTTCCATTGCGTCTTCAAATATTCTTGTCTTGTCTTTTGGTATTGTGGGGGGCATAATATAACTAAACTCTTCTTCGTTCACGTATCTCTGACTCTGCTGTGAGTAAGAAGCTAATCTGTGCCTTACTAATTGGTGGGTTAACACTCTTGAGACTCCCTCAATCGCAAAGGTAAAGTTTGCATGCTCTAAAACGCTCAAATGGCCCGCCTTTATAACATGTTCGAGCATTTTTTCTATTGATTTTTTATCTATCTTTTCCTTTAATTCATCTATTTTAAGTCCCTTGTAGCATAGCTTACCAGCAAGAGCACAGACTAGTTCTGGGTTTGGGGTGTATGCAATGAGCTCAACATGTAATTTAGCCTGAGGCATAAAAAGATTAAGCAGAGAATAATAAAAGGTTTTCTGAAAACGATTCTGTTAATTTATTGTTGGTATAACGTTTGGCGGGTATACGAAGCCCGTAAGGGTTTTGGTGAGCGAAGCGAAGTCTTTTTATGCTCTGTTATATGAGTGCGATAGCACCGAGCCAACGAAGTTGGCGAGAGTCGGGTGGTGCGGCGTCATCTTGATATTTTTATTTCTTTCTAACCACTTTTTGTCATGCTTGCTGGGTAAATAAACCTCATTTTGCATTTTTCACAGGCTTTTTTATGAGTTATGAAGTTAACCGAAGTTAGCAAGATAAATAGAATAAGTAGGATTAAATTTGAAAGAGAGTAGTTAAGGATAAGGGTTGCAAGAATTCCAATCACTTGAATTAAGGTAGCAAGCATCCAAGTTATGCCCGCAAGTTTCACACCCAATTCATAATTTCCCGACTTTTCTTGAACATAACTGCTGCCAATTTTCCTCGACCTGTTGAGCATCTTAATGCCTGTTAGTTTCCCTGCGAAGCGGGTTCGAGCCGAAGGCGAGAAAGTTCCGAGGCGGCACACTTATATTATTTTGTTTTCAATTAAAAAATCTTTTACAATTTCAAAGATTCTCTGATGACCTATTGAACTTGGATGTAAGCCGTCCTCTAGCAGATTTAGATAATTTATATTTTTCAATTTTTCAAAAATCTCAACAAAATAAACTTTATTCTCTTCACAAACAGATTTTATGATTTCATTGTATTTTTGGATATATTCATTTTTATAGGATTTATCGGGATTCCAAGGAATTGGGGTTGTTTTTGTTTCATCAACAGGGGTTAAACCAATAAAAATAATTTTTGAAGAAAATTTTTGAGCCAGATTAATTAGTTTTTGGAGGTTCTCCTTGAATTTCTCTATTGAAGTTCTGTTTTTGTTTTCACTGCGAAC
>WALN01000002.1 GCA_015522865.1 Microcaldota archaeon
ATACCTAAATATTTTTCCTCGCCAGAGTTGAGATTAGACTGCAGTGAAAAAGAAAAATTTGAAATAGTGCGCAAAATTTCTTCAGATTTTTCTGAATATTCTCCGCTCACTCTCGATGGCGTGAGAGTTAATTTTGGAGACGGGTGGTTTTTAATAAGAGCATCCAACACCCAACCAAAAATAGTTGTTAGATTTGAAGCAAAAACGGAAAAGAGATATGATGAAATAGAAAATATAGTAAAAAAAGAGCTTTCGAAATTTGGGATTAGTTTTAGCTAACGGAATTATTTTTAAGCTGGTTTTGTTTATATCCCTATGAAAGCGATTGTGTTGGCTGCGGGCTATGGAACGCGCCTTTCCCCCCTTACTCTCCGCATCCCTAAAGTTATGATTCCAGTTGCTGGCAGGCCGGTTATTGCCCATATACTCGAACAATTAAGAGATAGCGGAATCTCAGATGTGATTATTAATATCAGCAAGCAGCAGAAAATAATAAAAAATTATTTGGGCAACGGAAAAAAATTTGGGGTTAAAATTAAATATGTTTACAAACCAGAAAAGAAAAATTCCGAGTTGGGGGTCCTCTCGGTAATTGAATACATTTTTAAGAAGGCTGGCATACCAGAGCGCTGCCTGATAATCGCGGGCGACAATTATTTTTATGGTCTGGATTTGAAAAAGTTTGCTTCGCAATTGCACGAAAATGCATCCGCAAAAATCGCCCTTTATACTTTAAACTCTGAGAAAGATGTAGAACATTTTGGCGTTGTGGCATTGGACGAAAAGGGGAGAATAACTAAATTTCAGGAGAAGCCCTCTGTTGAAAAAGCAGTATCCAGGTTGGCTTCAACTGCTATTTATACGGTCAAAAGAGAGTTTATAGAGAAACATCTACCAACTTACTTAAAGCAGATGAAAATGAAAGGGGGGGAGCCCGACAGACTCGGAGATGTTTGGGAATATTATGTCGATAAACTTTCACTTTATGGGCAAGCTTTTGACGGCATATGGGAAGATATAGGAAATTTTGAGGCGTATATAAGAACTAATAAAACAGTTATGCGTTTGCTTCAAAATGATTTAGTAAAAAAAGGAACTAAAGTTAAAGTAAATAGAAATGCAACTCTTTCTGGCCCAATTATTTTAGATGAAGGGGCAGAAATAGATGAAGGGGCTGTTGTTGGGCCATTTACTTATTTGGGAAAGAACGTAAGGGTAGGGAAGAATTCAAAAATAGTCGGCTCAATTGTTTTAGATGGTGCAGAAGTTGGGGAACATGTTACGATTACAGATGCGGTAGTGGATGAAGGAGCAAAAATAGGAGATAACTGCAAGATAGAAAATTATGCCTGCATAGGATGGGACGCAGAGATAGAATACAATACGCGAATACTACCTCGCTCTAAAATATGGCCAAAGATAAGAGTTTTGCATGATGCTGTTGTTGATGGAATAGTCGTAAATACTACAAAATTCGGCTCAAATGATAGGAGATATTGGAAATAGGTTTCCATTTTTTGCCAATATTTTTCTATAAAAAACGCTTATAAACAATATATAATTAAATAATTCATAGAATTATAGAATAGAGGAAGAAAATGACTGGAGAATTCGTTGTCAAAGGTGTTGGTGGCCACAGAAGACTGATAATAAATTGCAGGGGATGCAATTATGGCTGCGATGTTGCTCAGTTTCCAAAATGCATGTCTGATGTTGTCAATGCATTGAAAACAACAGATGCAGATGAAGTTGTGCTTTCAGAATATTATGAAAGAATTTATGACAAGAATCAAACTAAGGTATTGAAAGAAATTGCAAATTTAGCTTCTCAATTTGAATCAGATGCTCTCTGGACCCCCTCTCATTTAGGGAAGAAAGTATCCTCTTCTATAATCTCAAAAAGGCATAATGAAATTAGATCAATACTTGACATTATTCCATCTGACCCTTTCAATGCTTATCTAACTCTCCTGAGAATTATGCGCACCTACATAGAAAAAGCAAAAACTCTGAGCCCAGAAGCTCTTGAAGATTTGAAAATTTATTTGGAAACGCTTAATTATATGAAAACAGAATTTGAGAAAACTGAGCTAATAAAGAAAATGAGAATGTATTTAGCAAAAATGAATATACTCCCTAAGGACAGAACAATTTATCACTCGCTTTTCCATGTAGCAATAAAACCCTCGTTTATTGGCTCAAGAATATTTTTTGAATCCGGAGAAAATTTGGAATTGGTTGACGAGTATGAAGTGATGGGGAGCAAAACTTACATTTACAAACATCCGGAGAAAATAGAATATTTGTATTTCATAAATCCACCTGAGTATTCGCTTCCGCCAGAGAAATATTTCATACTTGAGAAAACAAAAGAAGTTGTTGCAAATTATCGGCCGAAGACAGCAACATTTATGAGCCCGTCTGAAGCAAGAAGGTACTTCCACAGAGTTTACATGGCAACAATATCAGATATTGCAAGGCATAACAACATTTCTTTGAGCGTGAAAGACAAAGAAGAGCTTGCGAGGATAGTTGCGAGGTACACAATTGGTTATGGAATAATGGAAATCCTCCTTTCAGACAGAAAGCTTACTGATATTTATATTGACTCCCCTGTTGGCATAAAGCCGATATATTTAGTTCATTCCAAGTATGGCCAATGCCAGACAAATATAATTTTCTCCCCAGAAGAAGTTCAGAGCCTAGTTTCCAGATTCAGAGCATTTTCTGGGAGACCATTTGATGAAGCACATCCAGTATTGGATTTTGATCTGCCTGATTTGCAAACAAGAATCTGCGTTATTGGAAAACCACTTGCATCTGATGGAACTGCATTTACTTTCAGACTGCACAAAGTTACACCATGGACATTGTCGCAATTTTTGGACCACAAAATGTTTACCCCACTCGCTGCAGGTATGTTTTCATTTTTTGTTGACGCCCAGGCGTCCATGCTAATTGTTGGGAGCAGAGGGGCTGGCAAAACATCATTTCTGCAGGCCATGATGCTTGAGATACCGCAGAATTTGAGAATTATTGTTCAGGAGGATACGCAGGAGTTGCCGGTACCAGCGATGAAAGAAATTGGCTTCAACATACAGAGGATGAAAACAAGGCCTCCTCTTGGAAAGCAGTCAGAATCAGAAGTTTCTGCAGAAGACGCGCTGAGAACTGCCTTGAGGTTGGGAGATTCTGTTTTAATTGTTGGAGAGGTCAGGTCTACTGAAGCGCGTGCATTGTACGAAGCAATGAGAGTTGGTGCTGTTGGGAATGTTGTTATGGGCACCATACACGGCGAAAGCGCATATTCTATATGGGATAGAGTGGTAAATGACTTGGGCGTCCCAACAACTTCGTTTAAGGCAACTGACTTTGCAATTGTTGCTGCACCAATTAGATTTAAGGGTTCTCTCAAACGTTCAAGGAGAGTTATAGAAGTAACTGAAGTAAAAAAGGAGTGGAACGAAGATCCTTTAAGAGAAGGCGGTTTTAACACATGGATGACATTTGATGCAAATAAGGATAATTTAGAGCTTTTCGAAGATGCATTAAAAGAGTCGCCATGGATTAAAAAAATTGAGAGGATTAGAGCTCTAAAGTTCGATGATATATGGAGCGAGATAAACACGAGGGGGGCATCAAAACAATATTTAGTTGACCTGAAAAACAAGTATAACATTCCAGAGATTCTAGAAGCAGTCAATTCAGTTAGAGCACAAACTCAATTTATGCTTCTGAAAGAGAAGTATTCGTCTGGAAAGAAAATTGATTTTAATGGTCTGCTCAAAGAGTGGAAAAAATGGGCAGATGAGGTTTTGCTGAAAGAGATTCTGCAGAAGAGGAAAGCGCTTGCCTCGACCAAGCAGGTTTAGCTTTTCTGTAGTAGACTTTTAAATAATACTTTTGTAATTTTTCTATGCCAAGGAAAAAAGAGTCGCTGTCCCTTTACAACATACCGGTAAAAAAAGAGAAAAAGAAAAAGGAAGAGAAAAAGCAAATACCTATATTTATACAACTTACAAGAATGATTTCGCCTTTTTTCAAAGCTTATGCTAAAGGAGCAAAATTTTCTGAGGATGAGAAGGAGCTTTTTAGTTTTCTTGGATGGGATATTAAGCCAGAGGAGTACAAAGCTGGCCAGATAGGAGCAGTTGCAATTGGCCTTGTTTTTTCAGTTCTCTTTTTTCTTTTCGCAACTGCGTTTGCTTCCCAGCTTGGGATGCTCTATTTAATCTTTCTTTTAATCTCTTTTGTCCCCCCAGTTGTGCTATGGTTTTTGTATAAGAGCATGCCCTCTATGCAGGCAAATTCAGAGAAGATGCTTGCTCTTGGGTATATCCCAGAGATTGTTAACTATCTAGTTATGAGCATGAGATTAACTCCGAATTTGGAAAGAGCTGTAGAATTTGCAGGCAATCATGGAAGGGGCAAAATAGCCGAAGATTTAAAGAAAATTAGCTGGGATGTTCAGATTGGAAAATATGCGTCTATAGAAGAGGCGCTTGATGTTTTGGCATATCGATGGGGGAATTATAATGACGATTTCAAGGAGGCGTTGATGCTTATTAGGGGTTCTGTTCTTGAGTCGAATGATGATAAGAGGTCAGCGATGTTAGAGAAGGCAGTTCAAAATGTTCTTGAAGGCTCAAAATCTAAAATGGATTTGTATGCGCGGCAGCTGCATCAGCCGACAATTTACTTGTATTATTTTGGAGTTCTGCTTCCATTGATGCTCGCAATTATTCTGCCTGTTGGCGCCGCATTTGCTGGTGATTTTCCACTTGCGAAACCCGCAGCATTGATATTGATTTATAATGTAGTTATCCCAATTGTTGTTTACATAATGGGCTCCGGCATTCTTTCTGGAAGGCCACCAACATATATACCCCCAGAAATACCAGAAGATTACCCCGGGCTTCCAAAGAAAGGCAATTTTTATCTTCCTAACAGCAAGATTCAAATACCCTACCTTCCCCTTGCTATTCTTGCTTTCTTTTTAGTTTTTGGTGTTGCAAATTATTTAGACTATTCAACTGTTTATGGCTCTCCGATTTTCACTATTTTTGGTGGGGAGATGCCAGCTGCTTATGATATTGAACAGAATTTAGCCAGATATGCTCCGTGGCAGCCGGAGGTGCCGGTAATCGGAAAATTGTTTATTGGCAACATAACAGCAATTGGTCTTCTCTTAGCAATTTCGATTGGGGTTTCGGTTTATTTGTATGGAAAGTATTCTGCACGAAAGAAAGCTCAGGATGAGATAAGGGGGATGGAAGGAGAATTTCAAGATGCGGTTTATATCATTGCATCTAGATTGGGAGAGAACAGGCCTATGGAGGAAGCTTTAAAGGGAACCGCAGAATTTCTCCCAAAAGCAAAAATAACAAAACTTTTTGACAAAATTTTAAAAAATATTTCAACACTGGGCATGACATTTGAAGGTGCTGTTTTCGACAAGAATTACGGAGCAATGAAAAACGTTCCCTCAAATGTTTTGAATAGCGGCATGAGGCTGCTTGTTGACTCTGTTAATCTAGGAGTTGGAGTTGCAGCAAAAGCTTTAATTGGTTTAACTATGCAGTTAAGAAATGCCAAAAAAATTGATGAGATGTTGAAGAAATTATTAGAGGATGTTACTGTAATGCTCAAATCAATTACTCTCTTTATCGCCCCTATAGTACTGGGTGTTGTTACTTCTCTCCAGCAGATGATTGTCACCTCGCTTGCTGGCATGGGCACGTCTGAGAGCACCTCGCTTGCAAAGACGCCAACTCTTCAAAAATTCGGCAATATAGAGAAGCTCACTTCGATATTTCAGGGCAAAAAAATACAGGAGAATTCTGCCTCTCCTCTAGTTTTTCTCTTCATTATAGGCATTTACATACTTGAGATTACCTTTCTGCTTACCTATTTCAATTCTCAAGTAGAGGACCCACACAACAAGTTAAATGCATACATGTCCACTGCAAAAGCCCTTCCGCTTGCTACCATTATTTTCTCTGCAGTTGCCTATTTTGCGGGAACAATGATTATGGGAATGCACGGAGCTTAAACAAATTTTTCTTTGTGTATAACTTAAACTTATACAGAAACTTTTTAAACTAATTTTCACTTATTTTTTCGAGGTGATTGTTTGAAAAGAGGTCAGGCAACTCAAACTATGATGTTGGTTGTTTCTGTTATCGTTGCGCTAGCAATATTGGCTGCGTTAATGCAAATTTTGGGTATGGTTAAATTATTCAACCCAACCAATCCCAAGCAGGTGCTTGCAGGTTCAATTAGTTCAATTTACCAAAAAGGTTACGGGATGAAACTTGACAAGGATATAGTATTTACAAAGGGAGATACTATTTTGACAGGAGAATTGGTTGCTGGTACTTCTTTGCCTGCAGCTAATCTACATTTTCACTGCGCAACTGATGATGATGCCTTATGTGGAGAAGGAGAAGGATGTGACAAGCCAGTGTGTATTATTTCAGGTAATGGAGGAGAACCAGATCGGTTAATTGTTAACAAAAATGCGAAGCTGAACGCAGTCACTTGTATAAATGACGATAAAGAATTTTATAGTGTTTATTTTGCAAGGCATGCCCAAGATGCATCAGACGCATGCGCTAGTAATATAGAGGGCCAGCTAACTACTTAAAGAGAAGGTTGATTCAAATGCGCGGGACAGAATGGGGAGCAGTTTATATGCTATTAGTGACTGTAATCGCAGCAGTTGTAATCATAACTCTTATAAAACCATTCATGAGGCAGGCAGCTTCCCAATCCCAGCAGCAGATGAACGCAGCAGGCGCGGCA
>WALN01000003.1 GCA_015522865.1 Microcaldota archaeon
ACATATTAGTTTCTCCAATGACAGAACCTAAATTTGTCCCAGCAATGGAAAAAGCAGCTGCATTTGTTACAGACGAGGGAGGAATACTCTGCCACGCGGCAATTGTCTCAAGAGAGATGGGCAAGCCGTGCATTATTGGAACAAAAGTTGCAACAAAAGTGCTCAAAGATGGAGATGAAGTAGAAGTGGATGCAGACAAGGGAATTGTGAAAATAATAAAGCAGAGATAAAATTAGATTTCCAGAAATCCAATTCTTCCAATGTTATAATATTCATTGTTCGAGAACACAGTAAATGCTTTTCCATCCTTCCAAATATCTTCAGTTCCATTTTCCACTGGCTCATGAGCTCTTACTAATTTTTCCAATTTGTTTTTCTCCATAAATTTTTCAAAATCCTCTTTTCCAACTTCATACCCAATGCCCCTCATGCTTCTACGAGTTTTTCCAAATCTGTTTGGGTCGTTCCACAAAATCTGCTCGTAGATGTCATCTCTTAATTCTGCTTTTTCTATCTCCTCTATTGTTATTACTCTTTCTTTCGAATATGGAACAAAACCGTGCAGAAGAATTGTTTTTTCTTTTGTTGCAGCTATTGGCAGCATATCAAAAATTTCAAGCATTTTCTTAACTATTTTCTCATCGTTAAAAATTCTTGTAAAAGCAGTTTTCCATCCAATAGGGTACTCTTGCTCCCAATAAAAAGAGCAGGTAATATCTTCATGATTTCCTTTTAGGAGAAAAACATTTTCAGGATGTTTAATTTTCATTTCAAACAGTTTTCTTAACAATTTCACCTGCTCGTCTGCAGATAGAGCCCTATCGACATAATCCCCTAGAAATATTAGTCCAACATCTTCACCTTTTATTCTTTTTTCAATACTAGTTTTTTCTAATATACATTTCAAATCATTAAAGCTCCCGTGCAGGTCCCCAACAATAACCAATTTATCATTTTCTATTTCAATTGCTCTTTCTTTTTCAATTATATTTCCAAAATCTCTCAGCAGCTCTATCATTTGTCGCCTCGCCTTAAAATTTTTATTTTTCCTTCATTTGCATCGACTTCTATTAAATCTCCGTTTCTCAATTTCTTTGTTACATCAATTACCCCCACAATGCAAGGTACATTTAGTTCACGCGACACAATCGCAGCATGAGAAGTGGCGCCACCTCTTTCAGTGACAATTGCTTTTGCTTTTTTCATCGCAATTACGAATTCGGGAGAGGTGTGCATTGCTATCAATATTTCTCCCCTCTCCATTTCCTTTATTCTGTCCGGTGCTATTATTCTTACTTTTCCTGTGACTTTACCCGGCGAAGCGCTAACTCCTCTCAGCTCTTCAGTTTCAGCTTTTCTCCCATGTCCAAATATCTTGCCCAACTGTTGCTCTATGTTTTCAAGTTTTACTATTCTCCTTCCTCTCTCTCCGTAATACACAACCACTCCCTTTTTTCTTTCTTTTACTTTTTCTATTTTAATTTTCTTGTGTTCTAATATTGCGATTTGCTCGTTAAATGTGGTCCACCTCATGTCCCCTTCTTCAATGCCGCCCCGCTTTCCTATCTCATACAACAGCTCATAAAGCTTTCCGATATTTTTCATTAAATTTTCTTTTTTTTCGTCCATAATTTTTGTGAAGAAATCGAGAGTCCTTGTTAGCAGCTTGAGCTTTCTATCCCCGCCAATTTTTTCGATGATTTTTTCCTTTTCGTCTTTATTACTTGGTTTATTTGCCCCGCCTTTTTTTGCGATTTCAAAAAGTTTTGATAGAAAGAATTGCTCGTCTAATTTGCTTTGGCCTGCATAGCTTGAGTGAATCCAGTAAAATTTTTTTGCATGCTCTCTGAGCTTTTTCTCCAGTTCTGGATATTTTTTGAGCGCTCCTTTTTTTCGTTTTTTTAGGTAGGCGCGCGTTTTCTCGTTTTTGACTGCCCACTCAAAAATTTTTAACAACTCAACTTTTTCTCTTTCGACATACGAGATGTTCGCTGGTTTTATAAGCTCAAAATAATATTTTTGAAATTTTTTGCTGTTCTCTTTCAGTTTCGATTTCAGCTCTTTTTTTATCTCTTCAGCGCCACATAACCCAAATCCTTCCGGCGGGCCTGTCGCCAAAGCGCCTAAAATTTGATAATTTTCCACCAATTTTTTATAAAGCTTTTCCAGCTCTTCATCTGAGAATTTGCGAAAGTCAGCATTCAACAATTTTTCTGTTTCCTTCTTCTTATTGAGGAAAATGTCTCTCCACTTTTTCAATATTTTCGGCCTTCTTTTTACTTTTTCATAAATTTTTTTTGCCAGATTTCTTGCGCTTCCCTCCTCAATTGCGAAAAAGTAATTATTTTTTTTATACGCGATGCGTATTTTAATTACCGCTCCAAAAAATTTTCTCTGATTTTTTCCCCATCCCTCCCCAAAATAGAAATTATTAAGAGCAAATATTTCTCCGGCTAAAAAACCTTTTTGCCATCTCATACTTTTCTTATTTTTCTCTTACTTTTATAATTTTCCAGATAATGCAGCTAATTGCCAGCGCAACCAACGAGCCAGCAATAACATCCAAATAAGTATGCACTCCCAGAAAAACTCTCGAAAAATCAACTACAACTGGAAACGCGAAAACTGAGGTGATGTATTTCCTTTTCCTGTAAATTAGATATATGGACGCTGCAACCACGGCGCTTGTTGCGGCATGCCCAGATGGAAAAGAAGGGCTTGACTCACAGTAGGGGTTGCAGGTACTAACGCTCGGTGTACAAACAACACAAGGTCTCGGAATATTCAGACCGATTTTCAAAACTTCAACAACTCCCAAGCTTACAAGCAAGGATGTGAATGCAACAAGCAGAAAAACAGCAACGAATTTTTTGTGTTTTAATTTATTTCCTAAAGCGAAATAGAAAACCAATAGTAAAAATAAAAATAAAAGCCAAAGCTCGGGAGAACCAAAAATTGAAATTATAAACCACAAATTCATTTCTTCACCTCATCTACCACAATCTAAATGTTTAATGCAGGGGGAGGGATTCTCATTCTGGCCCTTCTTTCTTAAGAAGAAAGAAGTGCTAAGCTGTCCCAAGAAAGAAGTTCGTTCTTTCTGGTGCAGGTCTTTGCGAAGCAAAGAAGTGCTTCTGGTGCAGCTCTCAACTTCTGATGAAACTCTTTTTAAGAGTTTCTAAGAGAGGTGCTTTGCGAAGCAAAGAAGCGCTTTTGAACCCTCGAAGCAACTATGCACAGGATTTCTCCATTTTGACTTAAGTCCTGCCCCTTTAACCAGACTCGGGAACCCCTGCATCTATTTCCCAGCTTCCTTTCTTTTTACTTTTTTCCTTCTAAATTTGGTGTATCCACATTTTCTGCATCTCTTAGCGTTTAGCGGATTTCTTGCTTTACATTTCAGGCATATTTTTACTTCAAGCATTTTCCTATCAGCTATTGGAAACTTTCCCATTTCACTCACTTATCTATACATAGAAGCATAATTTAAAATTGTTTTCTGGTAAATTGTTCATTTATTATATTTTGGTGACATTCATAACAAATAAATTCATTTCTCTATTTATATCCTAAGTGCCTCAGTAGCTCAGTGGTAGAGCGCTTCCTTGGTAAGAAGCCTTTTCTTTCTTGTAAGAAAGAAAAGCCTTCAGGGAAAAGAAAGAACAATTTGTGAAAAGCCTTCAGGGAAAAGAAAGAACAGATACTGCCTTCAGGGAAAGAAGCTCTCTTTTTCTTGTAAGAAAGAGAGACCTTCAGGAGAGAAAAAGAACAAAAAGGAAAGAAGAACTTCTTGATGCAGCTTCTTTCTAAGAAGTTGCCTGCACCAGCACTTCTTGATGCAACTTCTTTTTAAG
>WALN01000004.1 GCA_015522865.1 Microcaldota archaeon
CCCATCTCTCTTGAGACAATTGCCGCGTGGCAGAGTATTCCTCCCTCGTCTGTAACAAATGCAGCTGCTTTTTCCATTGCTGGGACAAATTTAGGTTCTGTCATTGGAGAAACTAATATGTCTCCCTTGTTCATTTTTTTGATGTCCTCAATACTCTTTATTATTTTTACGATGCCTCTCGCTTTTCCGGGGTTCGCCACGTCACCTTCTATTGTTTCTTTTTTTTCGATCGCTTCTTTTAGTAAAAATTCTTTCAACCTTTCGGCTTCCTCTCTCTCAAAAAAATGGTACCTTCCATCCAATAAAATAGATGCAAAAGTTTTTCTTTCTTCTAAGTCAATTTTATGAAAATCTTCATTTAATATCTCGTCAATAGTGTAATATTTAGCATTTTTTGTTTTTTCTTTCTCCAAGAACCTAAGAAACTGAGCATAAGCATATACCAATGTGTCTATTCTGTATGTTCTTAGCCAAACCCATTCCGACGCTTTTTTTATTTTTTCTCTTTCTTTTTCATTGAATCTATTTAATAGCTCTTCCTTTTCTTTTTTCAGTTTTTCTTTGTTGTTTTTTAATCTTTCAATTTCTACCTCTGGCCTTTTAATATTTTTAATTCTTTCAGCAATCTCTTCCTTTGTCCACTCTCTTCCGCCCCCTCCCCCAATGCCTAGCCAGGAGTATTTTCGGGCATGGCTTTCTAACTCTTCATTTATCTCCTCGCTCGTCTCAATATTTTTTAATTTGACTGCTATGTTTAGTAGTTCTTTTCTCTCGTCTAAAGAAGAACTGCTTTTTTCTGGGCTTAGTAATAAGACCAATTTATCGAGCGTAATGCCCTTTCTTTTCATCTCTTCCACTACTTCCTTTTCAAGTTTCTTTTCAATTGAAAGCGGAAATATTAAGAAGCAGTCCAGCAATGCAAACAATTTAACAAATTTTTCTGTAATATCTTTTGAGTAGTGCATCTCTTTTAATTTCCCAGAAAATTCTTTCAATTTTTCAGCAAATCTCAAAGCTTTTTCAAATGCAAATTTAGTATATTCCTCATCTGCCAGAGAAGCTATTCTGTCAAGTTCTTCCCTGGTTGTGAACACGTGTTTGTTGATGTACGCTATAGTGTTTGCATATATTTTCCTGTTTCTCAACTCACTGATGTCTGCGTATATCGGAGACTCATGAAGGAGAGACCCCATAAGCGGACTTTCCTTTCTCTCGACTAATTTAATTATTTCCCTATTTTTGAAATATTCAATTATCTCTTTGATCTCATCTTTTCTTTTATTCACTTTAAGCACCAAACCCTCAAGTGATTTTTGTTTCTTTCCTTTTAAATCAATTTCTATTTTTTCCGTACTCTTACCCTCAAGTCTATTTCTGATTTATTAACATTTCTCACTTTTTATCTCTTTAATAAAGGCGGATACGCCGCATTACAATAAACTATGTTTATTTGCTTTCATACTTTCATATCTTGTTGGGATCTTTTATTTAGAAGACAAAATTTTCACAATTCCCTTGTCTGCATCCACTTCCACTTCATCCCCATCTTTGAGCGCTTTTGTCGCAACTTTTGTTCCAACAATACAGGGAATCCCAAATTCCCTGCTAACAATTGCCGCATGGCATGTCAGGCCGCCCTCGTCTGTGACTATCGCAGCGGCTTTTTTAATCGCAGGCATCAGATTCGGATTTGTAGCAGGCGAAACCAAGATATCTCCATCTTCCATTTTTTTAATATCATCGACACTCCTGATGAGTTTTACAATCCCCTTGACTTTTCCAACTGAAGCGGGAGTTCCTTTAAGTTCCTCCACCTGCTGCACTCTCTCCCTAACTATATTTCTATCCTTGAATTCTTTGGCATCTTCTCCACTCAGAACTCTTATCCCATTTTTCCCCACAATCCAGATACTAAACGATTCTCTTTGCTTAATTAATTTCTCATCTATTTTTCCCTTTCTGAACGCCTCCTCAATCTCATCAATAGTCAAAAATCTCGCATCCCATTTTGATATCCCCAGGCGGGTGGCAATTTCCTTAAACAAAATATCAGAATATCTGGAAGCAAAAAACACAATGTCTTTCCTCATCGCTTTCAAATAAACTGCGCTCTTTGCTACTTCAATCCAATATTTTTCTTTTTCATCTAACCTCTCAACATATTTTTTCTGCTGCTCTCTTATCTTATTGTTCCTCTCCTCAATTTTTTCTATCTCACTTTGTGCGTCCACTGAATTAACAGCATCTTTTAAAGTAGCAACAAAATACTTTTTGTCTAAAATTGTCGGGCCTGAATAATGGTAATATATCCAGTTGTATTCTCGAGCGTGCTTCTCAAGAAGCTCGTTAAGCTCTTCGAACTTGGGAAGTTCTGCCAAAATAGATTCAACACCTTTTTGAAAGAGTTTTTTCAGCTCTTCGTTCTCCTGTATTTTTTTAAGCAGATGCAAAAAATCAACATCCTGTTGCGAAGTTGGGGTGAGCATCAAGGGGTTTGTAAGAATAGAAAAAACTTCCAGAGGTTCTTTAAATTTCTCTTTTAGAAATGCCAGAATTCTGTTGGTAAGCATATTGTGATGAAAATCTAAGCAATTCACTACATGCCCCCAAGCATTCATATCTGTCCACAGATCGAATAATTTTCTATAAATTTGCACAATTTCTTCATTTGAAGATGGGGGCAAAATTTCTTCTAAACTCAGAACGTAATTCCTTAGCTCTTCTGCAGTTTTGATGCTCTGTTTTTTTACCGTATCAAGAAATCCTGGCTCTTCAAATTTTTTCAAAACAATCCTTGAAAATCGTGTGTATGCTTCAACAACCAGGCCATATCTAAATTTTTTCGATTCAAAGGGCCCAATAGAAGTTGTACCATTCGTTCCTACAATTTTTTCGAGTTTGTTAGCACTTACATATAAATAAGCAACTGGGTGGATCATGGGTGCGGCTTCATCTTCGGCAATTAATTCCCATTTCATAATTAAACAAAAAATGCGATGTTTATAATTTTAACTTTTTCTCGCTGGAATGCGTAGGCTTTTTCAAAAGTTTTAGTTTATTTTTTACAAAATTATCCACTACTTCCTTGGCGGTTCTCCCTTTAGTCAAATATACGTCAATAAGTGCGTCTCTCAGTGTGTGAAATGATATCTCGCCTATCTCCTTTACAACAACTGCATCAACATTTTCTTTTAAAATTTCCTTAACTGTCGAGAGGCCCGCCCTCACAGGTTTTCCGAAAAATTTGTTTTTCTTTATATAATATTTTTTTAACTTGTTTTTTTCAATAATAGCAAATAGAAAATAAATGGCCCTACCAAAATGAGGGCTCACTCTGGAGTTTATATCTTTTTTTTCAACAAGGGGTATCAACAGTTTGACAGATTTTTTAGTGAAAGGCTCGATATGAATATTGAATGACTCAACAGCTGGAAAATGTTTAGTAATTTTGCTTTCTACTAAATCAGCTATTTCGTGGGCTCGCTTCACATTTAAATTTTTCTTAACCTCTATTGAAGCTTCGCCGAAAATAAATGGGCCCGACTGACGAAGCTTTAAATTAACCAGCTTCCCAACCCCTTTTGTTGAGGAAATTAATTTTTCAATTTTATTTTCCAGTTCGGGCTGTGTAAATGCGTCCATAAGAGCATAAATAGAAAGTTTAGCGTTTGAAAATGCGATTTTGAAAATCAGGATGGCGATCCCAAAACCAACTATGCTTTCAATATATGGAACTCTAAAATAGCGGAAGGCCAGCGCAACAAACACAAAGGCCGAAGAAATTATATCTATCCTAGACTCTTGTCCGTTTATGAGCAAACTTTGTGAATTAATCTCCTTTCCAATTTTTATTTCGTAGTATGCTATGAAATAGGCAGTTATTGAGGAAATTAGAGCTATAGAAAGGGCAACAAAAGGAATGTTGAGAACCTCAACAACAAAAAATTTGCTATAACTCTCTAAAGCTATTTCAAAAGCAACATAAAAGAAAATTAGAGAAATAACAAAAGTTGCCAAATTTTCTGCTTTATAATAACCGTAGGGAAATTTTTTGTTTGCCTTTTTAGATGATATTCTCAAACCGAACCATGAAGCAAAGATAGCGAGCGAATCCGCTATTGAGTGAAATGCATCCGCAATCAAAACAATTGAGTTTGCAAAATATCCAATAACTCCCTTTAAAATTGCAAGGACAACGGTAACAATTGTTGCATATGCAGCAATTCTTTCTCCTTTTTTAATGTTCATAACTTCCCCTCCAGAAATCTCGAAATGTTCTCAAATAAATGAGAATACTTCGGAATATAAATAGTCGGCGGCGTTAGATTCACCGCAGCAGTTACAAACTGTCGGTCATATGGAATTTTCCCAACAATTTTTATTTTATTTTTTTCAGCAAATTTTTCAATCTTTTCTGTAAAATTCTCATCAAGAGTATATTTGTTTATAATTAACGCTCGCGGAATTTTAAAGAAATCTAAAAGCTTCAACAAACGTTTTAAATCTGAAAATGCAGTAGGGGACGGTTCGGTAATTAGGAGAGCATAGTCTGCATCTCTTATGGATGCAATTACAGGGCAGCCTATACCAGCCGCGCCGTCCATCACTATAATTTCAGTGTTAAAACTGCTTTTCTCAGCAAGTGACTTTACATAATCAACAACTTTGCCAGAGCCGGTTTCTCCCGCAAAAAGCTGGGCAAAAAACACATTAAAACCAAACTTAGTTTTTCCGTACCCGACCTCTGCATTCTTTACTTCATACAATTCTATCGCAGCTTTTGGACAAACAAGAGAGCACACTTTGCAACCTTCGCATAAATACGGAGTAATAAAATATTTGCCATTTTTAAGAGAAATCGCATTGAAAGGGCAGTTCTCAGCGCATATCCCGCAATTAACACATTTAGAACTAACAATTTTTGCCCTTACGCCAGTGCTTATTTTTTCCTTTTTTTCAAATTTTGTCAGGCCAAGAGAAAGAGGCAGATTGGAAGCATCGACATCGCAGTCAACCGCAACAATTTTGTGCTTTTTTGAAAGTTCGACTGCAATTGAGGAGGCGATGCTTGTTTTTCCAACTCCCCCCTTACCAGAAAGCACAACAAATTTTTTCATTTCATTTTCGCCTCTATTCTCTGGGCCAATTTGCGAATATGTTCATCTTTAACAACTTCTCCTTTAGCGTAAGCTTTCGCTATTGAAGGAGAGTATGGAATTTTAGAAGTAATTTCCGAGCCCAGCTTTTCTGCAATTTTTTCAATCAATTTTTTATCCCCGACATCAGAGCGGTTCAAAACAATTTCAAATGGAATTTTAAGTTCATTAAGTAGCTCTCCGATTTTGCCTAAATC
>WALN01000005.1 GCA_015522865.1 Microcaldota archaeon
CCCATCTCTCTTGAGACAATTGCCGCGTGGCAGAGTATTCCTCCCTCGTCTGTAACAAATGCAGCTGCTTTTTCCATTGCTGGGACAAATTTAGGTTCTGTCATTGGAGAAACTAATATGTCTCCCTTGTTCATTTTTTTGATGTCCTCAACGCTCTTTATTATTTTTACGATGCCTCTCGCTTTTCCGGGGTTCGCCACCTGCCCTTCAATTATTTCCCTTTTTTCTACTACTTCGCTCAGGAAATATTTCTCGAGTTTTCCGCAATCTTTTCTTTCAAAAAAGTAGTATTTTCCTTCCAACAAAATAGACGAGAATACTTCTCTTTCTTTAATGTCTATTTTGTGAAAATTGTCCTCCAAAACCTCATCAACAGTGTAATATTTCGCATCTTTTGTTTTCTCTCTTTCCAAAAATTTCAGGAATTTGCTGTAAGCATATTTTAACATGTCTCCTCTGTATGTTCTCAGCCATACCCACTCAGATGCTCTTTCTATTTTTTCTTTCCCCGCTTCGTCAAACTTGTCGAGTATTTGTTTCTTTTCTCCTTCTGCCTTCGCTCTATTGCTTTCCATTTTTTTTATTTCCTCTTCTGGGTTATCAATTTGCTTTATTCTCTCAACAATTTCTTCTTTTGTCCATTCTCTTCCACCTCCCCATCCATAGCCGAGCCACGAGTATTTTTTCAGGTAGTTTTCAATTATCTTATCAACATGCTCTTCCATACCGTTTTTGAATTTATTTGCAATATCCAGCAGCTCTTTTCTTTCATCTAGTGAGGGGGAGCCTTTTTCTGGCTTTAGCAGTATTGATAATTTGTCCAAACTTACGCCCTTTCTTTTCATCTCTTCCACTACTTCCTTCTCAAGTTTCTTTTCAATTGAAAGCGGAAATATTAAGAAGCAGTCCAGTAGTGCAAACAACTTAACAAATTTTTCTGCAATCTCTTTCGAGTAATGCGTCTCTTCAAGTTTTCCACAAAATTTTTTCAGCCTTTCTGAAAATTCAAGAGCTTTTTTGAACGCAAATTCAGAAAGTTCCTCGTCAGCCAGCGATGCTATTCTTTCGAGTTCTTCCTTGGTTGTAAAAACTTCTTTGTCTATATATACTATAGTTTTTGCGTATATCTCCCTTCCCTTTAATTCGTCCAAGTTTGCGTACATCAGCGAACCATAAAGAAGGGATTGCATAAGCGGATTTTCTCTTCTTTCCACCAATTTAATAATTTCCTTATTTTTGAAATAGTTAATTATTCTTTCAACTTCTTCGTCCATTCAAACAAACTCTCCAAGTGATTTTTGTTTCTTTTCTTTTAAATCAATTTCTATTTTTCCATACTCTCCATCAAATCCCGGTTCAATTTTCACTTTTTCATTTCTCACATTTGCAATTGCCCGGGCAACTGCTTTGCCTGCAATTTTCTCTATCTCCTCTTTACTCGCATCAAGCATTATTCTAAATTCGCTTCCAAATTTTTTAATTAACTTCTCGTAAATCAAATTAACTGTTTTTGTGAACACTCCAACTCCTTCAACATCCGCAATTACTTCCGAGAGGGGTATTAAGTGAGAGAAGGGAACTGCATTTTCAGGTATAAAATTTTTAGGACGGTCGGCCAAGTCTTCAACTCTATGTAGCACACCAAGTGTCAAAGGTTTTCCGCATATAGGGCAGATGTTGTTTAGTTTCTTTGCTTCCTCAGGAGAGCACGAGAAGTGGCAGTTTCTGTGCCCATCGTAGTGGTATTTTCCTTCCTGCGGGAAGAATTCAATTGTCCGCAGAAATCTTTTTTTGTCCTTTTTCTTTACCGCATCAAATATCTCCTCAAACGAGAGTTTTTCCTTCTCAATCTCAAAGACATTCGCCTCTCTTCCAATTTTATTTGTGTGCGCAGAATGGGAGTCTGAATTGCTCACTAAAGCGAACCTATCCAGAGCGCTTACCCTCCAGTTCATAGCAGGGTCTGATGAAAGGCCTGTTTCTAATGCGAAAATTTTTCTTGCCTGGTCCTCAAATGCCCCCTCAATTGAGTCATATCCACTCTTGCTTCCAAAGAGCCCAAACCATGGAGTCCAGACATGCGCGGGCACTAAAACAATTTTACTTGAAATTTCAAATAGCATTTCAGCGAGTTCTGCAGGCGAGCACTTGCCAATAATAGGCCTTCCATCTGCGCTTAAATTACTTCTCCTTCCCAACACATTGTTAATTTGTTCTGCAATTTCGAAATCTGGCGCGTGAACAACATGATGTGTTTTTTTCACTCCATTTTTTGTTGAAACAATTGTGCTGACCTCGACTGTCAGCATAAATAAAACTTCCTCCCCCCTCCCCTTCAGCTTGTATATGCCTTTGTATTGTGACCGCTCTAAGTTTTCTTTTAAATGCTTGAACCAGAGAGGATGCGTAAAATCTCCCGTCCCAATTAAATTAATTCCTTTTTCTTTTGCCCCTTCATAAATTTCTGGAAGTTCCATTCTTGGGCTGACCGCTCTTGAATATTTTGAGTGGATGTGAAAATCCGCAAAAATGCGCATAATTTCATTTGCATTTTTCTGTTTAAATGTTTAATATTATTAAGCAGAGAAACACGAGCGGTAAAAGAAAGTTATATTTCTCTTTTAAAGTACTCCTCTATTATTGAAATGATTTCTTTGCGCTTCTTTATATTAAGAGATACCTCTATTCCATATGCTGTTTTTTTAGCTAGTATTAGGCCACTTTTAATTAACTCTTTAGACACTTTTTCAGCTACCCCTCTTAAATGACCGGGAAAACTTTTCTTTAAGTTATCAAATGATGTATGACTATGCTGCCACTTATTTTTTCTTGCCAATTTGTGCAATATTGCGGATCTAATTTTTGCTATTTCCTTCTCTTCAGTCATTATATCTCACTTTTTCCTTTTTTAATAGTATCACTACAATATATGAGTATTATCTGTATATTATAGATTGAACCTATAAATTTATAAATATATCTGTTCATAATATATACTGTTATAAGTTGAGGTTTGTAAAATAATAGCGAATTGAACGAGCTGAGTGGTTGGTTATGGTTAGAATTGAGGAGGAGTCGGTGTTGATTAAATTTTTTGGCAACTATCCGCTAATTAGAGTGCTTGATTTTCTTATTGAGAACAGATACACAGACTATCCAAAAACAGAAATTGCAAGAGGAGCGAATGTAAGCTGGGCGACATTGTACCATTTATGGAAAAAATTAGAGGAGTTGGGCATTGTGCAGCAAACAAGAGCTTTTGGAAATACCAAACTTTACAAACTCAATGAAAAGAACGAATATGTGAAAAAAATAATGAAAATAGAATTGGAGCTAATTAAGCATTATGCAGAAACTGCTGCAAAGAAAGAACTCAATGTTGTCGCAGCCAAATCTTAATTTTATTTTTTCATCCAATAAATTACAAACAAAATGACTTCTAAAATTATAAACAAATTCCAGTCATTTTTCAGCAGAGTCATTGTTATTAAAATAAGCGCTGCAGTCCCGCCCAGAAGGAAGGTAAGGGGCTCCATGCCAAAAATAGTTTTTGTCGCTCCTACAGCTCCCGACGGAGCAGCCCCTCCTTTGTATTTAATCGGCTTGCCTTCGCTGATTGGTGTTGTTTCGCCTGTATTGGGGTCCACATGCACTGAGAAACCGCAATAGGGGCAGTAAACTACATCTCTTGAGGAGTCAACTTCTAAATGAGGATAACCGCAATTCGGGCACGCTACATCCATTTAATCAAAACTATAAGAATTTAGCTTTTTAAAAGTATTAGCTTTTTTATTTAAAGAAAGAGTTATTCCAATATGCACGAAGCGCTCTTGTATAAAAAGCAGGGAAAGAACATTAGATGCGAACTCTGCAACAACTATTGTATTATCCCAGAAGGGCAGTACGGGATCTGCAAGGTGAGAAAAAATATTGATGGAAAACTGTACACGCTTACATATGGAAAGAGCACTGGTTTTGCATTGGACCCAATTGAGAAAAAGCCATTTTTCCATTTCTTTCCGTCAACCTTTGCCCTCTCCTTTGGAACTCCTGGATGCAACTTCCACTGCTGGAACTGCCAGAATTTTGAGCTCTCCCAAGCTCCGAGAGAAGCTTCGGTCCCAGAAGCCGCTTTTGATTTTCCTTCAACCCCTCCTGAAAAAATTGTTGAGCTTGCATTGGAAAATAATGCAGAGGGCGTTGCATACACCTACAACGAGCCGACAATATTTTTTGAATACGCAAGGGACACCGCACTGCTTGCAAAGAAGAAAAATTTGTACAACGTTTTTGTATCCAACGGCTATTTTTCCAGAGAAATGTTTGAAATTGTAAAAAAAGAGAAGCTGTTTGATGCAATAAATATTGATTTGAAATATACTGATGATGAGAAATACTTGAAGTACGACGGAGGGAGAGTGAAGCCGGTTGTGGACAATATTAAAAGAATTTTTAAGGCAGGCATTGAAGTTGAGGTTATTAATTTGGTCATACCAAAATTAAACGACGACGATGAGAGTTTGAAAGAAGTTGCAGAAACAGTTGCCTCAATAAGCACAGATATACCCCTGCATTTTTCGCGCTTTTTCCCGATGTACAAAATGAGCGATTACCCACCAACGGCTGTTGAGCGGCTGCAAAAAGCGTATAAAATTGCAAAGAAAGTCGGCATGAAGTATGTTTATGTTGGAAATGTTTTGCTTAAAAATTCTGAGAACACTTACTGCCCAAAGTGCGGAGCTTTATTAATTGAGCGCTCCGGCTTTGCAGTTGTTAAAAATAATTTGGAGCACGGGCACTGCCCCAAATGTGGAGAGAAAATTTATGGGCTTTTTGTTTAGCAATAATTATGTTTTTAAATATCTGCGAATTTATTAGGATGTGATGCAATGCCTCTGAGGAGAATATTTAGTTGGTTGAAAAGTTTTTTCAGAAAGAGAAGAGCTATCTCTCTCGGTTTTTATGGCGCTCCAAATGTTGGTAAAACAACTTTGGCGAACAAAATATGCAAGGACTGGACAGGCAAAGAGATGGGAAAAGTTTCAGTGGTCCCCCATGAGACAAGAGCTGTTCAGAAAAAGGAGCACGTTTCTGTTAAACTCGATGGCAGAGAATTGGATATGAATTTGCTGGACATGCCGGGCATTGCCACAAAAGTTGATTATAGAGATTTTATAAAATATGGTTTAAATAAAAAAGAGTCGCTCAAAAGAGCAAAGGAAGCAACAAAAGGCATTATTGAAGCAATCAAATGGCTTGAGGATGTTGATGTTGCCCTTGTTGTTATGGACTCCACGCAGGACCCCTTCACACAGGTGAATTTAACTATACTTGCAAATTTGGAGGCGAGGAAAATACCTGTAATAATTGTTGCAAATAAAATTGATTTGAAATCATCCAGGGCAGACAGAATTAAGGACGCGTTCCCGCAGCATAGAGTAGTTGAGATATCCGCCCTTAGGGGAGACCATATTAAAAAATTGTACAAAGTTATTGGGGAAGTTGCAAGGTGAGAATATGGGAGTTCAGATGGAGTTTATTTCAGCAAAAGCGTTGGAAGGAAAAAGCTCGAAGCAGAAGCTTAAACTAATTTTAGAGAGAGTTAAGAAGAATACAATTGTTGTGCTTGAATCTCCACTTACGCCTGAGGAGCAGAAAGAGCTGATTGAGAGAACAATGGAAGAGGTGAGCGCAAAATTCCCAGGCATAGAAGTTTCATCTCTCGGCTCTCCAACTGCCTCCTCTTCACTCAGAGATATTTTGCTTGGGCTCCTTGGAGGCAAACCGCGCGGACTAACTATTGTTGGACCTTCTAAATTGGTTAAGAAAATAAAACGCAACCCAGAGTCAATACGCCTGCTTGCTGGCGAGTGATATTTTCTTATTTTAGACATTGCCCCAACTTTGTTAGATGATAACAGCAAATGGGTAGAAGCAATTTTAAATCTCTAATTGTTTATTGCTATATGCCACATAAATGCGCGAGGTGCGGAAAAATTTACCCAGACGGAGCAGAAGAGCTAATGAAGGGATGCTCCTGCGGTTCCAGAGTTTTTATTTATTTTAGAGAAGGAGAAGGGGAAAAAGTGCCAAAAGATTTGGGATGGCTTGAAGACGAGTTGAGAG
>WALN01000006.1 GCA_015522865.1 Microcaldota archaeon
ATATATAAGAGCAAGCACAAGAACCGCTAAGCTTGGCCATAAAATGGAATAAAAGTTAGATGAAAGATGTGAAAAAAAGTCGGTAACTTCTTTGTCCAGGCCTTCTTCTTCTTGGTATGTAACTTGCCACTTTGAAGAGATGGGGCCCTTCCAAACAAGCAGGTTGCCTTTTTCTTCTGCTGGGGACGGCTCAACACTTACAAGTTCAGCATTTTGTGGGAGCTCTATTTCTAAGGTGGTTATAAGCGGCAGAATATTCTCTCCGTATTTCGTCTTATCGAAAAGGAGATTGCTGTTCGAAATAGTATACACTTTTATTCTGGTCCCGGACTCCTTAACTTTCGCAATGTTCTTTGAAAAATAATCGAGTATAATAACACCAGTTCTGTAGCTTGACTGAAAATCTCTCTTTGTAGTTATGTGTGTGTTCTCCACCTCAGTGCCTACATGATATTTGAGCAATTTAGTAAACGGACGCCAGTCTACGATTGAGTTGCCCCCCTTATTCATCTGATAGTCAAATGCTTCTATTTCGGCCTGGGAGTTTAGAGAAATAGTAACTATCTCCTCAACATTAGCGCTCCCATCGCTATTCATTTTTGCGTGCACTTTAAGAGAGACATCGGAATACGCAAAAACAAGCGAAGCGAATAGAAATATAAGAAAAATGCGTTTCATACTAAGAATACAGAAATGCAATATTTAATTATTTGCCAGCTCTAATATTTTTATTTTTATTGCTCTAAGCAATGTATGAAAGCATTTGTGAGTATAGTATTAGTTTTGGCATTTATAGTCCCCTTATTTTTGAGTTCAACTTTATATAAGAGTACAGAGCATCAGTCCCAACTGGCAGAACAAAAAATAATACTTATAGAAAGCAGGAACGCAGCGGATATAAACATTAAAAGGGCTGTTAAGCAGGTGTTCGCAAGCGCCAAAGGAGAAACGAGATATGAACGAGTTTTGGATGTTGCAAACAAAATGAAAAAACTCGAGAGATTTGAGGAAAACGAGAACGTAGATGTGTGGTTTGGGAATTTAGAGAATAGAGAAGAAAAACAAATGATAAATAAAATGCTGAAAGAAAAAAAACCTATAAAATGCAATGGCTGTTTTGATTTTGATACGATGGGAGTTGACTGGCATGGCAACCCTGTGCCATTAAGCATGGCCTTCCTGGATTCTCCGCTTCCTGGGAAGACAATTATTTCAAAAACGGGCCTGAGTTTTGTGCCTGACTTTCCAATTGCAGCAGAAAATATTTACTTTGGTGCAAGTATTTACAAAAATGGAATAGCAACAGTCATTCTCATGCCAGAGGGGTTCGAAAATGGATAGGAGAGGGCAATTAAGCATAGAGCTGCTCATTTCTTTCATAGCTTTCCTCATTTTCATTTCAGTTTTTTTACATTTCGAAAATGATTTAGGCAGGAAATTGAATTCCACCTCGAAAACATTTTCAGTTAAAAGGGAGCTTGAAAACACTTGCTTTGTGCTTGACTCTTTCGCCACAACAAGAAATACAGCGCTTAATTTAGGCGTCGGGAACAAGTTCAGAGTGAAAAATGAGCATGAGCTTATGGAGAAAGATTCTGATATAAGCGCAATCTGCATTGCTTCTATCAAAACCGGCCCCCATCTGGAGGTAAAGCAAAATGAGTACGAAACAACTTAAGGGATTTTTCTCTTTTGATGCCGCAATTGCAAGCCTCTTATTAATATCAATAATATTTATAGGTATTTTCGTATTCAAAACTCAAATAAACAATTTAAGCAGCTCGATGAAAATCGCCAAAAAGGAAAGAATAGCGCTTACAGTCAGCGACTATCTCGTAAGAGAGGCCCCTCCAGATGGGGTGTGTAGGGTGGTGGGGAACATGGTCGAAGCTAAAGTTGTAGATGATGAAAAAATAAACGAGCAATTAGCGGAAAAAATTAAAACAAAATTCGGAATTGCCCATTTGAAAATTTTGGTGAATAATTTAGCAGGAGAAAACAAAATAGATGTTGGAGATGAGGGAGACATATGCATCAGACGTTTGGTCAGCAATTTGGAAAACGAAGGAGAAATATTAGAGGTGTGTGTTTGAAAGGTTTTATTTTAACTATTGATGCTTTGCTGAGCGTGCTGGTAGCTCTTTCTCTGCTTGCACTTTTCCCCACCTTAAAGGCGCCAAATTATAATGAAATTTATTCTTACAAATTGCTCAATGATATTGCGGACTTTTCGCAGAGAAATTTAGATGGAGAAACAATAGAATTTATACATGGAAATGGTGGGGGATTGGCACAAAAGTACGAAGAAATTGCTAAAAATTTTAATTTTTGCCTCAAAGTGAGGTATAAAGATGATGTAATTGAAGCTAACTGCAACGGAAAAGAAAACAAAAATAAATTTGTGACAGAACGGGATTTTTGGGATGGCGAAAGTGCTTATAGAGTGCGGTATATTCTGCTAACAAACTCATAATTTAATGGCGCTCAGGTGCACTCCATCTTCTTCGTTTGTAAAAATAAATTTGTATCTGCCTTTATGCAAAGTGCCTTGTTCTATGTAGAGGGGATATGAAAGATGAGAAGAAAATGATTTAGTTTTGTTCTCAAATTTTAAAGATAAATTAAAAGTATAGCTTTCATCATCGAAATATAGGTCGAGCTCGTCTGCATAAACGGGCATCTCTTCAACAATTTTATTACCCCCGCCAAGCAAATAAACATCAGAAGCTCTGTCACAAATTAAATTTGATAGCTCCTCTGTGTTTTTAACAGTAATCGCATATTTTGAGAGAGTATGCACTTTATTAATAACAGGAACAAGCAATAGAAAAAAAGCAAAGAGCGCAGACAATATTAAAAGCAGTTCTATACTAATCTGAGCTCTAATGAAATCACCTTTAGCTTTTTATAAAATTAGCTATGTGATGTTCTCAATCTCGTTAAACACTTTGTCCGACTTTTCAGCAAGAGTATTTTTTCCTTTTTCAGCTGTATGCTGAAGCTGAGTTATCAGAATAATTGCAACCGCAATTATTGCAGCAGTAATAATCAAAAGCTCTGCACTTACCTGCGCCTTCTCATCCACAAAATCACCTTACTTAAAATAATTAGCAAAGTTTTTTAAACCGATATTTTAGAACAAGAGGTAGAGCACGTAAACAGACGCGCTAAAGATAAGCAACGCCGACCAGATGCTAATATCCCAGCGCTTCACTTTTTCTCCATCAAGCGGAAAAACAGGCAAGAGATTGAAAAAACCCAACCACAAATTAATAATTACACCAATAGATGTAACCGATTTAAAATGAGGGAAAAAGAGCTCAAATATCCAGAAAGCAATCGCAAGTAAAATATTCATTAGGGGGCCAGCTGCAGAAATCATCCCATTCTCTTTTTTGCTTATTTTCTTCCCATAAATATAGACCGCTCCTGGCGCGGCAAAAATCAAAGCGCCCTGCGTTATTAGAGACAGTACTAAAGCGAATATCAAACCCCCGCTCCACATTCTAAAGCGAGCCTTGCAGCCAAAGTGCAGTGCAACAAATCTATGCCCGAGCTCGTGGAGAGCAAAGCCAGCTCCCACAGTAGCAACAATCGCTAAAAAATGGTGAAAGGAAAAAAAAGTTGTCGGGGCGGGAAAAATAGAGAACGCAAAACTCAAAACAAAAACAGAAATTAAAATCTCCAATATCTCGTTCATGTTTTTCTGACCATCTCAGTTTCAATGATTTTAACGCGCGCTGGAGAAAAAAGCCCGCCATAATCAAGCACTATGCCTTCCGCCTGCGCCCCATTTTGCAGCCTTACTTTTATTTTTTCTCCCTTCCTCTTATTTTGAAGAGCAACAGCTTCAACTGCACCAGTAAAAGCAAAAGCAGAATTTCCCCTAGAATACTGGCGGGAAATGAGGGCAAAGAGCTTGTCTCCAACTCTCACTCCCCGCGCATGCGGGTAAATAAATGAAATGAATATCGCTCCTCCAAGAGAAAGGGCCAATGCTCTCAAAAGGTCTATTAGCTGAGACAACAAGCCAGCGCCAAATAATAATAAAGAAATCGCAGAAAGTAAAACCCAGCTTGTGAAGAATATTTTAATGTTCATAGCCACCACCAATCATCCGTATCCCTTAACGCTTCTATTTTTGTGCCTCTGTAGCATTAATGGAACCACAGATTTTGTGGCCATAGAAAAGTCTTTGCTGCTAACAGTTGAGGCGTTTCTCCTCAATGCGTTCATGCCTGCCTCCAGGCAAAGCGCTTCTAAATCAGCACCAGAATAACCCTCTGTCTCAGACGCAATTCTTTTAAGAGAAACTGTTTTTTCGAGAGGCATCTTCTTGGTGTGAACTTTAAGTATTGCCTCTCTTGTCTTTTCATCTGGAAGAGCAACCTCCAATAATTTATCAAACCTGCCCGGCCTTAACAATGCAGGATCCACCATATCTAATCTGTTGGTCGCGCCTATAATTACAATGTCTTTCAAATTTTGTATTCCGTCCATCTCAGTTAACAGTTGGTTTACCACGCGTTCAGTTACCCCTGAGGTGGAGCCGCCCCTGACTGGAGCAATAGCGTCCAACTCATCTATAAATATTATACATGGGGCGCTTAATCTCGCTTTTCTAAATATCTCTCTAACTGCCTTTTCGCTTTCTCCCACCCACTTGCTTAGAATTTCCGGCCCCTTAATCGAAATAAAATTCGCGCTGCTTTCAGTCGCAACCGCCTTCGCCAATAGAGTTTTTCCTGTACCTGGCGGCCCGTAGATGAGAATCCCTTTAATAGTTCGTATGCCGAGATTTGAAAATTTTTCTGGGTGTTTGAGAGGAAGCTCAACCGCCTCTTTTATTTTCTTTTTAACTTCTTCGAGGCCGCCAATATCTTCCCATTTCACATTCGGGACTTCTATGAACACCTCCCTGAGCGCGGATGGATGGATTTCTCTCAGCGCATTCATAAAATCTTTTTTGCTAACCTTTATATGCTCCAATACATCTCTCGGAACCTCCTCGTCTAAATTTATTTTCGGCAAAATTCTTCTCATCGCCTTCATCGCAGCCTCTTTGCATAAGGACTGCAAATCAGCACCGACAAAACCAAGGGTCAGCGCGGCCATATCCTTCAAATGCACCTCCTTATCAAGAGGCATTCCTCTTGTGTGTATCTGAAGTATTTCTCTCCTTGCTTCAACATCCGGAACACCTATTTCTATCTCCCTGTCAAACCTGCCGGGCCTCCTTAAAGCGGGATCAACAGCATTTGGACGATTTGTTGCGCCTATAACTACTACCTCGCCCCTTGTTTTCAGTCCATCCATTAATGTCAACAACTGGGAAACTATTCTCTTTTCAACTTCTCCAACAACTTCTTCTCTCTTTGGAGCAATTGCGTCAAGCTCGTCTATAAAAATAATAGAAGGTGCATTTTTCTCAGCTTCATTAAAAATCGAACGCAATCTTTCCTCGGCCTCTCCAACATACTTACTCACTATCTCTGGTCCGTTGATTGTTATAAAATTAGCCTCGCTCTCGTTTGCAACTGCTTTTGCAAGCAAAGTTTTTCCTGTACCCGGCGGTCCGTAGATAAGAACTCCCTTCGGAGGCTCTATGCCAAGGCGTTCGAACAGCTCAGGATGCCTTAGTGGAAGCTCGATCATTTCTCTTATTTTTTGAATTGTTTCTTTCATACCTCCAATATCTTCGTAAGTTATAATACTAAATTTACCAAGCTCTGGTACCGGCTCCTCATTCAATACTATATGGGTTGTTGGCTCGATAACAACTATTCCCTTGGGGATTGCCTGGGCAACTCTAAATGGAAAGGAAGTTCCAAAAACATTGATAAAAATAAGGTCTCCGGCTTGCAGCGGCTTTCCCATTATATTTTTTTGCACATAAGCATCAAAACCAGGGGCATATCTGCTTTTTTGAGTAGGCGCGAGCACTATTTTTGTTGCTTTGCTGTACTTCGCTTTTTTAATAGTTACATAGTCGCCCATACCCACTCCGGCATTTTGCCGTATAAAACCGTCTATTCGAATGATGCCTGTCCCTTCATCACCGGGATGGGCCGAAAGAACCAATGCAGAAGTAGATTTTTTTCCAGTGATTTCAATCACGTCGCCAGTAGTGATGCCAAGCAACTGCCTTGTTCTGGTATCTATCCTGGCAACCTTTTTTCCATAGTCTATCTGCAAGGCTTCTGCAGTTCTCAACCTTATTTCTTTCATTTATCTCACGCGTTGTTTAGCATATCAATAATGTTCAACAAAATATTTAATTGCTATGCCTCTTAAAAAGTAAATGCTACTGGAAGTTATATAGCTCTGCTCTGCTTTCTCCTGGAATCAGCGCTTCAATTTCTGGCTCTTTAATTTTTAAAAAATGCTCTATAAATTTCGCAACTTTTGATTTTTTTTCATCTCCTGGGGATAAAACCACCGCATTTTTCAGTCCTTTGTAATTTGCAGGCAAAACAAGCAATTTGCCTTCTCTATTTACAAATGCCAATTTCAACTCAACGTTCTTAAACCACTTTCTCCTTCCTTTTATAACAAAACCTCCTTTCGATACATACTCTCCCATAGAATATTTTGAAACTTGCTCGCTCGAAACTGCATAAACATCTACACTTGAAACCTTATTTTTCCATGCGGAGGAGTAGGATGCGGAAAACTGTGCTGCCTCTTTTAGAGCGCTTTCTGAAACTTCTTCTCCGTGTTTAATAATTGTCGCAGGCGCTCCGACAACATCCGCGTGCATAAATAAATCGCCTTTTTCAAGATATTTAGAAAAAAGCTTTTCATTCTGCGATGCGTTTTTGCCTGCCAGAACTAAAATTCCGTCAGAAGTGAAGAAATAGTGGAAATGTTCGTACCATTTTTTTTCTCTTATTTTTCTTACTTTAATTTGCCGCTCTTTTTTTTCTTTAGTATTTGCGCGTTTCTTTTCCATTTTTTCGAGTGCTTTTTTTGCTCCTGCTATTTTCTTCTTGTATTTTTTATAAATAGCATAATAGTGCTGCGCATTTTCCATCGCTGTCCTATCCAGCTGTATTTTTACCTTCACAAAAAAGCACCAAATTAATAT
>WALN01000007.1 GCA_015522865.1 Microcaldota archaeon
ATGTTACATATTTTTAAATCGAATAGATTAATTGTAATATGTGGCTGATAGTAGGTATCGTTGTAGTTGTAATCCTTCTTCTGATTCTCTATGTTGTTTGGGTGTACAACCAATTGATAACTTTAAGAAATAGAGTGGAAAATGGATGGTCCCAAATAGACGTGCAACTGAAAAGAAGATATGATTTAATTCCAAATTTAGTAAACATCGTAAAAGGATACGCCAAGCACGAAAAAACAGTTTTCCAGAATGTAACAAAAATGAGAACCGCCGCTCTAAATGCTAAAACTCCTGGTGCGAAAGCAGAGGCGGAAAATATGCTTACTGGCGCGCTAAAGTCTCTATTCGCAGTTGCTGAAAACTACCCCCAACTTAAAGCTAACGAGAATTTTAAAGAACTGCAGAAAGAGCTTGAGGAGACTGAGAATAAAATTATGTATGCCAGGCAATTTTACAACGATACTGTAATGAAATACAACATGAAAGTACAGTATTTTCCGTCGAATATAATTGCCAATATGTTTAAGTTCGGCGCGAGAGAATATTTCAAGGCAAAGGGAGAAGAAAAAGAAGTTGTCAACGTCGAATTTTAATATTTGCTCAGCAGTCTCCTGAAAGCAATAAAAACACAAAAGGATAATTAATTTATGATAAAATCAGTAGAGCTTATAAATTGGCGCTCTCATGAGAATACAAAACTCGAATTTTCAAAAGGCGTAAATTTATTTGTTGGGCCAATAGGTTCTGGAAAAAGCAGTATCATTGATGCTATATGTTTCGCCCTTTTCGGTTCGTTTCCTGCATTAAAGAGCAGAAGAGTTTCGCTTGAAGAGACAATAAAAAACTTCCCAGAGAAAAAAGGGAGCGCAACAGTAAAATTAATTATGGAATGGGAAAATAAGAAGTATGAAATTGTAAGAAAAATTTCAAAAGGGAGCGAGGCGTATATTAGAGAGAACGATGTTCTGCTCGAAGGACCTCAGAGCCAAAGAGTAAATGAAATAATAGAAAAAATGCTCAAAATTGACTATGATTTATTTGTGAGGGCGATTTATTCCGAGCAAAATAACATCGAATACTTTTTTGAATTGCGCGGTGGAGAGCGGAGAAAGCAAATAGATAATTTGCTTGGGCTGGACAAATTTGAAAGGGCGAGAAGCAACACAGGCAATATAGTTAATAAAATGAAGAAAATGCAGGCAGAGATGGAAGCGTATTTGAAAGGCGCTGAGCCCGAAGAAAATGAGAAAAAATTCAGCGAGCTGAAAAATGAAAAAGACGAACTTGAAAAAGAATTGGAGAAGGGCAGGGGCGAGATGGGCAGAATTAAAAATGAACTTGAAAAAACTATCAAAATCGTTTCTGAGCTTGAGGAAAAAGAAAAAAAATTCGGGGAGCTGGACAAAAAATTAGAGAGTATAAATTCGATTTTGAGAGAGTTGGAAGAAAATAGTAAAATAAAAAAAATGCAAATAACAGAGTGGCATGAAGAGGGAGAAATCGACAAAATAAAAGAGAAACTTGAAAATGAGGTAAAGGAAATAAAAGTAAAAATCGATGAACGGAATAAAATATCAAATGAAAAAAGTAGAATAGAAGGCTCAATTGCAAATTTGCAAAAGGAAATTGTAAAATATGAAAATGTAAAAAACGTTGAGCTTGAAAAATACCAACAGACACTAAAAAAAGCGGAAGAAGAGCTTGATGTAACAAAAAAAATACTTAAGGAAAGCTCGGAGAAGCTAAATTATGAAAAAAGCAGAGAAGAAATGTTGAAAGAGCAGATCGAAAACATGAGAAAAGAAAAGGAAAAAATGCTGGAAGTAAAAACAAAAATCGGCGAAATTGAAAGAGAATATGGAGGAATTGAAAAATTAAAACTTAAAATATCAGAAGACGAAAACGAAGAAAAAGAAATCATCCACGAAATTGCAGCTGAGAAAGCGCTAAAAGAAAGCGCAGAAAATGCGCTTAAAGAGTTAAGTAAAAATGTTGCGCGGTGCCCTGTTTGCGATTCCCCGCTCACAGAGAGCAAGAGGAGAGAGCTGATTGAAGAAAAGGACAGAGTAGTAAGGAGGATGAAAGAAAATATCGAGAAAGACGAGCTGAAACTTAAGAGAACAAGGGAAAAAATCAAATCAATGAAAGAAAAACTTGAGAATGCAGTTGTAATGCAGAAGGGAATCGAAGGAAAAGAAAATATAGAAAAAAAGTTGTTTGAGAGCATTAATGAGGATGAAAAAATAAGGGGCGAGGCTGGCGTACTCGAAAAAGAGATTAAGGAAAAAGAACTGAGAGTTGAAAAACTTGAAAAAGATATTGAGGACAACAAGGAGACTCTAAGAAGAAGAGAAGAATATGAAAAAATTGAAAAAGAGCTTGGGAAGAAAAAAGAAGAGTATGAAAAGGCGGAAAGGGACTTTGAAGAACTAAGCAAAGCGGATTATGAAAAAGAACTTGAAAAAGCAAGGGAGGAAATAAACGATCTAGAGAAATTGAAAGAGATTTTTGAAATTGAAAGAAAAATAAAGGAGAATAAAAAGGAGGAGGAAAAAATTAAAAATGAAATAAATGCGCTTAATTTCAATATTGAAGAGCTAAAAGAAAAAAGAGAAACGAAGAACAAAAGTGAAAAACAACTTGCAGTTGTTGAAGAGCAGATAAATAATTTTAATAAAAAAATCAAGGAAATAACGGAGGAACTGAAAAACATTGGAGAAAAAATAAGGAAAATAAAGGAAGAACAGAAAAAGATTGAAAAAATAAAAGAGAAAATAGAGCAGATGACTATTTTTCAGAACTCGATTGTTGAGGCGCAGAGCGTAATGAGGGAAGAGATGCTTTCTGCAATTAACAATGCATTGGATGAAATATGGCCGAAATTGTATCCATACAAAGATTTTACTTCTATGAAATTGGATGTTGAAAAAGATTACGGGGCAGAGCTGAAAATAAACGGAGAATGGATAGATATTGAAAGGGTCTCTGGAGGGGAGAGAAGCGCTGCGGCCCTCACTTTAAGAATCGCGTTCGCTACTGTTTTGACACCAAATTTGAGCTGGCTGGTTTTAGATGAGCCAACACACAACTTAGATGTCAATGCAGTTAAAGAGCTTGCAAAAGCGTTGAAGGAAGAGATTCCAAAAATAGTTGAACAGGTGTTTATTGTCACACACGATGAAACATTAAAGGAAGGCATCGATGCAAATGTATTTGAGTTCAGAAGAGACAAAGCAAATTTAGGAGCAACCGTTGTTGAAAAAATTAAATGAAATTAAGATGAAAAGATAATTGTTGCACCAGCTACAAGTGCAGTTGATATTTTCTTTCTTGCACTCAGGAGGATTCTGTTGAAAGTTGGCTGAGAGATTTCCATTTTTTTTGCCGCGTTTGTTTGATCCATCCCCAAATAATCTTTCAGCCTTATCGTCTCAAGTTCATCTCTATTCAATACAATTATTTCTCCTCCTCTCCTACGGAATGGGCCAAACCGTTTAAATGGTGGCTTAAAATTAATCCTTCTGAAACATCTTGGCCTCGGCATTTTTTCACTTCAATTCTTCAATTTCTCTTTTTATCTGCTCTAACTCAGCTTCGAGCTCTGATTTCTGCATTTCCAACCACTTTTTCCTATCCTCTTTTGGCATGCTATAATTGGGGTGTGGTGCTCTAAACGAATAGGCTCCTCTTCCATAGCCTCTTCTCACACCTGCTCCGCATGGACCTAAACCTCTTCCCATTGGCTCAGTTCCGTAGGGGCCGGTTCTGTCTCCATATGGCATATTATCACCAATTGAATATATATTCATAATAATATTTAAATCTTTTGAAGTAAAATTATTTGTGGTCAAATGAAAAAAAAGATAGTTGTCGCATTCGGAACAAATGATGGAAAAAAACTAATTGATGAGCATGTCGGTGAATCTAAATATTTTGATATATATAAATTTACAAAGAAAAGAGATGAATTTTTAGAGAGAAGAGAGAATATAAAATATGAAGAAAAACAACATGGAGACCCCGAAAAAGCGAAAAAAGTGAGTAAGGTGTTGAAAGGAATAGATGTAATTGTAGGAAAAGCATTCGGCCCAAATATTATAAGGATGAAGAAAAAATATGTTTGTGTGGTGTTCAGAGGAGATAAGATAGAAAAGGCGAAAACAGAGGTTCATAAAATATTTGATGAAATTGTAAAAGAGCTCGAGAAGCCGAAAGGAGAAGAGAAAAAACATTTTGTTGTTGAGTCAGAGAATTAATTTCTTAAAATCCTCTTTTAGAATGTCTTTCATATTTATGTTATAGACCGCAACTGCGGGGTGGTAGAGCGGAACAATTTTAATTTTTCCAAGTAAGGTGTTACGCTCAAAAACTCTTCCATGCAGTTTGCTTATGCCACCATGCTCATTGATATTAAAATGTTCAAAAATAAAATTTGTTGCGAAATTTCCCATTGCCCCAATTGCTTCTGGCCCTATCAAAGCAATCTGCCTGCTCAAATATGGAGAACACGCTTTTATCTCCTCATTTGTTGGGTTTCTGTTGTTTGGCGGCCTGCACTTTACAACATTTGTAATATACACGTCTTCTCGTTTGAGGCAGATGCTTGATAAAAGCTCATCTAAAATTTCCCCGGACTTTCCGCAGAATGGATGGCCAGTCCTATCCTCGTTAAAACCGGGCGCTTCTCCAATAAGCATTACATCCGCATTTTCATTTCCCTCGCCGACTACGGGCATGTTGCGCGTTTTGTATAGCGGACATTTTTTGCAGTTTATTATTTCGTCCTTTAATTCAGCAAGAGCCATATAAACATAAGGACATTCAAACAGTATTAATATTTTTGTTCTAAAATTCAAATTCTCTTTTTTCCGGCTTTTCTTATCGCCTTGCTAAACCTTTCAATTTTGTTACTCAATCTGCCTTCTTCAAAAGCATTTCCAATTTGTATTCCCATTGCTCCAGCTTCAATAATTTTTTCTGCTTGCTGTGGAGTCTTAACCCCGCCACCATAAAAATAAAACAAATCCTTTCCGCATGCTTTCGCAATCGCAGAAATCATATTTAGCGGAGCTGGCGAAGGAGCGCCGGAACCAGAATCAGTTATCAACACTTTAGAACCAGAAAATTTAGCTGCAAGCGCGCATGCAGCACCTAAGTCGGGCCGGTCTCTTGGTAGTAAGTTAGCATTCCCAATCCAGCCGACCGTCCTGCCGGGCTCTATAATGACATAAGTAGTGGGTATAGCCTGCAGCCCCATTCTCTGAACAACTGGGGCTCCCTGAATTTGCACGATTGAATGCCAGTAAACATCTGCTGAATTGAGCATTCTCATAAAATAAACCGCATCTGCATATTTAGTTAAGCCAGAAACATTGCCGGGATAAAGCACAACTGGCAAGGAAATGCTTTCTTTTATCAATTTTACTGTCTCATCCAGTACGCTTCCCTGAGCTCCAATACTGCCGCCAACTAAAATAGCATCAGCTCCCTGTTCTTCTGACGCTTTAGCGACTTTCAGCGCTTTTTCTCCGTATAATTTGTCTGGGTCTATAAGGGAAAAAAGCATTGCTCCTTGTGCGTTTATCTTCTCCTCATAGTACTTCAGCACATTCATAGTAAAACAATACAGTTAACTTTTAAATTAATATATCAAGCACAAGAGTTAATTTAAGAGTAACATTTAAATAAGTCCTGTAAATTATGTCTTTGGTGTTAAAATGGGAAAATGGATAGGTATAGTATTCGTATTGATGATGGCTCAATTTATATTTGGAGCGTATGTGCTGAATGCTCAAATAGGCGCGACGGCCAACAATTCTGCAAACTTAAATGAAGAAATTAGAGTAAGCACAGAAAATATTGTGGATACGGGATTGTTGATTAAGAGCAAAAAAGATATTAAGCCCCTTAGAATTTGGAATTTGAAAATAAGAAACGGCAGTAATGAAAAGATAATACATATTCTACCAACAGAAAAGAGAAAAATAAGCGACGACACGGAAATTGTAATAAGAACTCCTGAAAAGAAAAAACTAAGAGTTATACCAATAGAAAAAAAATGCAACTGCATGAATGACTACGATCCAGTATGCGGGATTAACGGAAAAACATATCTGAATCCATGTGAACTGAAATGTGCAAATCTAAAGATGGAACATAAAGGCGTATGCGCAGAAGATAATAACACAAATCCTTCTGAGAATCTCAGTATAGCTTACTCCCTAAACATGTATATGGTGCCCCCTTTTCCGGGCGATATAGGCCAGGACAGAATATATTGGAATGATTCTAAAAGGGTGAAAAATGGGAGAAGTGTAGATGGGGGGATAGAATCCACTTTCGAAGATTGGGATGATTTTGACTGGAACGATGTAACATACACTGTTCAAATGAAAAATAATAGTTTAGTTTTCGCGAAGCGAGCATATTCAGCTGCGGCCAAGGATCCCGCTCATTTAGTATTTGAATTTAAGGAACCTAAAAATATTCATGTTGAGGAAACTGGAAAAACATTTTGCGGGAAGAAAATAGACCTTGAAGTATGCAAAAATATTCACTATTGCTCGTGGATAAAGACAATAGAAATTGGGGATTATAATAAATCGTTATGTGACAATTCAGCGTGCAAAAAAGAAGGCGATACGATTTATTGCCAAAGTACAACAGAAGAAGAAAAAAGATATGAAAAAATGAGAAGGGATAATTGTCCAGCGATGTGCAAGCAGATAAGCGAGGGATGTTTCTGTTCTGGAGTGGATATTGGAGAACGAGCGCAAGCGAAGGCTGAAAACTTCAAAATAAAACGAGCCATTAAAAGGAAGAAAAAAACAATAACAAGAATAATAAAAGTATTGCCGAAAAAGAAAAAGCCAATAATTCTTCCAAGCACCATTGAAGCAATACCTATCAGCGAAGCGAATCTTACAAATTATGTTAAAGAGTACAAGCAGTCAGTTGATGCTGCTCTTGCAGAACTGGTTAAAATGCCAGTGGTGATAGAATGAAAAAAAGTTTAATTATCGTAGTAGGGATCTTCGGGCTATTGCTCATGTTTGGATGCCTAGAGACGCCCAAAGAACAACCCAACACATACAATGCAGTACAGCCTAGTGTGTATAATGCAACGCAGACCCCGCCTATAACGCCTTCTGTAACTCAAACCCCGTCCCCAACAGCAACTGCCGCAGCCAATGAAACTATAAAAACATTTTCTAGTTGCGACAACAAAGAGTTTGCAAATTCCATAAAGAATTGCACTCCAGCAAATACCACGTGCACTGCCGAAAACTACTCTATTCAATACAGAATAATCGGAGGCACTCCGGAAAACTGCAGTTACTACCTAAAAATATCTAACTCAAGTATCCCAGAGTTAAACGGCCTGGAGATGTTATGCCACATACCAGTATCTGTTATTCTGGGGAAAGGAGTTCAGGAAAAAGAGTTTGTATCGCACTGCAACGGCTCGCTGACGCAGAAATTAAGAACAATCGAAACAGAATAAAATAAAAAACAAAAGTGCTTCTTATAATTATGCTACTGGAGACACTCATTAAAAAAGCCGAAAGAAGAGGCATAAAGGAAGAAGAAATCGAGAAAAAAGTGAAGGAAAAGAAAGAAAGATTTAGAGGAATACTAAATAACGAGGCAGCTGCGGAATTAGTTGCTGAAGAGCTGGGGCTGGATATAGAAATTGAAAAAATCGGGGAGATGGGAACAAATACTGCCGGAAATGTGGAAATTACAGTCGAAAAAATATTTCCTGAAAAAGCGCTGCCAAATTCTCCTGCTAAAATGATGTGTGTAATGCTTGTGAGAGACAGCTCGGGAGAATATAGGTTTGTCCTTTGGGGGAACCAGGCAAATATCGCAAGATACATTGAAAAAGGAGATAAATTATTAGTTGAAAATATAAGAAAAGTAAAAAATGGCGATGATTTTGAAATTCACTCAACTTCCAAATTAAAAATTTCATTAGAAAAACGTTCTGAGGAGAAAACAAAAAAAATAGAAGAGCTGAGAGAAGGGGAAATTGTAGATATCAGAGGCACGGCAGAAAATATAATTCCAATGAGAGAATTTGAAAAAAATGGGAGAAAGGGAAAAATAGCATCTTTTGAACTTGTTGAAAAAAACAAAAGAATAAGAGTGGTATTATGGAACGACAGCGCGGAAATGAGTAAATATATAAAAGAGAAACAACCAATAAAAATAGAGGAAGGAATTGTAAGGAATGGGGAAATTCATATTACTAAAGGTAGGGTAGCAATAAGGCCAAAAAGCACTGGCAAGTAGCTCTCTCCATTGATTTAAAAATAAAAAGAGAATAAAAAATAAAAGGAGAGGATGTAAATGGATGAAAATGAAATAAAAGAGCTTGATGAAGAAGTTCATGAAAAAAAGGCAGAAAAAAATAAAATTAAGCGAATTGAGGACCTGCCCGGCATAGGACCAACAACAGCTGCGAAATTGAAAGATGGTGGATATGATACCTTGGAATCAATCGCAACTGCAATGACTGGTGAACTTTCAGATATAGGAGGTATAGGCGCTTCAACAGCTCTTAAAGCCATTAATGCTGCAAGAGAAGCGTTAAAAATGGGCTATTTACCAGCAACTGAGATATATAAGAAAAGATTACAAATAGGTAAAATAACAACTGGCTCAAAAGAACTGGATGCGCTATTGGGGGGTGGTGTAGAAACACAAGGCATAACTGAAACTTATGGAAAATTTGGTTCTGGAAAAAGCCAACTCGCATTTCAGCTCTGCGTTAATGTGCAACTGCCAGTTGAAGAAGGCGGACTTGATGGAAACGCTTTGTTTGTGGATACTGAAGGAACATTTAGGCCGGAAAGAATAATTCAGATGGCAAAAGCTAAGGGATTTGAAGAGAATGAAGTGCTTGAGAGAATACAGATCGCAAGAGCGTACAATTCAGACCATCAAATGTTGCTTATAGAAAAAGCGGAAGATATGATAAGTGAAAAAAATATAAAAATAGTAATAGTTGACTCTCTTACATCTGCATTTAGGAACGATTATGCAGGTAGGGGGACATTAGCTGCAAGGCAGCAAAAATTGAACAAGCATATGCACGACTTACAAAAACTTGCGGATATGCACAACATAGCAATTTTTGTAACTAATCAGGTGATGGATAGGCCGGACATATTATTTGGCGACCCAACCGCTCCAATAGGGGGAAATGTAATTGCGCATCAAAGCACATATAGAATATATTTAAGAAAATCAAAAGGAGAAAAAAGAATAGCAAAATTAGTTGACTCGCCAAGCTTGCCTGACGGGGAATGTATATTTAAGGTAACTGAAGAGGGAATAAGAGATTGATTGCGTCTTTGTATGCATCTCCGAAAATACAATATAATTGATAAAATTTCTTACCTCCAAAAAGAAGCGGCCGGGATAACTGGAGAAAAATAAAACACCAATTTGTAAAATTTTGGAGAGCTATAAGTACATAATAGTGCAGTTTTAGCCATTTTGAGAAGAAACAGCACTTGTGATAGGCCTGTCTCTTATACACATCTCCGA
>WALN01000008.1 GCA_015522865.1 Microcaldota archaeon
ATTTAGGAGGCTCCGCCTCCGCCTCCTCCGCCTCCTCCTCCGCCTCCTCCGCCGAATCCCCCGCCAGCTGAGAAAGCAGAGCCCGCTCCGCTTACAAAAGAATCACTGCCTAAACTTGAAAATCCTGCATTGACCCATAATGGAGAGTTTCTGGCTTCTATATTGTCCTTTAGGTCAACTTCCATTGCTTTTGAAACTTCTTTAGCTACTCCTAATGAGGTGGCGTACACCAAATATTTCTCCCACATTGGAAGCGCGGTAGGGGGCCGTTCATCCATAGCAGAAAAATCTTGCAGGAATTTCTTAAGCGCCAACCATCTTTTTGCATGCAATGTTCCTTCTAATGTTCTGCGCTCCAGTATCCCTGGCTTAGCTCTATCTAAAGCGAACACCAGGATAATCACTACTATGAAAGAGAAAGACGCGCCAAACAGCACTCCGCTTATTGTTCCCCTATCAATGTCTGAAAAAAGGGCGTTCAACAATACGAATAGCGTTAATATTACTACTGCATACACCACTCCAGTCAATAGCAAATATTTCTTAAGTTTTTTACTTCCTTCCTTTTCAGTCAATTTCATTTCCTCCAATCTTTTTACTACGCTTTTGCTCCATTTTTGCGCAAAGTTAGCTTTTCCAAAATCCAATGCTAGCGACTGGCGGAGTTCTTTTAATGTTATTGATTTATTTTCGTCTACTTCTTCTCGAAGCAGGTACAATATTTTCTTTTCAAACTCCTCTAATTTTTCCCACTGCTTTGGTTCTGTAATAAGTGTTATTTTATATTTTTCTCCACCGCCAAAAACCACAAAATATTTCTCTTTTTTTGTTGCCTCTATTTTTATGTACTTTTTCAAAGCCAGGTCCAGCAGCACTGCTGCAAAATCTTTTCCATCTGGCTTCCATTTTACTATCGCGCCCGCAATTGCTGGAGAATAATTGTAGGGCGGTTCATGTTCATATTCTTTATTATATTCTATTTTTGGTTCTCTCCCCCATTTCAAGTAGCAATAGATGTAAATTATAGCAACAAGGAGTACAAACAAAAGAGCAAGAATTGCTATTGCCTGCTCGATTTCTTCTAATTGCTTTTTTCTTTGCTCATATTTTTTATCCCAATTTTTCTCCTCTTCCAATATTTTGCTTAGACCTGCTCCCCCAATTATTTTTGCTCCATCCACACTTTCTAGCATAGAGCGCGGGAACACCACTCTTGCTTCCACCCACTGGTATTTTGGGATATTTTTTACCTCAAAATCCACCACGTTATTTTTTTTCTCAAGCTTTCCATTCAGATTTGGATGCCCCCATGCATATATTTTTTGCGCCTCTGCTGTTTTCGGCAATTTTACCTCAACTTCCAAATGCCAGAGAGGATGATCCCATTTCCCTCCCCACACTTTCCAATAGAATTCCGCAACATCATCATAAACTTTAAGGCATTTTTTAAGCTTGTAATGCACATCAAATGTTCTTCTTTTGTCGCATGTGCTATAGTGCCAAGTTACTTTTACTCCGCCCCCCTTTCTTTCGATTTCCGAGGGGATAATTTTTCCATTTTCATCCAGTATTTTTATATCTGAAATTTCCGAATTGCTAAGAACGATATCCCTCCATGCATTGTGAAAGCAGCCATCAAAGTAGTATGTGATATATTCATCAAAAACTACTGAACCATCGTTTTGTATATCCACATGCACTTTTACATTTGGCAGGGAATAAGATTTGGCAAGAGAAAGAGATACGAAAATTAACATAAAAGCGATGAAAATTCTTTTCATATTTGATAAAATAAATCGCTCTTTTTATTTTTACCCTTAATATCTAAAAATATTTATTTAATTGCTGCATTATTTGCTAATGAAAAAACATTTGAAAACTCGCAAGCTCATAGAGAATGGAATAAGGGAAATGCGTAGAGGAAGCTTTGCCGAGTTCGTGCAGAAAAATCCTTCGTTCCATAGGTACAAAATTGTCCAAGCCGGAATTGAAAGCTATAAAAAGCAGCGCTGGCCTGTCCGTCTGCTTCCATCTTCTTTAAGAATAAAACTGGCAGTTTCCGATGCTATTAAAAAACTAAAGAAAAAGTAAAATTATTCTTTCTTCAGAAACCAGAATCTTGGGCGGTATTTGCCTTTGCGCTCAATTAACCTGGTGCTGAATTTCGTTTTGGGGTAAGCAATTTTTAACAGAGCTCCAAAATCCCTCCCCAGCTTTTCAGCATCTCCCTTATCTGCGATGCTGTGAAGTTCGAGGTACTTGCCATAGTTTTTATGTTTCAGTACCACATCCACAAAATCTTTTAGATGCTTTTTGTACATCTCTTTCTCTTCTGTTCCTGCTGCTTTATGCATCTGCTTTATTTTGTAAATATAGGAAGGCAGTTTTCCAATCTCTGATTTTTTCTTTGCGTGCGACACTCCCAAGATTTTAAGAATTCTTCCTACTGCTGCGCTTTTCTCACCAATTATTTTTTTGTTCCCTTTACCTTTATATTTCAGCCCCAATTTAGAGAGTAATTTTTTAAACTCACTCTCATTTTTTCGGATGTTGAGCTGAATGCTGAACTTCCTATCCAAGTAGCCAGTGGAGAAAACAAGGGCGGCCAATTTGTTGAAATCTTCAAAGTTTTTGTGCCTTAGATGTAAAGGAAGAAATTCTCCTATTGCTTCTATCCCCCGCGCCACACCCGGTTTTACTCCTCTTTTCCACCTGCTCGCCAGACGGTGGTCCGCCAATCCCATCCTTTCTATTTCATTCGGTCCTTTCCCACTTTTGAGCGCCTCCATCACTTTTTTGTATTGCTCTAATCTCTCGTAGCCACGTTTATATGTGTTGGCAAAAGCTCTTTTATTCACCAATTCCATTTCCTTTATCCCCCCCAATTATTCTTGTTATTTTTTCGCGAAAGTTTTATTTCGAGTCAGACGCTATTGGCATCGTCACTGCCCTCAATATAGAAAGCTCAGAGGTTGTTCATTTCATCATATAATTTATTTATTGATTTTTAACTAAATAAAGCTTCTGTATCTCAAAAACAAATTTAAACTAATTTGCCTATCTTAAAATATGAACAAAAAAATTTTGCTTTTTTTAGCGCTTTTTTCAATGGCTGTTTTTGCATTGAACTCTCCTTCTGAGGAGAGCAGTTTTATGAACGCGATATCTTCAGGGCTGCCAATAGCGGGACTTGCCGTTGTTTTAGCTTTATTTTTAGGCGTTATAATGAAAAAAGCCGGGCAGTTTAGCGCGCTTGGCTACATTTTTGCAGGCATAATACTTGGACCGGTTGGCTTCGCTCTCTTACAGCCAGGCATCGGGGTTTCATTTCTCTTTGGTCAGCTTGGTCTATTCCTTCTTATGTTCTACTTGGGACTAGAAATGGATTTAGGCTCGTTGAAAAAAACAGGCGCTTTTGCAGTAGTTGTCGGCTCTATGGACATGCTTTTTGCTTGGATTGCGGGCTTTTTTATCTCAATGCTTTTTTTTAAGGATATGCTGCTCTCAGCTATAATTGCTTCATTCCTACCAGCAAGTAGTACTGTTGTTTCTGTAAGCTATATTTTGGAGAACAAATTGGCAAGGACAGCTGAGGCCAGAATTACTATGGCGATCTTGGTAATGCAGGATTTTCTTGCAATTTTGATGCTTGTGTTTATTACCAGCTTTTCCACTTCAACTTCAATCAATACTCTCGTGATAAATGCGCTCTTTTTTGTTATAGCTACTTTATTTGTTGTAAGCAAACTTTCAAAGCACGTTCTCACCATATTGGATAAATTCGGATATACCGACCAGATGGCTATCTATGCCCTCGGAGTGGGAATCGTAGTTGCTTATTTGGGCAATTTTCTCGGCCTCCCCCCCACACTTGGAGCTTATTTTGCAGGCACCGCACTTGCAGAAACTGCGTATGGAGAAAAAATAAAAAGAAAACTTGGATTTTTGAGAGAATTTTTCATATTGTTTTTCTTTGTGAGTTTTGGTTCCGAAATTACAATCTCTTTTAGCCCAATACTATTCCTCTTACTAGTTTCCCTTATAGCAGTTTTCATAATCGGCAAGATGGTTGTGCCAATGATGATGGGAACTGCTATGGGGTTGAAAGAAAAAAGCGCGTTAACTGTTGGTTTGTTGCTGGTTCCAATAGGGGAGTTCAGTATGCTTATTGCTCAGGCAGCTAAAAATGGGAACTTGATCCACGCCGGGTCTTATTTTATACCTTCTGATCTGCTTGGCCTTTCCTTTTTGTTGGTCTTAGTAAGTGCATCCATAGCTCCTTCTTTATATGCTAATGCAGACAAAATTGCTTCTTTGTTTATGCGCTTTTATCCAAAGAGAATACGGAGAGCACTTCAAAAAGTTAGGTTTAAAGGAGCGCATGTGGAGAAAGTGATGGAGGATAAATTGTTCAAAGAGGAATTCTCGCGTTCTTTAGAATCTCTTTTCACAAATATTCTCATTGTTGTTGCAATAGCCTACTTAAGTTACGTGATAAATGTGAGAATTTCTCTACCTGCTCTTCCAATGCTTCCAAAAGAAACAACACTTGGATTACTTATTCTCCCGCTCATTTTGTGGCCAATATTTCAGTTCATAACAGAGCTGAAAATAATAGTAAGAAAATTGATTAATGCGCTTATAAACTCCGCTTTCCCAACTGTCGGAGTGCATGTCTCAGAAATTATGCAGTACCATATTTCGAATGTATTTACCGGGATTTTGCTTTCGCTGATTGGCATAGGCGCTTCTATATTCACTTACTATTATGCGGGTATATTTCTAACTTTCATTCCCTTAGTCTATTCTATTCTTGCAATAATGTATTTGAGCCGTTCTTTCTATTCTCTTGCAGAATATTATGAGACGCTTGAGCTGGAGGTTTCACAAGTGAATAAAAATATCAGCAGAACCAGCGCTCTCCTTTCCCTTTCTGACGAGTTTAATTCTCATTCCGAGCTATTTACTAAGTTGTACGCAGAGAGAAAAAGAGCAAAGGAGCAGATCCAGGAGGCGCTCCACTTAGGTAATTACGCGAGAGCCAGGAGAATATTATTGGAGTTTAAAAGAAAGGAGATGGAAGCGCTGGTTGGCATGCTTGATTATGATGCCTTACTTGCACATATGCATACTTTTTATAAAATTACTCCCTCTCCAACAAAGGAAGCGTTCAGGCAGTACCTTAAAGCAAGGCTGCCAAATCTGGCAAAATCGAAAATTTCAAAAACAATTAAATAAACGTTCTCATATTATTACTACGGGCTCATAGCTCAGTCTGGATAGAGCGACTGCCTCCTATATTTTTATATTAAATTTATGGGGAGAGCAGTAGGTCGGGGGTTCGAAACTCCCCCTTTCTTTCTTGTAAGAAAGAAAGCAGTAAGCTTCTGGAAAGAAAGAACAGAAAGTGTAAGCTTCCCAAAAAGAAAGAATTTAGAAAGAAAGCGGTAAGCTTCTGTAAGCAACTTCTTAAAAAGAAGTTGCATCAAGAAC
>WALN01000009.1 GCA_015522865.1 Microcaldota archaeon
GAATAATGAGCAGTTCATTAGGCTTATTGCGATAAACAGTAAAAGGTTTGCCGTTCCATTCTGCTGAGAAAACCTTATTCCATGGCCCATAGGGCAAGTCCAGATCCATTACTTCACCAAAATAATAAATGCATTAGTTTAAAAAAAACTATGTAGTAAATGTTAAAAAACAAAGGAGATTTATAATAACATGGACCCTGAGAGCATAGTAAAAAAAATGTTGAAAGAGGGAAAGCCAGAAGAGGAGATTGCAGAAATGCTGAGTGAAGTGGGCGTTGCCAACCCCTCAGAAATAATTGAAAAAACTAAGAGAGAAATGGAAGAGGAGGCTAAAGAAATAGAGGAAAAGCCTACAATACAGAAGGAAGAGGGGACAGCGAAACCAGCAGAAGAGGGCGGAGAAGGGAAGATGGCAGAGCCAGTGGAAGAAAAGGCGGAGAAGCCAGAGGAGGTCACGGCAAAACCAACAGCAGAAAAGGAAGCAGAGAAACAAAAAGAAGTGGCGGAGAATCCAGAAGAAGAGCTGGTAGAGGAGATAAAGAAGCCGGCTGTAGAAAAAGTTGAAAAGGTAGAGAAGCCAAAAAAAGAAGAGAAAGAAAGGATAACACCAACTGAGCTGGAGATAACTCAAATAAGCGAAGGAGGAGAGAAAAAAACTACTGTTGGAGAAATGCTAGAAAAAGAAATTGAAAAAGGAAAAGGAGAAACATCTCAAAAAATAGCAGGCGGAGAACTTGAAGACCTTAAAGCACAAATAAAAGCACTGCAGGAACTTAATAAAAAAATCCTTCAGGTAAATAGAGATATATTACTTAAACTTCAGAAGTAGAAAACATTTCCACATACGCTATGCTGCATTCGCTCGGAGATTTAAACAAAATTTCTTGCTCAATATTATTGCGCTAACATTTCTAAGACTCTATATTGTAATGGACTATTTAACTTGTTCCAAGAACCTTTTTCGCAGCTTTTATAACTGCCTTTCTGTCTGCCCTGTTGGTTACGTTCATGGAACGCAAAGCAGCGTCGATTTCACTATCTGATTTGCCCTCTTCAAGCATTTTCATTGCGATATTCACCAAATTGGTAAATGTCGTAGGGTCATAAGTTCTTATACTGCCTCTCTTAACCCTTGCGGTCATTATATTTCCAAAAAGTTGTTGCAAAAAATTTATACCTGAAGTTTGAGGCTCCTGTACCACTACAACCGGCTGGGTGGAAGTTGTAGAGGAAGGCGGAGAAGGGGTGGAAGGGGGAGAAGGAGTTTTTGAGCTTTCTGCGAAAAACAGCGCCACAAAAATTACAGCAATTGCCAAAAAAAGCCACATTATTTTGAAATAAAAAACTAGTGCTGCTGCAACAATTAGCAACAAATAATCCGTCCTCATCTAACCACTAGAATATTTTTCTTAAAATATTTATTGGGAGAGTGGCCCATGCTGAAAAAGCTTCCCCTATTTTCTCTTCCCCATCAACATCTCCGTGCCATTCTGGCCTGAATTCTATTTTCTGCTTCTTGTATAAGAGAGGGCCTCCTGCAGACCCACCAATGACTGTTGGTTGCTGAGGGGCTTGGGAAGTACTAGCAGGTGTAGCAGAACTAGAGCCCGAGCCATAAAGAGAAAAAAGCAGCACCAAGCCAATTACAAGAACTAAGAACATAGAGTGGAGATAGGCAAAGGCAAAATATAGCGCAGCTGCCAAAATACCCAATGTTATCATACTTGAGGAACTCATCAATAACCACCCGGAACAAAGTTCTCTGGTCCTGAGGGGCCCGTGCTGCCCCAATGAGCTATGAGAACTAATATCACAAACAGGCCGACAATTACCAGCCAGGAAGGTAAGTTAAACTTCACAACAGCTAGTATCAAGCCACCTATTAAAGCTACCACCCATATTATTTTGCTTTTTGAAGTTAATAAAAGTAACACTAAAATTGCAACCGCAATTAAATACATTTTATTTTGAACTGCTATAAGAGCTAGTATTATTAGCAGCAAAGCGGTGAAATCCATGTAATTAATAGCAAAGCTATATTAAAATATGTTTTGAAAATTCAATAGTTTCCAATGTCCAAATGGCGTCCGAAATATTCTGGGAAAGTATATAAAAATAGGCCGAAGAAAAGCAAATAGCGAATCCAAATATAGGGGACGGCAACTAGCATAGTTATAATAATAGTGACAAGAAGCGCTACTTTTGTATCTGGTATAAAAGAATTTGTCAATTGCTTATAAAGCGTAAAAAAAACTAAAATTAAAACAGCCAAATTAACATCCTGCATGAGTCCAAGGGCCAGATACATAATAGAATATCTACTTGTATTTATTAATACTTTTTGCTGGGAGAGAGCTAAAACTAATTATTTTTTTCTTCTCTTCTCTAATTTCTTTATATGCTTGAGCGCTTTTTCCTCTTCAATTCTCGTTATTTTCATTATTGAAAGTATATATTCTCCTTCAAATAAAAATGCAAACGCGACAATGCCAAGCAAAAATCCAATCATAAACCAGAAGAACAACTCATCAGCAACTGTTGTTTTCAACTTTCCAACTATCAAAATTAAATTATAGTGTCGCTGTAAAAAGGAGTAAATAAAATAGGAAACAAATGCGAACAAGATAACTACAAATGTCCTCCACTTTACATCATACCACTTCAGCCTGTTTCTATGAGCTATGTTATAATATTTCAAAAACTTCTCAATATTTTTTTTCATTTTTTCACCTCCTCCTGAATAACAAACCAAACCATGGTAAAACTATTGGCAATAAATAGAGCACGCCCGAAGAGAGCAGAGTCCAGAAAATTAGAGTTGAAGAACCAAGAAAAGGATGCTTTATTACTAAATAGTAAATAAGAACAACTGCCAGCACTATAGTTAGCATTGGAGAAAATCCTACGTGATTTTGGGCCCACTGATAGAAAAAGAACGCTAAGAGAATAAGCCAAAGCCACCAGAACACCTGCACCCAGAATATAATATCTCCTAAAAAGCCGCCAATATTCATCTTAAACCACCTCCCAGCCTGGCTAAAGGATTTGTGCCAGAATTTAGTTGCTGAGACGCCATCATCTGCTGGTACTGCGCTTTATCAGCGGCAGATGCGGTTCCGTTTTCAATTCTCTCAAGAAGCGCCTCCTCCTCTTTCTGAGCTGCCTGCATCTGCTGCTCCGCTTCGTATTCCTGAGTACCCGGCAGTTTTATCCCAAACATACCCACAATAGGAGCAAGACCAAACCAAATAAGCATCTGAAGCTGAGAACCCATTAATACAAATGCAAAGAATATGACAACTAATAAAGTTATTGAAATAGTTTGAGCGAATATTAAATAGCCTGCTGCAACTAATGAAAGAGCAAAAAGTAGAGGGATATCTCTAAAAGTCATGTACAGCCAGAAAACTAAATAGGCGAAAACAATTATTTCTACAACAAAACGAACATCGTTCAAAAAACTAAAAATTCCAAATATGTCTGCAGCCATTAGCATACAGTTATTAGTTCAAATTTATTTAAAATTGTTTAGATGTTGTAAATTTGTAAGTGTTTGACTCCTCCAATAGAAAGTATCCGCTTATCATTTACATCAAAAACTTTTCTTGCAGCTTCTATCGCTTTTTCCCCTACTAAATTTACTGAATCCGCATTTTTCATCAACTCTGTAGCTTCTTCAACGCTCACTTCCTTCCCCTTATAGAAATTCTCATAATTTTTCAAATCAAGAATATCATTTCCTTTGCCGTGTATTTTTCCAAGCAGTTCTTTTTCGCAAACTCCTACAACTTTTGTCTCCTTGTTATTATAAATTCTAATATGCATTTTTACACTGAGGCACTTGTCCATTTGCTCGCCTAACATTTAACAGAATGAATCATATAATTTACAAGCGAGGAGTCATCTGCCAAATCTTCCGGGATAATTCCAATAATCTCGAGCGTATAATTTTTGCAGGAGATTGTTGTATAATGAGAGATAATTGGCAGACCTTCAATATTGTCATTATAATACACTAAATAGGCTTTGTTTCCGTTTATTTGCTTTTCCTGCTTAATTATAACTTTTGATTTTGGAACATCTTTTGTGTTAGTTTCAAATATTGACTTTGCATCTTTTGTGAGCAGAACATTTACATCAATATCCTCTGCAAGTCCAGAGGGGTCAGCTGCGAGAAAGCGCAAATAAACATTTGGCTCTGGAGCAAGGGTCGCAGAATAGCCAATTGGATACTTTAATTCAAATCCATAATTGTAATCTCTGTAGCTAATAAAATTGCTGCCCATGCTGAAATTATAGCTTTCTGCTGCCTTTTTCAAGCTGTCAGTATAGAATATAGTTTTAATTGGGGATTTAACCCCCAATGTTTGAAATCCGTTGAAGAAGAAAAGCCAAATTCCAAAAATTATTATTAACAACACAATTAATTTTTTCAACATATTAACACCTCACTTTTCATTTTTTACCACCTGTCTTTGGCGTTGGAGTCGCGGTAGGCGTAGCTGCTTTTGGAGAAGGAGTAACTGGGCCTGAAGGGGCCGTTTCCTTTCCTTGTATTTCTGATTGTACAACCCAATTTGTTCCAGCTGGGGCGACTATTGCTTTAGCTTCTGGCTGAGCCTGACTTGGAGAGAATATCATCAATTTTAATTTAAGCTCTTTTTCCAAAGCAGGTTTCTGGAAGTCATTTTGGCCATTACATTTATCTTTCCCATTCTCAGAGCAAACAACTTTCACTTTCTCCCCCATATCCCTCTCCTTCATTGGAGCTGTGTCTGGGTCAAATATTGAATCAAACAATTGTTTTGTCTGGCCGTACTTTGTGTATGGATTGAAATAATTTATTAATGCGTATTCATCTATTCCTTGCTTATCAGTTCCATGTTCAAATCCCATGCAGAAGCTTGAGCTCAAATCGCAGTACTTGTCTGAGCGGATGCAGTTCTGCTCCTGCTCATCAGAACAGAAGCGGTAGACCGTTGCATACTGAACCCAGTTCCTTCCCTTTCCAAACACAACCAAAGTATTTGGTTTGCGGC
>WALN01000010.1 GCA_015522865.1 Microcaldota archaeon
GTGAACGCTGAGAATCAACAGCAAGCAATTATCGATTTGGTAGATGGAGTGAAGTAATTTTTGAGCAACGAAGTATTTTAAAATTGTAAAAACTAATTTTTTTATGATTACTTTAGAACAAATTAGAATCAAAGCATCGAAAAATCCAAAAAGAATTGTTTTTCCGGAACCGCAGGATGAGAGAATTTTACAAGCAATAAAGGAAATTTTGGAGAGAAAAATTGCAAAGCCAATTATTATATGCAAAGAAAAAGAGAGAATTAAAGAGTATTTAAAAAATGCTGGGATGAAGGAAAATGAGATAGAAGGAGCAGAAATTATATACATGAGCGAGTATGAAAAAAGGGAAGAATACGAAAAAAAATACTATGAATTAAGGAAGCATAAGGGAGAAGATTTAGAAAAAGCCAAAAAAACATTGGAGGACTCTGTCTATTTTGGAACGATGATGATTGAACAGGGAGACGCAGATGGCTTGGTATCTGGCTCCTTAACTCCGACATCGCATACGCTGAGGCCCGCGTTTAAAATAATAAAAACAATGCCTGAAATTTCTGTTGCTTCTGGAGCAGTTCTCATGGTCCCGCCAGCTATTTTCTCAGAACACAAGCCGATGCTAATGGCGGACTGCGCAGTTGTTCCAAATCCGACTTCCCAGGAATTATTTGAAATTGCGAGAACTTCTGCATTTACTGCACAAACGTTATTTGACATGAAACCAAAAGTTGCATTACTTTCATTTTCAACAAAAGGAAGCGCGGAACATCCAATGGTGCAAAAAGTGAGGAGAGCTGCAGAAATAGCAAAAGAAAAAGGATTCAAAAATATTGACGGGGAGCTGCAAGCAGACGCGGCGATTAATAAAGCAATCGCAAAGAGAAAAGCGCCGAATAGCGAAATTGCTGGTGAAGCAAATGTTTTGATTTTCCCCGACTTAAATTCGGGTAATATCGCTCATAAACTTGTGCAAGAGTTGGGAAGATATAGAGTTGTTGGGCCGATAATACAGGGGCTTAAAAAGCCAGTAAACGATTTGAGCAGGGGTTGTAAAATCGAGGACATTATTGACGTAACCGCTATAACAGTTATCCAAGCACAATCGCAGGAGAAAAGTATTGTTGATAGAATAATGGAAATGTTGCATATAAATAAATAATATATATCTCCACTGTCAAATACATTTGGTGTTTTTATGGAGACAAATACTGAACACGTTATTAGAAAAATCTTTTCTGAAAGAAGAAAAAGAGGAGAGATAAGCAAAGCACATGACATCGACCATGTATCTGCCGTAGCAAAGCATGCCAAAATTATAGCAAAAGTAATGGCTGAAAAAGAAGGGTTTAATAAAGAGCAAACAAACGAAATAGCTGAGATGGCCGAAAATGCGGGATGGGCTCATGATATATTACGGTTAAAAACAGAAAGAGTTCCTCATGGCATATATGGGGCAAAATATTTTGAAAAATTGGTAAAAAAGGGAACTATAAAAATACCTAAAAAGTGGTTGAGGGCTATAAAAGGAGCGATCTCAAGGCATGAAATGAGTTTGGGCGAATTTGGAAAAATAGAAAAGAAATTACCCAAAAAAGAGGCAATTATCAGCAAAGCGCTCATAGCAGCAGACAAGGGATTTGAAGCATCTGGGCCAAGAGTATTAGAGAGGAGGGCTTTTTTCGTTGGCAGAGAAAGAATGGAGAAAGACCTGGAATATTTGAAACATGAATATGGAGAAAAAGCACCGCTATATGCTGTTGCAATGGAAAGTGTAATGAGACTAAGGGGCAGGAATGCATTAAACGAATATCCGGAATGGCTAAAGCCAATTATCAAACCACTCCATGAAACACAGGAGGAATTCTTAGCAGGCCTCTTAAAATATTTGGGAACAAACGAAGAGAAGATAATTGGAGAAATGAAGAAAATAAATTTCCCCCGCTTTGAAAAATATGAAAGAAAAATAAAAAACAATTCATCAAAACGAAAAAAATTAGAAGTCAGCAAAGATGTTGCAGATTCTGCAGCTGAATTAATAAAACAATTTGCAAAAAAGAAAAGCCCGGAAGAGACAATTAGAGAATGGAAACCAAAGCATAAAAAAGCAAAGCAATGGCTGGAAGAAATAAAAGCATACAGAAATGCAGGCAGAACATACATGGAAAAACTCGAAAAACAATTGAGGGAAAACAAATGAAAGAACAGCTGAAAAGATTGGTTTTCAAAGAGTTCGGCTTGCATTCTAAAAAGCCTTCTTGGAAAACAACGAATCCAGAAATTCATAAGATGCTACATCCGTACGAAGGAAAGTTGGACACAGCTAAAAAAAGATTGGAAGCGCTAAACTCTGAAAAATACCCCTTGATTCAAGCTGGTGATTTTTCGAGACTTCCGTGGGAGTTTCTTCCGAACTGGGTTGATTTGGGGAAAATAAATGAAATCTTACTGAAAAATCCAAAAATTGCAAAAATAGTCCGGAACACTTCAAATGGAGGGACACTGCTTGAGAAATATAGAGATGAGGCGCTCAAATGGAGAGCAATTAAAGAGTACTCTCACGAATGGAACACTGCAACGCCGGAGATGATCAAAAAAGCAGTTGTAGAGCCAGCCGGCGGAATACCTGCAAAAGCAAATGAATTGAACGCAGAGGTAGTGGCAGAAAAAATAAGAAAAAAAATTAGACAAAATAAAGAGTTGAAGCTGTTAGATGTGGGGACAGGTGGCGGCGGAACAGTTCTGCCCATCGTAGAAAAATTAAACCCGAACGAAAGGAAAAAAATAAAAATTATACTGCTGGATGTGATGAAGGAAGGGCTAAAAGAAACTAAAAGGAAGTTGCTTGGCCTCGGGCTGGACAAAGAGCAGATTATTACGCTCAATGCAAATTTTCTTGAGTTGGGGTTGCCAAAAATGCCCGGCAAAAAATTTGATGTGCTGGAAAAAATAAGGAGGATTTTACGCAGGAAAAAAATAAAAAGGCTTGTCGGCAACGTGGACTTTGTTGTTTCTGGTGCCGCGCTGCACCACGTATCTGATAATGCGCCACTTTTTTCAGCTTTGTATAGAATTCTAAAACCAGGAGGAGAAATACATTTCTTCGATTGGGGGCATTACGCAAGGATGAAGCCCGAAATGAATCTAAGCAAACTTGAGGAGCCCGTCGAAGGGATAACACGGGGGCTCGCACCATTAAAGAGCCATACGGTGCTGGCTATGAATTCCACTTGGCTTTCGCTACTTCAGTATTCGGCAAAGGCTAAAGAAAAATTAGTAAACGAAATGAAAGAGAAGATAAAAAGGAAGGAATCATTTAACTTTCTCAAATGGTTGGAAGAGAACAGAGGGAGGATACAAAGAGAGCTTAAGCCCATTCCAAAAAACGCACCGCCGCTATTTATAGAAGGCCATCGGCCACTGAAAATGTACTTAAAGAATATGAGAAAAGTTGGGTTTAAAATAATCGATGCATATTATCCATTGATAACAAAGAAAACAAAACCAAGTGACGTGGAAAATTTATTATTCCTTATACGCGCAAAAAAGCCAAAATAATTCACCAGCTACGAGCCAAATGAATAACTAATTTCTCCATTTTCTCTAAATCGCTTTTGCGTATGAACTCATTTAGCGCGTGTATGTTTGCGTCTGAAGCAGTTGGGCCGAATGAAGCCGCATCAATTCCAACTCCCGCCAAATACCTGCCATCATTGCCCCCAAGATTGCTGCTGAGTGTTGGAGAAAAGCCAAAAATGGCGCTCACCGATTTTTTTAATTTTGAAACTATTTTTGAATCTGAGGAAATCAAATAGCCAGATGTACCAACCATTGAAAGAGAAGCGTCAACCTTTGTTTTTCTTTTTGCTCTTTCGAAGAATTCTCTGAATTCTCTCTTTGCGTCTGAAAGTTTTTCTTCTGGAAGCAACCTCAGATCAAAACCTATTTCTAATTCCCCCGGGATAATATTAGTTTTTTCTCCTGCGCGTACAACAGTCACAGAGAACCTGCCCCATATTTTTTTGTGGGGATTCCCAGGAGAAGCGTTGGATATCGAACGCTTTTTTTCAACTATTCTGCTATATTTTTTCAACTCATTTAGCAACGGCAACGCCTTGTAAATTGGATTAACCGCCTTGAACGGATAGGCCGCATGCCCTCCCTTTCCTTTCACAATAATTTTTCCCCTTATTATGCCGCTGCATCCAATTCCAACACTATTCAGACCTGCATCTGGAACAAAGGCGTATTTTATCTTTTTCCCCTTCCACCTTACCGCGTCTGTTTTCGTTAAAAACGCAGCTCCATCTCTGCCGCCCGTCTCTTCGTCACATGAGCAAATTAAGCGAATATTAACTTTTGAATTGTTTAATTTTGAGAGAGCGGAAAGAGTAGCTGCAATCGCTCCTTTATCATCAGAAGTTCCTCTTCCAAATAATTTTCCATTTTTTTCAGTCAATTTGAATGGGTCTGTTCTCCATCCGCTGCCGGCGGGCACAACATCGTAGTGGGTTAATACCAGCAAGGTTTCTTTTGCTCCAGCATCAAAATCTACAATCACATTCGGCTTTGGCTTTTCTGTTCCTGGGGGGCGTAAAATTTTTGTTTTGAGGCCGCTTTTGTCGGCAATTGATTTTATCAAATTTGCACATTTCGCATAGTTCTTGCTCTCGAGAGAATTTGTGTCCAAAGCAACAAGTTCGCGCAAAATAGCTTCTGCTTCCATAGTATAAAAAATAAGAAAAGTTTAATAAAAAGGGTGGTAAAATGTTGGAAATAATTTTAGCTATTTTAATTGTTATTTTTGCAGCATATATTATTTATATCAATTTCAGAATATCGGACATTGCTAAAAAAAGAGCAGAAAAGATATTTGGAGAAATGAGAGAAGAGTTGGAAAATAATTTTGAAGCAGAATACGAAAACAAACTTGAGAAATGGAAAATGGAATTTGAAAAATTTTATAGAAAAGATGCGCTCGAGAGAGCAAGGGCTGTTTTGAAGGGAAAAATAGGAGAGCAGCTTGCGCCAATCCTCGAAGTTTTTGGCCATAGCCCAGCTGACGCGAGGTTTATCGGCTCTCCTGTTGACTATATAATTTTTGATGGGTATTCTGAAGGAGAGATTAGAAAAGTTGTTTTGGCAGACGTAAAAACAGGCGAAGCAAAACTTACTAAAATACAAAAGGAGATAAGAGGCGCGATAGAAAAGGGGAAGGTGAAATGGGAGACTATAAACTTGCGTTGAATTTCAATAGGACGGCCTATAAGATTAACTTTTTTAATCGCTGCTTACTCTAAAAACTATGCAGAAAATATACGCTATTTCTTTTTTGGACGCTTTTATTTCAAATGCACTTGTTATAATTATTCCCCTTCTGCTACTCAGTAGAAATATTGATTTGCTTGGTATAGGTATTATTCTCTCTTTGCTTCCGTTTGTATTTTTGTTTGGCAGGACATTTTTTGCCCTTGCGGCTGACGAGATTGGCGTAAAAATATTCTTTATAATTAATTGGCTTTCAAACTCTATTTCTGTTTTGTTCTATTTTTTCGCGCAGAATGTCTTGTGGTTTTTGGGGGGAAAATTTTTTGAGGGGGTGAGGGACGCGGCGTATTGGTCAGTTAGTAGAACAGCAGTGTACAAATTATCCAAAAAGGGAAGAGAAGCAGAAAACTCTGCAAAAGTTTCTGGGGTGATATACGGGGGCGCTGCAGTGGGGGTGCTTGTGGCGGGTTTTTTACTAAATATTATCTCATTTGAAAATGCGCTTCTTGTAATTTTTGCCATCTCGCTTTTACTGTCGGCGCCCGTGTTGCTGCTTAAATTTAAGACAAAAATATCAAAATTCGACATCAAAAAAGCGATTGAAAGTGCAATTAGCAAGAAAAGAAACAAAAAATTCTGGGGAGCTGCAATTGCGATGGCATTTCTATCAATTTCCACTTATCCCCTCTATGCATTTATACTTACGACCTATATGAAAAAGATGTTGGGATTTGATTATTGGAGAATAGGGCTCTTCTTCTCTGTCCTTAACATAATAATTTGCTTTTCTTTGTTTGTAGGAAATAAAATAATAGAACAAGTAAAACTAAAATATTTTCTTGCCATACAAACTATTTTGTTCTTAGTTGGTGTGTATGGCATCTCAGAAAAATGGGTTTATTTCATAGTATTGTTGGGAATTGGCTGGGGTTTTGGAGAGGCTATTTTTGAAAGAATTATTGCAGAAGCAGCTGCACGCTCCAACCAAGTATCTACAGATATCGCTATCCTCCACATACCAATAAGATTCGCAGAATTCGCAACAGTCATTAGTGCGGGCGCAATAGCGCAATTTTTCGGCTACATTGCTATTTTTGCGTATTCTGCTGTTTTCTTCTTTGCCTTCGCCTTGTTATCTTATGCTATTCTCAGAAATAGTAGTTTTATTTAAAAAATTAGAACTCCAAATTTAAGCATGAGCATAGTAGAAAAGAGAAAAGCAGAACATATCGACATAGTGTTAAAAAAAAGCATAAATTACAGAAAAACTAACGGCTTTGAAAGAATTGAATTTGTGCATAATGCACTGCCAGAAATAAATTTTGATGAAATAAATTTGAAAACTGAATTTCTAAATAAAAAATTTGATGCTCCGCTACTGATAAGCGCGATGACTGGCGGAACAGAAGAAGCAGAAAAAATAAATAAAGACCTGGCAAAAGCATGCGAAAAATTCAATATCCCTTTCGAACTTGGGAGCCAGCGAGCTATGATAGAAAATGAAAAATTGAGCAAAACTTATGATGTGAAAAAATTCACTCCGGGCGTGTTCTTAGTTGGAAATATTGGCGCAATGCAGTTGGATGGTGTTGGAAAAATTCTAGAAGGGTTAAAAAAAGTAAGAGCAGACGCAGTTGCAATTCATATCAATCCACTGCAGGAAATCCTACAAAAAGAAGGCGATACAAATTGGAAGGGAGTTCTAGAAAGAATAAAAGAATTCAGAAAAGCATGCAAAATTCCAATAATTGTAAAGGAGGTCGGCGCGGGAATAAGTGGGAAAGTTGCAAGAAAACTTGAGGAAGCGGGTGTCGATGTTATTGATGTTGCGGGAGCAGGCGGCACTTCCTGGGCAGGCATCGAAATCTTAAGAAATAATGAGAAAAATAAATTGTTTTGGAATTGGGGGATTCCTACTTTTGATGCATTAGAAGAGGCAGTGAGTTCAGTTAAAATTCCTGTGGTGGCATCGGGCGGTATACGAAATGGTATTGAAATTGCAAAAGCAATTAGAATGGGGGCAGCTATGGTGGGAATCGCAGCGCCGTTTTTGAGAGCACAAAATAAAGGGGGAGAGCGGGAAGTTGAAAAGTTGCTAATGCAATTTATTGAGGAACTTAAAATTACAATGTTTCTGACCGGGAGCAAAAATTTGGAAGAGCTGAGGAAGGCGGAAATTAAACGACTATAAATAAGCACTTTAACAACTAATTTTTTATAATTGGCTTGCCCCATATAGATTTGAAAAATTCTGCATAGGATTGGGCGATATTTTCATTTTTCAGTACATAGACCACAGGAGCTCCCTTAAAATTTAGAAACGCCATTCTGCTCTTGAAAATGATGGTGTTTGAAGGTATTTCCTGATTTGTTCTTTTGAATTTGAGAAACTTAAATTTTGAATAGGCCTTCTTCATCCAGCTATATGTAAATTTTTCGTTGGTTATAATTTTGCATGTTACTCTTTTTCTTTCTCTTTTCAAATGAAAGCCCCAAAAAAATGCCTGAATAGACTTCCTTTTCATCTCCTCAGCTGATACCGTAAAAACATAGTATTCTTCTCCCTTTTTCATATAGTCCAATAAAGACAAATAAAAAGTTTTTATGCCTTCTATGTCCTCAAAAACAGCCGCCCCCTTTTCTTCTTCCCGCGATTTGAGTTTTTGCTTGAGCTGAGGAATCAGTTTTGCCAGTTCTGCCTTTTCTTTTTGCAGCTCTTTTTCTTTCAGCGAAATATAACTCAACAATTTTTCCGGCAGAGCAACTTGAAAATAGCTTGTTTTGTTTTTTGTAATATAATTAATTAATCCCTTTTTGGCAAGCCTGTCTAAAATTAGATATATCTTAGAACTTGAAATGTTTGCGGATTTCATTATGGGCCCTACGGTTGTCAGGCCCAGATCAAACATTGCCAGATAAACTCTAATTTCTCCTTCAGTAAGTCCTATTTTCTGGAGTATGCTGCGGTCCATATTATAAATAGCATTTTTTTATTTATAAATATTCATATATCGACGCACATAGGGGGACATAATATCTAAATAGTAGTATCACGGAGAAATAAGTGGTGATGAAAGTGAAGGGAAATAAAAAAGGAGTAATATTGATTGCAGTTATTGCCTTAGCGGTTTTAATAAGCGCAAGTTTTGCGTTTTTTCTGAATCAGGGGCAAACTGATAATCTAAAGAAGGTGGAAGTAAGGCTGAAATGGCAGCCATTGTGGCATGTGGCAGCAGGAGAAATAGCAGCACAAAAACTTGGCTATTATGAAGAAGAAGGGCTGGGGGTTAAGTTGCTTCCAGGAGGACCGGACTTTCCATCAATCAAATCAGTGGCTTCTGGTGAAACTCCATTAGGAGTGGCAGGCGGCGACGAAGTGGTGCTTGCAGCATCAGAGGGACTGCCGGTAAAAGCTATTGCAGTAATAATGAAAGCCAATCCAATAACATGGTTCTCAAGGGAGCCCATAAACACACCAAAAGATTTTGAAGGAAAAACGGTTGGGATAAAACCAGGTAATAATGTCTATGACATGTATGAAATAATTTTAAAGGACTATAATGTAGACAGAACAAAAATAAAGGAAGTGCCTGTAAAGTTCGACCTCAGTCCGTTCCTTGATGGGAGAGTTGACATCTGGCCCGGGTACTTAGTAAATGAACCACTAGTTGTAAAAAGCAAGGGAGTAGATGTAGTGGAAATGAGAGCAAAAGATTTGGGCTACAACACCTACTTTGGAAATGTAATAATAGTAAACACAAAGTTCCTCAAAGAACATCCAGATATCGTCAAAAAATATCTAAGGGCGACAATTAAGGGATGGGAATATGCTTTAAATCATAATGAGGAAACTGCTCGGTGGGTGGTTAACCGCTCAAGAAATGCCTTCTCCCTGAAAAGTCAGATAGCAGATGCAAAGGCAGACTCGGAGCTTTTAACTGATTTTGGAAAGAGCCCAAACATAGGAGCAATGAATAAAGGAAAATGGAACATGTTGCTAAAAATTCTTAAAAGAGAAGGCAAGGTGCAAACAGTAAAATTAAGCCAAATATACACTTGCGATATTCTGCGGGAGGTTTATAAAAATGCGTCAGTATGTGATTGAAGCAGAAAATTTAGAGAAAAAATTTGATAAATTCCTTGTTTTTTCCTCTATTTCTTTCAAGCTGAAAAAAGGAGAAATATTGGGATTTTTAGGACCAAGTGGTTGTGGAAAAACAACTCTGCTTAATATCATCGCACAATTGATTGAATCAGATGGAGGAGAAATCAAAGTTAATGGAGATATTGGCTATTTGTTCCAAAATCATCCTGTGCTTCCATGGAAAAACACTTTTGAAAATATTGCTTTTTTACCAAAACTAAAGAACAACCAAGAGGATGAACAAAAAATACTTCAACTTTTGAAAATGATGAAATTAGAGCAATTTAGCCAATATCCAGTTCAAAAAATTTCGGGCGGTATGCAACAAAGAGTTTCTTTTGCGTCTGTTCTGGCGCCCATCCTTTCCAAGAAAAATTCTATTTTGTTGTTGGATGAGCCATTGAACGGTGTGGACACAATCACACGAGAGAGGATTTATTGGGAATTCAGAAATATTTTAAAGGAAGAGGGGATATCCGCGATTTTAGTTACACACATTCCTGAAGATGCAATTTTTATGTGCGATAAACTTCTGCTTTTTCGGCCTTCGCCGTCAAAAATTATAGAAAGAATAAAAATAGGGTGGGGCAATAAAAGAAGCCCAGAAATACGCATCTCCCCCCCTTTCAATATGCTCGCAAATAAAGTAAGAAAAAAAATGTACGATATAATGGGGGTGGAGAAAATTGAGAATGCAGCTTAGAGTGCTGGGCATAAGCGTTGTATTGTTATTGATGTGGGAGTTGCTGATAATAATTTTTCAGATATCTAAATTTATTCTTCCTTCTCCTGTTGATATAGCCATCACTTTTCTTCCAACAACCACAAATTTAATTTTTGATATACTCGTCACGCTGTATGAATGTGTAATGGCTATAATTCTATCGATAGTTATGGGGGCGCTTATTGCAACGGTATTTGTGATAAAGCCAGAATTAGATCTAACTTTAACTCCTTTTCTGGTGGCTATGAAGTCGGTTCCAGCTATAGCCTTAGCTCCAATCATAATTCTTTGGTTCGGTTCTGGTGTATCTTCAAAAATAATTATAGGCTTCCTTATTGCGGTATTTCCCGTAGTAATTGTGCTAAGAGATGGGATGAAAAGAACGCCGAGAGCACTAATTAACATAATGAAAGTGTACAAAATCTCGAAATTCAAAACTTTGGTAAATGTTGTCTTCCCAAATTCTCTACCATATTTTTTCTCTGCATTAAAAGTAGCTTTCCCCTTGTCGCTTGTTGGGGTTATTGTCGGGGAGTTTATGGGCGCTAAGTACGGTCTTGGATATGCTATTGTAATGTTTATGTATTATTTAAGGACTCCGCAAACATTTGTCGCTTTAGCATGGATATCTACTATTGGAATTGTAGGTTACAAAATAATCGAATTTTTGGAACATAAAATATGTTGGTGGGAGCATATAAAAAGCGGGTAATTAAAATGTTTGTGAAAAATCAGTATAACAGAATAGCTGAAAAATATAAAGAGAGCAGTGAAAAGAGCATCTTCAGACAATATATACAAGTTCCTACTTTTGTCAAGCTCCTTGGCGATGTAAAAGACAAACAAGTTTTAGATCTGGCATGTGGCTATGGCTATTTTACCCGCCTAATTAAAAAAAATGGAGCTGAAAAAGTAATTGGTGCAGATTCCTCAAGTGAAATGATAAATTTAGCAAAAAGTAATGGGAAAAAAGGGATAAACTATTTTGTTTATGATGTTTTAAATCTACCAGAACTTGGCAAATTCGACATAGTTTCTGCAGTATTCCTACTTCATTATTCAAAAACTAAAGCGGAGCTGGCAAAAATGTGTAAAAATATTTATAAAAATTTGAAAAAAGGCGGAAAATTTGTTGCACTGAACAACAACCCGAAATCTCCATTGAATTTAAATAGAAATTATGGAGGAGTGGTAAGCGCAGAAAAAACGCTGGAGGAAGGAGACCCCTTAGCAGTAAGTTTCTTTAGAAAGGATGAGCGGTTTTTCTCTTTTACGGAGTATTTCTGGAAAAAAGAAACCTATGAAAAAGCCTTCAAAAAAGCGGGCTTTAAAGAGGTTGGATGGAGAAAACCGATTGTTTCAAAAGAAGGAATAAAAAGATTCGGAAAAAATTTTTGGGCGGGTTTTTTAAGAAGCCCACAGATAACCGGGATTGTTTGTATAAAGTAGTTCCGCCGGACAAACAAAATAAAAAGCACTAAATATTAAACAAAATATGAGAGTGTTAATTGTTGGCGGCGCTACATGGGATTATTTCGTTCCTTTTAAAAAAGTGCAGAGAGAAGTAAAAAGCCTGCTCTCGGAAATTATGAAAAAAAGAAATGGATTGCAAAAGGGAGTTGAACTAAAGAAATTTGATGAATATGTAAACAGCAAGGAAGACGTTGAAATTTACTTTAACAAACTGCCTGAGAAAATAAGAGCATTAAAAAAGAAGGCAACTGAGAAAAGGATTGGGGGATGCGGAGCAATAAAGGCGCTTGTATTCGCAAAAAAATACAAAACAACATTATTAAGCTGGAGGGGAAGAGATGCTGAGGGAAAAGAGCTGGAAAAAGAACTGAGAGAAAAAGGGGTTGAAACAGAATTTACTATATCTGGAAAAACACCGCTTACGATAAACATCACCGGCCTCAAACACAGGTTCTCAATTTCAGAATGGAAAAATAAATTAGATTTGAAAAAAATAGATAAGATTGGTTTTGACTTGTTGCTGCTTACCTCCGCGCATAACAGCGAAAAACCGATAGGATACACAAAAATAGCTAAAAAAATAAAAAATAGCTATATATTCACTGGCTCTTTTTATGGAAGAAGCGAAAAATGGCTAAGAGAGAAATATGAAAAAGATTACTCTCGGGGGACATTGATAATGAACAGTGAAGAGGCTCTCAGAATTGCCGGTATGTTTGGAAAAGTTAAAAATATAAAAGAGGCCGCGGAAACAATTCCAGATAAAAATTTAGTGATACATGGAAAAAATAAAATTATAGTAAAGAAAAATGAGGTAAGGGAGTATAACACACTCAGGGCTAAAAATGTGAAGAGGCTGACTGGAGCTGGCGA
>WALN01000011.1 GCA_015522865.1 Microcaldota archaeon
GCCAGGTAGCCGACTTTTCCTATAAGAACATATATGCCCGCTCCAATAACTACCGAGAGCCCAACTAACGCGGCTTCAAACAGTCCGAGCTCTTTTTTCAGCTTTTGCATGTTTTTAATATTCAGTTAAGTTTTAATATTTAAATTATACTATTTCAATATTTTTACTGTTTCAACAAGTTCTTTAGCGTCCTTCTTTTCAATTGGGTTTATTATTCTTATAAAAATTTCCCCCCAGATTTTCTCCTGCCATATGGAAATCTTATCCTCATTTACCAGATGTAATAATAGTGTAATCTTTGTCACTATTTCTTCGGCACTTTTTGTTTTGACAAGCGAGGAGAACAAAAGAACATTTTCAGAATCCGCAATTTGCAGAGCCTCTTTGTATATCTCCTTCATTTTTTGGTGGAGGTCTCTCTTAGGTGGAGTTAGTTTCACTGGTTTTGTTTTTATTTTAGAAACATACCTTGGCTTTAACTGCATAGACGCTTCCATAGCTTTTATCAGCTCTTCAAGCTCCACTCTTCTTTTCCTCGGCGTGTTATTTTTGAAAATTAAGGCGGGCAATTCCTCCTCAATTATACTTTCTTCTTCTGTTCCCATCTCTTCTTCTATTTTTTCGTCGAAATTAAGTGCCATAGCTTTAAAGTGCACTAATAGCGCAGAAGCGAGAATCACATTTGCAGGTATCCTTAAGTTTTGCAGCTGCATGTTTTTTATTTTTTTAATATAGGCATCTGCGATTTCAACTATATCTATATTCCACGGATCCATTTCTCTGCTTTCAATTAGCTCCATTAGTATTTCTCTCCAAGTGGGCTGACCCACCACTTTCAGCAGGTCCATGTTATTCTAATATTTTTCCTATTTAAAAACCTTACATCCTTTGAATTGAGATATTCTCAATAACAAAAACTTTTAAACACTTACTTCATAATAAGGTAGATTGAAATGAATAGGATAAAGACCGGCATACCCGGACTGGATGAGTTGATTGAAGGCGGATTTCCAGTAGCTTCAAGTATACTGCTTACTGGCGGACCAGGTTCTGGAAAGAGCATTTTCTGCTTGGAGTATTTATATAAGGGAGCGAATGATTATGGAGAACCCGGCATGTACATCACTCTTGAGGAAGGGCCACACAATTTATGGTGGAACATGCAGAGATTCAAGTGGGATTTGTTGCCCCTTGAAAGAAAGAATTTGCTTAAAATATACAAGTTTGAGCCTGAAAAATCGATGAAAAATAATATTGAAGAGCAGATTAATAAAATTGTAGACAAAACTAAAGAGATGGGAGCCAAGAGATTAGTAATTGATTCAATAACTGCTTTTTCTTTTTGGGTTGAGGATGTTACTGAGATTCGATACGGCGTCTATAAACTAGTTAATGAGCTGAGAAAACTTAACTGCACCACTATTCTAACTTCTGAAACTTCTGGCAGGAAGAATGATATGAGCAGATTTGGAGTTGAAGAATTTTTAGTAGATGGAGTAATTATGCTTTATTTTATGCCCCTTCATAGAGCTCTGTTTGTAAGAAAAATGAGGGGCACGAATCAGGACAAGAAGGTCCACCCAGTTGTTATAAACGACGCGGGCATAAGCGTGGACTCAAAGGAAGAAATCGCATGGGAAGCGCTTACTGACTAAATCTCTTGTGCTGGAGACTATGGGCCTATTTTATAATTAGCGAAGGCTTTGTCGGCATTGCTTTTTCTGCTTTCTCTTCTCTGCTTTCTTCTTCTTTTTCAACATCTACTTTTTCCAAATTCAATTCACTTTTTATGAATCCAGAATATTCATTGACTATTTTATACTCGTCAATTTTTTCCACTCCTTTCTCCTTGAACTCATAAAATCTCTTTGCTATGAACGCAACTAACTTTTTATTTTCACAGTATTTTTTTATTTCTCCCACATCATCCGCTTTGTCAATAGACTCTGTCAATTGCTCCCACTTGCTCTCGCTTGCGACTATTATTTTCAAGTGCTTTGGTTCTATTGTTGTTATTTTTATTATGCTTCTGACATCCGAAACAATTTTGTCAACAAATTCCTGTTCTCTTTCTATTTTTTTATTAATCAATTTTTTGTCCGCCTCTGGCCACTGTTCCAGAGACACATAATTTTTCTTTCCATATCTCTCCCAGAGCTCCTCGCACAAATGCGGTATTACTGGAGCAAGCAGTTTGACCCACTTCTCGAAAAGCCCATCAGCAGCATAGGCAACTTCCTCGTCAGAGGCTTTTTTCAGAAACTCCTCCACCTCGTTTATTGCGGTGTAAAAAGCTATTTGTATATATTCTCTTATTCTGAACGATTCAAGAGAGCTTGTCGATTTTTCTATGATCCCCTGCATTCTGCTTATTATCCACTTCGAGTTCCTTCCTTCTTTTTTCTCCTTCTTTCTGTTTTCTATCAGTTGATTTGCTATGTTCCAGAAGCGCATAAGCCTCCTCTTTGTGCTTTCTATATCCCTTGCTCTGAAATCCAGAACCGACTCGAAATCCGCTGCCCCTCCCATGTACAACCTGAACAAATCCGCCCCGTATTCTCTTTTTACATCAACAAGCGAAATAACATTGCCTTTGCTCTTGCTCATCTTTGCCCCCTCTCTTATCAGCATATCATTTAAAGTTATTGCTCTTGGCCAGTCTCTTTCTCTGAATATCGCAGCATGCGCAAAAATGAAGAAGCTTAGGTGGTTTGAGATGTGCGAAATTGCGGTGTGCCTGAGGTCGTTTGGATACCAGTATTCAAACTCTTCCTTTATTTTTTCAATTGCTCCCTCAGGAATTTTTGTTTTTTCTGATATTTTTTTTGGTTCTCCTTTGCCCAGAAACACATAATCAAAAAATTCCGGCGTCAATTGTTCTGGTTTTATTCCAAATTTTCTTATGTTCTTTATTATAGTATAGAATGCCATGTAAATTGTTGAATCCGAAAGCGATTCTATTATCCACCCCTTTTCAAAAGGAAGTTCAGTGCCAATGCCCCTCTTTCTTGCGCACGGCCTCTTGTCAAGCCATTCAAAAACATCTTTGAACTGCTTTCTATATTTTTTTGGGTATATTGTCATTTTATCTAAACAATTGTATGCTTTTTCCTTCCATCCATTTGAGTTGAAGTCCAGAAACCACTGGTCCGGAAGTATTGCGCCGACAATTTTGCCTCCACATCTGCACCTCGCTTTCCTCGATGTCTCATAAAAGTACTCCGCTTTCCCGTTTTTTACCAGCCACTCCCCAACTTTTTCTTTTGCTTCCCTCACACTCATCCCTTTAAACTTCCCGCAATTTTTGTTCATTTTTCCATTGTAAAACTCATCCTTGTACAATTCCGCAGTTGCTTTTTCGAGAGCTTCCTTTTGCGATGTGCTTTTTATATTGTACTTTTTACATATTTCCACTGCAGGGAGTTTTCCGTATTTTTTGCTTTCAATGAGCGGAATGTATTCAAATTCCAACTGCTCTTTTTTCAGCCCATATTTTTTCAGTTTTTTCTCGTTGTTTTTTAGCTCTTCAATTGCTGCATGGTCAAAAGGGGCGTCTGACGGAACTGAATGAACAAAGCCAGAAGCATTGTCGGGGTCAACAAAATTTCCGGGCAGAATTATAATTTTCCTCCCATTTGGATCTATGCAATATTTCCTAACAAATTCGCTTCCCTTTACTTCCTTTATTATTTTTATTTTCCATCCCTGCTTTTCCAGCTTTTCAATTGCCTCCTTGCTCACCCACCATTTTTCCTTCTTTCCTTCCTTTTCAACTCTTACTTTGACATATTCCACATTTGCATTTACGAACATGTTTGTGATTCCAAAAACAGTCTCCGGCCTCAACGTGCTTGAGATTATGTAAGCATCATCTCCTTCTAGTTTTGATTTAAACGCAAAAAACTTTTGGAGCTCAACTGGATTTGTGTCTCCCCCCTGGATATCATCTTCACCAACCGCGTTCCTGCAGTTCAAACAGTAAAGAATCGGATATTTCTCTCTCTTTATATAGTTTTTTTCTTTGTATTTTTTGAACTGCCACTCTATAAATTTATTGTACTCTTTGTCCCCCGTTGTGAACTGCCTGCTCAGGTCAAGAGAGAATCCCATATTTTTAAAATCATTCACAATTTTTTCTGAGAAGAATTTCACAATATTCCATGGTTCTGAAAAGCTCTCAACTATTTTTTCAATTTCTTCTTTGTTGCTTATATAATAGCCCACATATTTTTTGTAGAGTTCTACTGTCTCGGCGTCTTTCTTTTTTATTTTGTCTGCGATTGCGAGGACAGGAGTCCCTGTTACGTGAAAGGCCATTGGCCAGAGTGTGTTGTATCCCCTCATCCTTTTGAACCGCGCAATTATATCTCCATTAACATATGTCCTTCCATGTCCCACATGCAAAGGTCCGGAGACATATGGATAAGGGACGGTAAGGAAAAATTTCTTTTTCTGCTTTTTCACTTCAGGCTCGAATACTTTTTCCCCAAACCATTTTCTCTGCCATTTTTCTTCCACTTCTTTGAAATCCATGCACTTTTTAGAACTTCAAACCTTAAAATGCTTTCTTAATGAATTTAAATTCCTTTCTTCTTCTTACCTTATGAAGCACAAAATGAGCGAGCTTTTTTTTGAAGCAGGAAAATTTATTGCATCGTTTTTTATTTCATTCGCTTTTTTTAGCTGGCTCTTTTCCTATTTTTCATTTTTCAACTGGGCAACTGCCTACATCTCGTCTATTTATCTCTCCTTCCTTGGAATCTCTTCGAATATTTTAATAGTTCAAAATTTCCCTACAATTGTTTCTAAGTATTTTTCCGCATCAATTATTGAATTATGCTCTGGAAAATTGGAAATCGCGTTTATTGCAGCTGCTCTCCTTTCCTCTTTTGACAGAAAAATAAATTACAGATTGTGGGGGGTGCTTGTGGGTTTGATTTTGGTTTTTCTTTTGAATCCGCTCAGGATTGTTATCTCGCTTCTTGCGTTTCATTCGCTTGACCTCTCAACCTACTCGTTATTTCACAACATCCTTTTTAGGATTTCTCTGATATTCTTTCTCATCATTTTTTACTATTTGTGGTATCTAAACTTTCTGAACTTCAGCAAAATGCGTGAAATGGCGAAAAGTATATAAAAAAACAACAACATTTCTAATTGTATAACAACTAAAATGCGAGGTGTTGAAGTGGAAAATAAGTTTTTGTTCGGGTTTTTAATCTCAATCTTTCTCATGGAAATTTTTGTTGGTGCTGCAAGCACTCTGAAGCTTCCAAAGTATTCTGTAACCGGCGCTACCTCTTTAATACTTGGAGGTGCTACAACAGAAGGGGATTTTTCTGATTTTACATTGTCAGCTAAACATAGCTCTCAGGATTTCTACTTGGAATATCCCCAGCTACGGTTAACGGTGAAGAAGCCGGATGGCAAGAGTGAAGATATTTCAACATACGTAAAATCTTTTGGCATGGATACCAAGCTGATCGAAGCTCTTTTATCAAAGTCAAAGAACAAAAAATCTCTAGAGTTTAAAACTCTTTATACTCTCACAGATGAAAACAGCAATCTTCCAAAATACAAAATTTACTTCACACCCGCAGCAGAAGACGAAGTCCATCCTAAAGGCTCTGAAAAAAATGATGCGGATAAACTCGAGTTTAGTGTTACTGCTACGAATAATGAGGATAATTCTATTAATATTTTAATTAAAAATAACAAAGTAGTTTTTTTCAAAAAACATAATGATGGCTCCTACCTGCCACTTTTTGTAAGGACTCAGTGGAAAGGCTCTGGGCTTGTAAGCTGGAGGACTTATTCAGACAAATGGTATTTGGCTTCAAAAGTTGAAATAAATGCAAAAGCTCTTTCAGATGCACTTAAAAGTCAGTCCGGAGCAACCGAGTGTGTCAAACAAATTAATGATAACACAGGAAAGACAGAAAGCGTTTATTTAGATAAATGTGAGGAATACCTTGTAAAGACAGATTCAAAATGGGATTTGAACTTAAAAGACTTACCAGTTTCTTCAATTACTTTTTACACCCCAACAACAAAGCCCCTTATAA
>WALN01000012.1 GCA_015522865.1 Microcaldota archaeon
ATATTTTCCAGGGATCTTTGCCCCGATTTCCTTTGCTATTTCTGATTCTTCTGGATTTATTATTAGTATATACCCTTCCCATTTTCTTGTCAAATCTTTGCTTCCGCATACTGGGCATTTATCCTCAGTTGTAATATACCTACAATTCTTACACGCTTTTTCGCTCATCCACTATTCACATCCAAAATTTATTTACTTATTTTTCCAAGTCCTTCCGGCCTCATAGTCAATGCAATTTTGCTGTCTGGGATATTGCTTCTCAAGCTGATAGTGGCGATTTTTGCTGCCACTTTGTCGCCTCTTTTGATTATTTTTTTTGTTTCCTTCCCCTGCAGTATCCCCTGCTTCTTGTCATAAGAAAAGAAATCATTTGCTATTTGAGACACATGCACCAGCCCATCTATTGGTCCAAGTCTTACAAACGCTCCAAATTCCACTATTTCCGATACCTCTCCGAATACAATCTCATTAATTTTTGGCTGAAAAATTAAAGCTTCAAACTCTGCTTCATAATGCGCTTCTGGGTCGCCGGGAACTATTTTTCCATCGCCTAGAATTTTTGCATTATGGACGCTTACTATTATCGCCTTCTCATCTTTGTCTATGGTTCTTTCAAATTTCTCTCTTAGTATCTCAAGTGCTGCTTCAGTTGTTTTTTTATCAAATAACTTCGGCGGTATCCCAACTGTTGTTTTGTATGTAAAAATTTTGTACACCCACTCACCTTTAGCGCTTTATAAACAAACAATGCCAAATTATTTAATGCTTTTGCTATTTTATTTCTAATTTAGCCTTATTTCGCAAGAAAATTACCCTTATATTCTCGCTTTGCGCAGTTTTTTTCAGCTCCTTGTCATTTGTTGCAATCGCTGCCCCCAGCTTTTTTGCCCATCTTATCAGTTCTTTATCGACAAATCCATTGCTCTTAATAACCTCTATTTTTTTTCCTTCTATCTTTTTATTGAGGAATAAAAGCGCTGCCCCTGCTTCGGGCGTATTCAACCTTTTCAATTCATCTATTGTTCCGCTTAAAACAAAAAATTCCGTTTTTTCATTAGCCAATTTTTCAATTTCCTCAAATGGATCTCTTCTAAATTGGAACGGGAGGAAAAGAAAATTTGTGTCCAGGAATATTTTCATTTGTCCCACTTATTCAGAGATCTGGAAGGATTCTTTGAATTTTTTGGTTATTTCAAGTAGCCTGCTCCTGCCCTTTTTCTTTGAGGAGATATATTCTTTTTCGGCCAGTTCTTTTACTGGAGCATAAATATCGCCCCTGAAATATTTTCTTAATTCGCTCTGAAGCACTTTTTCTCTCTTTGCAATAAATGCAAGAATTTTGAGGGCCTTTTTTGATATCTCCTTTTCCTTTGAAAACGCTTCAACTGAGCGCACATATTCCGGCCTTATATTCATTGAAACTGATTTTTCCGTTATCATTATTTGGAGCGCGCTCCCTCTTTCATCATATTCCCTCTTCAATTCCCCGCATAAATTACTGATTTCTTCTTTTGGTATATGCAGTACTTCTGAGAGCTCCTCAAACAAGAGAGACCTGTTCGCTATAAACATCGCCGCTTCTATTACTCTTTTTTTGTCCATATATTAAATAGGCGAAAAAGGTTTAATATTTTAATTTACTTCTAGTCTAAATCGATATTTATAAAAACTTTAGCTTCCAAATTTCTACATCCCGCGCCACTGCTGAAAGCAGGAGGGTTTAAATGAATAAGAAAGAGATTTTAAGTGCAGTTGAAAAATGCGTTCAGTCCTCTAAGGGTAAAAGGAAATTTAAACAGAGTATCGATCTTGCTGTAAATTTTAAAGACGTTGATTTTAAAAAGCCGGAAAATAGAATCTCTCTTAATGTTACTCTTCCCCATACGCCCAAAAAAGTGAAAGTCGGAGTTATTGCTTCTGGTGATTTAGCATTTAAAGCGAAGAAGGTTGCGGATTTAGTTTTAGAAGAGGAAAATTTGGAGGAGTATGCAAAAGATGAAAAAAAGAAAAAGGAGATGCTGAACTATAGGTGGCTTGCTGAACCAAAGTTTATGCCAACTATTGGTAAGTTATTTGGACAGTTGCTGGCTCCAAGAGGGAAGATGCCAACTCCCCTGCCTCCAAAAGCGAATTTAGAAGCGTTTATTTCGAGAGTATCTAAGAGCGTTATTCTGAAAACAAAAGGCAACTATTTGCCTGTTTTGCATTGCATAGTTGGAAATGAAGAGATGAGCATAGAAGAGATTGCTGAAAATGTTCTTGCTGTTTTAGATGCATTAAAAACCAAGGTTTCTGAAAAGCAGATAAAATCAATATATGTGAAGGCCACAATGGGCCCAAGTTTCAAGGTGATTATAAAATGATGACAAAGGAAGAGAAAGCAGAGGCTGTGAAGCAGCTCAAAACGCTTCTCCCGAAATACCGTACAATAGCTCTCGCTGATCTCCGCAATTTGCCAACTTCACAACTAAACAGAATCAGAAAAAAAATAAGAGAACATGTTTTAATAAAGAGCTCTAAAAATACTCTTTTGCTCAGGGCACTTGAAGGCAATACTTTAAAAGAAAAAGTGGAAGGGCCTTCTGCTCTAGTTTTCTCTGATTTGGATGCATTCAGATTGTTCAAATTATTAAAGGAGAACAGAAACCCGGCATATGCAAAAGCCGGAGAAATCGCTTTGGAGGATATTGTTGTGCCTGCTGGTGAGACCTCGTTGATGCCCGGCCCCGTTTTAACAGAGCTTAAAAAGGCAGGCATAAAAGCAGCTGTAAAAGGGCCTAAAATTACAATAACTCAAAGTGCGGTGGTTGCAAAAAAAGGCGAGAAAATAAGCGCCGAAGTTGCAAAAATCCTCCAAAAGCTGGATATAAAACCTATGAAAATAGGCATCAAATTGAAATATGTTGTAGAAGGAAGTACTATTTATTTGCCGGAGATACTCGATATAAATGAAGAAGAATTTAAAGATAAAATAACCAAGGCAGCTGCCGATGCTTTTGCTCTTTCAATAGGCGCAGTAATTCCCACAAAGCAAAACATTACCAATTTAATCTCAAAAGCCTTTTTGTGTGCGAAAGCAGTTGGAGTTGAAGGAGCGATATTAACAGAGCAAACTATTTCCAATATTCTGGCAGAAGCAGCTGGTTCGGCTGTTTATATTAAAAATTTAATTGATAAATAAGATGGAGGTGTAGAAATGGAATATATATACGCAGCAATGTTGTTACATTCTGCGGGAAAAAAAATTACCGAAGCAGAGATGAAAAAAGTCTTAGAAGCAGCAGGCGTGAAAGCAGACGCCACAAGGATAAAGGCAACAGTAGTTGCTCTAGAGGGAGTAAACATAGAAGAGGCTATTAAGAAAGCGTCAGTTGCTCCAGCTCCAGCAGCAGCACAGACAGTAGCAAAAGAAGAAAAGAAGGAGAAGAAAGAAGAAGAAACAGAAGAAAAGAAAGAAGAAGAAGCAGCAGAAGGACTTGCAGCACTATTTGGATAAAGCGTGGGCGAATAACAGAGTTGATACAATGGGTAAGAGACCAAGGAAGTGGAAGAAGAAAGGCAGAATGAGATGGAAATGGCTAAAGAAAAGAAGGAAAAGAATGAAGAGAAAGCTTAAGAGAAGAACAGGAGAACTTTAAGTTCCATTAAATTTATATCTTCCGCGTTTCTCAATTGCTTCCAATTGGCTCAAAACTTCCCTGTGTTTTTTGAAGTTTTTACAGTAACTTTCAACTACTTTTTTGAATAATTTTTTCCCAAGAGTTTTTTTGAGAAGGAGCAAATCTGTTGCTCTTTCTTCTTTGGATTCTGAAAACATTGATAGGCCAAAATCAATTAAATGTAATTTTCTTTTTGAGACTAATAAATTGGATGTGGTGAAATCCCCATGCACAATACCTGCTTTGTGAAGTTCCCCCAGCATTTTTCCAGTTTCTTTCAAATATCTTTTTTGCTCTTTTTCTTCAACATCTCTTAACAATTTTCCGTGCAAATATTCAAAAACTATTTCTGAATCTTTTATATTTACATCCAAGAGCAGCGGGCATCTAATCTCAGTATTCATTACTTTAAATAGAATTTTAGCTTCCTTTTTTGTTCTTTCGCCTCTTATTTTTCTGTCTAGCTCCTCCACTCTATACGCTTTTTTCGTTCTGATCTTTCTGAGAGCGGGCTCTCCCATAAATGCAGCGAATTTTATTTCTGCTTCTGCACCTTTTGCAATTATTCTTTTCTTTAAGTAATTTTTTATTAGTTTTAATATTTCCTCCTTTTTTATAGCGCCCTCCCTTAAAATTTTCCTCTTTTTACTATCCACAATTGTTGAAGCAACACCGAGCGTTTTACCTTTCAGTACCAGATTTATTTTCAGCTTCGGCTCCAACTCCATGTAGCTCGATGCAGGCAGAAAGCCACTTATATTTGCACTTGTCCCCGTCAAGGGGCCCGTTTTCTTTATAAGCATCCTTAATTTTTTATTGTCGGGTACTCTAAATGCTACTCCCGCTTTGCTTACAAATGAAGAATTTATTTTTTTCGCTGGTTTTGCTATTAAGGTTATCTGGCCGGGCATAAATGCTTTTGCTAAAAGCTCTGTAACATCATCAAATTTTACATATTTTTCTGCGCTTTCAACAGAATCAAATAAAATTGAAATTTTTTTATTTCGCTTCATTTTTTTTATTTTGTAAATTTTCTCAACTGCTTTTTTATTGTTTATATCCGCCGCTATAGCATACAATGTGTCCGTAGGCAGGGCAACAATCTTCCCTTCCTTTATGGCTTTTGCAGCTTTCTCAATTCCTTCTTTGTTAAATTTAATTGCTTTCATTTTCTATTCCACCTCGCTTTCATCTACTCTTGCTTTCTGTTTTGGCTCCTGCAGTCCGTAGTTTTTCGATAAAAATTGTTTTATTCCAAGTATACCGATCATCGCGGCATTGTCGCCGCAGTATTGTGCTGGGGGGGCGCAGAATTCAGCTTTGTGGTCTTTTGCTACAGCACTAAGCATCTCCCTTATTCTTTTATTTTGAGCGTTGCCGCCAACTGCAATTATCTCTTTTTTTTTGAGATGCGCCAGCACTTTTTCTGTTACCTCGCACAATTCACTCGCTGCAGTTTCCTGCGCAGAATAAGCTAAATCTTCCTTTTTGTATTTATGTGATAATTTCTCTACTGCTGTTAATAAGCCAGCAAAGGCAACATTCGCCCCCTTTACTCTATACGGAAGTTCAATAAATTTTTGAGATTTTTTGTATGCATTTATAACGCCGACTGCGTTTGGAGGCGTGAGCTTCAGCGTCCTTCCAACTCTATCCAAGAAATTCCCAATACCTATGTCTAAAGTTTCCCCCAAAATTTTGTATCTTTTTCCTTCTTCCACAACTAATTGAGTATTTCCGCCAGAAATAAATACATACAGAGCATCTGTTGGTCGGCAGAAATATTTTCCGATTTCTATATGCGCTTTTGCGTGATTCACTCCAATAAGGGGAATATCGTACTTTAAGCTTATCGCTTTTGCGCCCACCCATCCAACATGCAGCGCGTGTCCAATACCGGGAGACGAGGAATATGCAACTGCATCAATTTCCTTAATTTTCGTTTTTGAGCTTCTAAGCGCCATCTCTACTGCTTCTTTGAAAAATTTAGCATGATGTTCTGCAAGCTCTCTAGGAACATAGCCCCCTTTATTTTCATATCTAAAAACTACATTATTTGATATTTTAATTTTGTTATTTTTCGTATAAACTATTGATGCCCCTAAAGTGTGGGCAGTTGATTCTATCGCCAGTATTTTCATAATTATATTAAGCCGAACAAATTTTAATTTCTATCCAGCTATGGAGTGCCCTAAAAACTGCCCTCCCTGGAAAACTATAAGCGCAACAACTATTGCAATCGGAATCCATAAAACATATCTCATAATTTTACCGCTTTTTATTATGCCGATTGCAACCATTGAAATTGCAGCTTCAAAAGCGAGGAAGAAAGTGAGCATGTTCGCGAGGAAAGAGAAGTCGACAGTTGTTTTTAAGGCGGTGCTCATACCGGCGCCTATAAATTTTACAATACTTATTACAAATCCAAAAATAAATGGAGCCAACAATAGCGAGGCGACATATAAGAAAACCACCGGCATAGTTGTTCTTGAAATTCTTTCTCTCTTTATTCTTTCTAAAGATTTTGCGTCAACAGCAATCGCATCCATTACTGCCGCGAGGCCGGCGCCAGCTTTTTTTGCGTCTATTACAATAACCGCAATTCTCTCGAAGAACTTGGAGCCAGAATTGTGGCCAGCTTCTAACAATACTTCTTCGAATGTTTTTCCTTCCCTCAACTCTTTTAAGCCATTGCCTAAATCCGCACTTAGCGGGCCGTAGTCTGACCTTGAAACTTCACTAAGCGCACCTTCTATTGTTCCGCCTGCTCTTAAAATAGCGGCCATATGCTTTAGCGCATCTGGAAGGTTGGTTTCAATTTCCTCTATTCTTTTATCCCTTTTTCTTAGTGGGATGCCTATAATTAATGTTGATATCGCTATAAAAACAACAGCTGCAGTTACCGGGTTGAGGAGCAGAAAGGAAACGGCTGCTGTTGAAGCTGCGACTAAGAAAATAATGGTGACAAATAGAGGAAATGAGATTGGATATCCCATTGCTTTATAGTATTTTTCCATTTTTTCATAGGCGCCCATATTATCACGTTCTCGGTTCTATTGATTTTGTAAAGTATATTATCATAATCATCACGCCCCCAAGTCCCATAAATACCGCAACAAGTTGCATTTTCGGAAAGCCCCCGCCTAACAGAGGAAGTTGTGCAACCGCCGAAAGAATTGCAAGCATCACCGGGGCAACTACCGCAACCATCATGTAAACTATAGATATTAAATTTAACTTCTCTGTAAAATCTCTTATACTCATCCTTGTTTCAAATGATACATCTTCTGCAATAGCAGATATTATTTCTACCAAGTTGCCGCCAGTTTTCATCGCCCTTAAAATTTGCACCATCGTTTTCTTTAGCCCAGCAGAATAGGTCCTTTTTGAAAGATTTGACAACGCCTCCTCTGTCGAAGCTCCGCCTTCAATTTCCCTCATTGTCTTTTCGAATTCTTTGCTTAATACACCATAATTTGCATGCGCTATAGAGCTTAAAGCTCTATGGAAACTAACTCCTCCTTTAAGCTGAGTTGACAGCTGCCTGAGTGCGAACGGAAGCTCTCTGTTTATCTCTTTCGCTCTATTTGTGGCCATATAAGAAGGATAGACAAATGCCAGTAAAATAGTAATAACAAATGTAAGGATAGCTGCAGGGACTGTCAGCAGAAATATAGCAATATCCGCCAACACGACCGAGCTTATGAAAAATATCGCGCCAACAATAAACGCGCTGATAGCAGAAACAAATGAGATAGTTAACAAATAAATTTCTGGTTTGCTCTCTATACCCGCAGCGTTTAACTCTCTCTTTAAGTTTTCAGCTGGTGGAAATGAAGAAAGCATAAAAGCAACTTTTGAAAGCGGCGAAGAGAGCAATCTGTACAATGCACCAAACCTCTCAAGAAGAGGGGCCCCCTTTGCATTCACTGCAAAGGATTTTTTTGTGATTTCTACTTTCCTCATTACTTGTTTTCCTTCAATCGATGCCTTAATTTTTTTCAGTTTTTTTGGAGCTCTTTCTGCTTTCCCTTTCATCTGCTGCGCTTTAATCCTATTAACTATTTCCTCAATTTCTCTTTCTTCCTCTTCTGTTTTCTTCTTCTTCCTTTCAACAGCTTCCTTTATTTTTTTTATTTCCATTATATCTATAACAATTAGTTTTTCGTTTTTTAATTTGTTTGTCCTATAAAACTAGTTATCTATTAAAATAGGCTCTTTACGCCCCCCTCTTTTTTAAAATATAGTATTGAGTGGTCTTGCACACCTTTTCCATATTGTCTATTCCTTCCTGTTGGATGCTCTTTAAAATTTCTATCCTCCTTTCCATCTCCTCCTTTATGTCCGAATATTTAAGGCCGGTAAATCTCTGCAATGTCTGAAAATAGAGCGGCGGAATACCAGTTTGGCTTAGTGCATCTTTTGCTGGGTCCCACTTGTAAATTACTTGGATACCCGGAACTTCATTTTCCTTTTCACTTGGCACTATTTCTGCGATTTCAGTAACCCTTCTTATAAGCCCTTTTCTTCTGTCGTTTATTCTCTGCTGCATGACTACTAAATTTAGAGAGTTGAGCATTATTAACGGAACAGAAATTGGGGGGTTCGAAAGCCTAATTAGTGTTTCCCTTGCTGAGTTCGAGTGCACTGTTCCCATGCAGTTTGAAACAACGATACCGTTTGCTATATAGTTGTGATTGTCAGCAACAGTGAAATCATATACATACCCTTCAAAATCGATTTCTTTAATTGATTTTATTTTGTCCCAGCATAAAGGTGAGCTGGCAAGTATTTTTAGCTGTTTTGCAGTTTCGGTGTTTAATACGCTTGCAATTTTTAATATTTGTTTTTTGCTCGGCCGTCTCTTACCAGTTTCATAAGCTTCAATCAGGCTTCTTGTTTTATGACCTAATTTCTCAGCAAGTTCTTTTTGTGTTATGCCTGCTTCTAAGCGCATTTTTTTCACAAGTTTCTTTATATTTGGTAGAGCGCTCCTCTGAGATTCTCCAGATTTTTCAACAAGCGACCCAAGTGCTTTCAATTTTTTTGTATGGGCAAATCCAATATTCTCCACGAACTTCCTTATATTTTCTCTCCCGTGTATAAGAATGCGGTAGTAAGGACCAAAATTGCCCTTTCCATCTTTTTCTTGGGCATAGACGCTTGAAAAGATTCCCCAGCGCAGAAGCATGAGCGGCAATTTTCTTGCAAGATCGGCATTTGCTGTTGAGAATTCTATAGCATTTGCATGCAAATTCACGTGAGCTTCGCAGTCATACAGCCCTTTCAAAAATTCACCTAGGTCTGAATTTGCGGCAGTCAGCAGATAGTTATTAAGTTCGAATGATTTTGTTTTGTTTCCAAGCGGAACATCATAATTTTCGTGGAATTTTGCAACGATTTTTTTATCCCAGATTTCTGACCTTGCAAAAGAACCGTAATTTAAATTGGTTAATTTGTGGCTGCTTATTGCTTTCATAGTTGATTCGAAATTTTGTATTACGCCCGCATTACTGTTAACGAATTGGATTGAATTTTTATCCATATGCCCATCGCCGTAAATTAAGCCTGCGGTGTAGGGCTCAAATATTTTTCTTTTAGAGCTAATATTAATACTTTCGGGGAGCGCGATAAAATCATTGGCTCTTAGCTTTTCGGCATTTATTTTTTCTATCCCCTCATTTATTTTGTAGAGGGGATGGTCTCTTGTTAAAGTGATTTTCCTTCCGGAGTTTAATTTAATTTCTAATAACTTAGATTTTGTC
>WALN01000013.1 GCA_015522865.1 Microcaldota archaeon
ATTGCAGCTCTGTGTTGATTGAGGAGATAAATAAAGTAAATGAAGAACTGAAAAAAGCTTCTGGAGAAGACGCAGAAACTCATTTAGAGAACGCAGAGAAACTTATGGAGCTAAAGGGATGGACAAAATATATAAAAGGGAAGGTAAAAGAAATGGAAAAATGCGGGATTGATACAAATGAAATTTATGGAGAAATTGAAACCAAGGAGCTGCTCAAAGCGGAGAAAGAGCTGAGGGAATTGGAAAACAAATGCAAGGAAAAAAGAAAAAATGAAGAAAGTGAAGAAGAAAACAAAAGAGAAATTATGGAAACATACAAACAGATAAAAGAAAAACTAAGCAAAGACTTTCAACTATATGAAAATATTTTCTACCTGCCCGGCACTCAGAGAATTTCCAAAAAACCTGCGGAAATGAGCAGATGTGAAAATGCGATAAAGGAGTGCAAAAAAATATTTAGCAAGATGGGGAAAATTGAGGAGAGAATGCTCAACAAAGAGCAAATAAAATACTCTGTAAATTATTTGCAAAGCCAGATAAATAAATTAGAAGAAAAAAGGAAAGTAATAGAGGAAAATATTAAAAATTTCGAAAAAAAAGCTGAAAAGGAATTAGAACTCGCAACAATAAAGGGGAAAAATATAGATGATGCGAAAGGAGAGTACAAAAAAGGGCACGCTTTAACCGCATATTTACTGGCAGAAAAGGCGCCTCTCGAAGTAAACAAAAGCGGGCAGGAGGGAGATATAGGAAATAAGCTTTGGGTGGGCATTTTGGGCGTAATTGTTTTAATAGGGTTTCTTGTAATTTTCCTTAAGGGAGAGAAAAATGTTCAATTTCCATAGGAAAAAAAAGCACGTTCTAAAGTGGGAAATTCCAGAAAAAAGAGTATTGGTGCCGGTAAAAAACATAGAAAAATATTTAGTAGAAATAAAAAAGAAGAGAGCAAAATTTGTAAGCGGTGGCGAGTTTTTAGATGATATTTATGCGAAAGAATACGGGGATGGAATTCTTGCCTATTTTATAATAAGGACGAACAAGAAGACCGAAGAGGAAAAAATTTACTTTGATGGGTATATGCTAAGGGAGGAGAAATACAAGGTAAATAGCGATGTGGAGCTGACCTCGATAATGAGCGAGGACATTGAAAAAATGGGATATAAGGAAATATTCCAGAGAGAGATTGAAGAGTGGGTGTTTCAAAAGGGATTTATAAAAGTAAGTTTTTTCAAAATTGTAGATTTGGGGAATTTCATAGAGTTCGCCCTGCCAGCAACGAAGGTTGAAGAAACGAGAGAGCTCCATGAGAAGATGCTAAAAACGCTGTTAAAGAGCTTGAAAATAAGTGAAAAGGAAACGATCCCAACAGACGCCATTACCTTCCACTATTTTGCAATTCTGCAACAGCAGACAGGCCAAAATAAAAAAAGAGGCAAAAAGCATTCTCTATTCTAGGGATTGGAAATTATTTTGTTTTAAACAATCTAAATAGCTTCTTCGCCTTTTTTTTATTAGTATAAGAAACTTTGACCAAAACTGCACGATTCTTAAATGGCATTCCATACAAAACAAAACTGTTAATAGGAGCATAAATAACTGCAAGCAGTGCTGCCAGATCTTCTTCCCCCTTCACTAAAACCTTAACTGGCTTTGCGGGCTTTCCTCTTTTTATAAACTGCATATTTTTTTCCAGCTCGTTTGATATAGTAGAAGGAGGGTTGCGGACTATAATTTGCCTGCTTCTGAACTTCGCAATCACACTTCTTATCGCGCCTTTTACTCTACGCCTTTTATTTTTTAAATCATAAATTATTACATCTGGAGAAATTCTACTGGAAATTAGCTGAAAAGCGACGAAATCACCTACTGCGATGATAAATTCCTGGCGATGCTGAAATAAAAATTGAATTAGCTCTTTGTTTGTGAATAGCTTACCGAAGGGAAACCTTAACTTTTTTTTGAGATAGGATGGAAGAATTTTAATCTTCTTCCCCTTCATCTTCGTCCCAATCCTCTTCTTCCTCTTCGTCCCAATCCTCTTCTTCCTCTTGCATACAATCTCGCTCCTTCGCTTTTTTCTGAGAGTTTTTATTGAATTTAAACCTTTCGCATAAGATTTAAAAAGGAACTCAAAACGCTTTTGCATCTCTTTTAACATATAACAACTGAATATTTCAAAGCTTTTTAATACTTCGAGAGCACGATTTAAAAGCTAAGCCATCTGAAAAATGTATTATTTTTCAAATAAGAAGAATAATTTACAACATCCCTCTTCTTTTCCTCGATATATTTTAAAACTTCCTCAGGCGTTTTGAATTTAGTATTGTCTATCTCAACAATTGGTGTGTTTTTGTAGTTCTGCTCAGTTCTGAATATACAATAGTCCACTATTTCTGATGTAACATTTTCCTTTATTTTAAACTCTGGGTAGTTCCTGCTTTTCATCCTTCTAATCAACTCTTTTGGATCAGTTCTTAAAACAACAACTACATCAGATGGAATTTCAAATTCACAAAGCAGATGCCCTTCTGCAATCCATGTTTTTTTCTGTGATGTAATCCCAATTAGAAAATCTCTGAGCTCTTTCTCCTTAACTATTAAAGAACCGTATTTGTCCTTACCTTCCCAAAATTTATTTTTTTCGACTATATTATTTGCATCTATCACTTCGCAGTTTAGATATTCTCCAAGCTTTTGGGAGAGCGTTGTTTTGCCGGTTGCGGGCGTGCCTGTGATAACAATTCTCATTTAATTACCTAACAAATCTCATCAAATTGTTTTTAGCAGATTCTGAAAGAATCTAAAAGCATCGGCACCCTAGTTTCAACCCTCAAGATTTTATTGATAGTTCTTGCAAACTCCTCGCATTTCTTCTCTTCACCGTGCAAAGTGTAAACTTTTTTTGGCTTTGGCCTTAGGGAGCGAACAAACGAAATTAACTCTGGATTATCGCAATGGCCCGAAAACCCTTCTACAGTTAGTACTTCCATCTCTACTTTAACAGTATCTAATTTGTTCTGTGAGTTTAGTAATGGAACCTCTCTTTCTCCGCGTTGTAGTTTACGCGCAAGTGAAGTCGGAGCAGTATAACCAACAAAAATTAAGGTGTTGTTTTTGTCTGGAGCAAGCATCCTGAGAATTTCCAGAGAAGGGCCACCTTCAAGCATACCTGAAGGAGCCAATATAACGCAGGGCTCATCCCCTTCTACTATTTCTTTCCTCTCTGTTGGATTGGTAATATGCTTAAAAATTGGTCTGTCAAATGGAGAATCATTAGTTAAAATTCTTCTTTTCAGATCTCTTTTCAAATATTCTGGGTAAACTGTGTGAATTGAACTTGCTTCCTTCGACATTCCATCAAGATATACTTTCAGCTCATTCTCATTAAAATAATGCTCCAAAACAAGCATTATTTCCTGAGCTCTCCCAACTGCAAAAACAGGTATCAATACTTTGCCCTTCCTTTCAATAGTCTTCCTTATAGCATCAACTAAATTCTTTTCGCACTGCTCTCTTGGAGGAAAGACATCCTTTCTGCTGCCATATGTGCTTTCAATTATCAAGGTTTCGAGGCGCGGAAAATGAGTAACCGCAGAATCGAATAACTCCATCTTACCATATTTTATGTCGCCCGTGTAAACTAAATTGTGCTTTCCTTCTCCTATATGAAGGTGGGTTATGCTGCTGCCCAATATATGCCCTGCATTGTAGAAAGTAAAGCGGATATCTGAGGTAAGGTCTGTTACTTCTCCATATTCCCGCGTTATTACGTGGATAAGTTCTTTTTTAATATCCCTTTCTCCGTAAGGGGCTCCGTTCCCCTCTATATTTAAAACCCTTATAGCATCCTCCTGCAGCATAACCATCAAATCGCGTGTTGGAGGGGTTGCATAAACAGGTCCCTCGTAGCCATACTTAAATAAATATGGGATAAACCCAGAATGGTCTAAATGCGCGTGACTTACAACAACAGCATCTATCTGGTCAAGCGACATCTTGAGGGAGTTAAGAAGTGGGTATGCTTTGGAGTTGTTTGCGGAAGTATTTATTCCGCAGTCCAGCAAAACATTGCTTGAAGGCGTCTGAAGAAGAACGCAGCTTCTTCCAACTTCCCTGAATCCGCCGAGCGCGGTAACTTTAACCCACTCGCATTTTTCAGGCGGCTTCAGTAGTTTTTTGCCCAAAGAAAGGAGAAATTTCTTCCTCTCAGCAGCATTTTTAAGCAGAGCTCCTCTGATTGCTGTTTCTATTTCTGAAGGAGTTGTGGGCACTCTCAAAATTTTTGGTGACCAGCCTGTTTCTAAAAAGATTGTTTTGAGGATTATGCCCCTCTTTCCAATAGCCAGACCGGGTTTTTCTGCTTCTATTACAACTTCATTAAACTCTGGGGAAAAATTAATGCTTTTAACACCTGCTTCTGGGGGGATATAGGATGCAATCAGCTTTTTAGACTCCTCGGGAGATTTTAAAATAGATGGGTCGCTCCTCACAGAAACCTTCCTTCTTACCGCACTTGCCAGGCGGCTAATAAGGCCTTCGTGTTCATAAAATGCTCTCGGGTTCTCTAAATACACCACTATTTGCGGCCCTTCGGCCTCAATTTTAGTGAGTGCGCATTCTTCAGGCAACAGTTCTTGTAGTTTAGCTTCTGCTTCCTTAAGTTCTTTCAATATATCACACTCTAATTTAGTTTTTTATGAATTGCTTACTAGTAATTATTTATTCAATCTAACACATGCTAAAACCAATACTTACTAATCTCTCTTTAATACTAATTCATCTTCAGGCATATTTTACGAAGGTTGAGCTTACAGAAAATTCTTTACTTCCTCTGGGGTGTAGCGCTTTGACTCAGTCGGAGTAATACAAACAACATCTATCCCTTCTCCGGTATAAACATCTCTTTTCATTGCTGTGCTAACTGCTTTTACCGCAAGTGAAATCGCATCCTTTTTGTTCATATCTTTTTTGTAAAACTCGTCCAAAATACCAAACGCAACAATTGAACCAGAACCTGTTGAAGTATATTTCTCCTTGGTTACGCCACCAAAAGCATCGATATTATACATTTCTGGTGTTTTGTCGCTTATGCCGCCAATTAAAATTTGGACAAAATATGGGAAGTATTTATTGGACTGCAGTATATTTGCAAGCAGATTGGAAGCAGCAGAAGCAGAAGCTTCCCTTCCTTTTGAGTATTTATAGAGCTCCAATTCCGCCCTCATTAATTTAGCAAGTGTCTGCCCATCGCCTGCAGCTCCCGCCATAGTTAAGCCGATTTTATCAGATATAAGAAATATCTTATCAACTTCTTTTGCGGCAATTAAACTGCCCATTACTGCTCTTTTGTCTGCCGCGAGAATTACTCCATCTGCAAAAGTTAAACCAACAGTAGTGGTTCCCTTTAAAACTTTAGTTTCCATAGTAGTCCCATATAATTATGTATTAATTTCAACGCAAAAGTATTTATATATATTTGCATGGAAAAATTAAAAAAGGCAAAGGCTTAAAATCAAACCTATTTGCCTTCCTGCGCTTTTCCTTCCTCATCTCCTGTGCTCTTTTCTTTCCCGCTCTCTACCTCAGTACTTTGCTCTTCTTTTTCACTCTTCTTCCCATTTTTTGTATACTCTTCCTTAATAATCAATTTTTGGATGTCGGTTGACGAAAGCGCTCTGGAGACAAACTGCGTTTTTGAGATAAAGTACTGGGCATTTTTTGGCGTTGTGGATGGGACGCTCACAACTGCCTCTTTTTTGTCCTTTTCGTACTTCACATCTTTGACTCCCAATGAATATTCTGCAAGTTTTTTTATTTTCTCTTCTGGCTCTGTTATTATTTTCACCAATTTAGTTTTATATAAAATATCCTTGCCTGCAAGCAGCGAGTTAAAATCAACTCTTACTCTCCCGCCATTGACTGTCTGAATTCTTGCAGGCTTTCCATCAATTTCAACAACCGCTCCCGGCACTGGGTTGATATCTTGCTTTCTAAATTGCGAAAGTGAAACTAACTTTACAAGCGAAGGGTCTCTGTTTCCAAATGCCTTCTCCGGAGGGACAGTAAATTCCTTTTCTTCGCCTTCTTTCATACTAACTACTGCCTCTTCAAGCCCCTTGATGAGCATATTTTTACCAATTATTGCAAGCATTGGCTCATATTTCGCCTCCTTTCGAAAAATGTTTGCTTTTTTTGCCTCTTCCAAATTAGTTGTGTCAAAAACATTTCCATCAACTTTTGCTGTATAATCTATCAGCACTACGTCTCCGTCTTTTACCATAAAATCACCTTTTAACATAAATTCACATTACACTTTTAAAATCCTTTATTTACCTATATGGTGCTGCAGCAATACTCAAAATGCCCTGCAACGTATAGAGAACATCAACTTTCAAATCTGCTGTTTCATTCACTTTTAAAGAGGGATAAACATTTGCCTCAAATGTTTTTGGAAAATCAAAAGTGTAATTTTTAGAAGCATTTACAAAGCTGACTTCTGCCTTCCTCAAAATGCTTACTTCGCTATAGTTAGAAAAGAGGGAAGAAACTACATCTGAGAACGCGGAAAAATTAGAGGTGTTGAAACTCACTGAAATAACACTTCTCGGTAGCTCGGGGGTTGTGTTCGTGATGTTTACTAATGTTTTAACAACCTCACTCTCATCTGAAAAATTGCCAATAGAAATTCTTGTTTTTCCATTTGAAAAACTTAAACTTCTAACCCATGAGAGATTCTTAACCAATTTCTTGGTGGCGTTGCTCAATTTATTATCAATATATACCCAGTCCTTTTTTGTATAGTCAATTGAAGCGTTTCCATATCTGTTTAATGTACCTTTAATTGAACTTGTATTTATATTTCTCTCCTTCCACTCAATTTTTGCACTTGCTTTTCCTCTATTCTCGAGCTTGGTAATTTTTGCTTTAACTTCACCTTCCCAGCTCTTCAGTTCAATCGGCCTCTGCTTTTCCTGAGCAATAAATCTCTTAACAATTTTTTCCTCCCCTCTTGAATCAACAACACCATAAACCTCAACAGAAATGTTCTCTCCCTTTTTTGAGAAGGGATAAACGAATGCTTCTATCCCGCTCTTTCCCATTTTGTATGCAGAAAGTTCTATTTCTCTGGGATACACTTTCAGAGTATTGTTCTTCTTATCTTTTAGAACAACTGTATTCTCAAGCGAAATATACGCCGCTCTTAAAACGCTTGCTTTGCAAAATGGCGAAAGCACAGAAGAGACTTTTGGGACTATTTTTTTAGCGTCTTCTGGAGAGGTAGCAGAAACCACTATTAAGCTCTGGCCGCCTAAGTAGGCGTTTGTTACATTCTCAATTTTTTGAAGTTCTGAAATTACGCTGTAATTGCTTGTGTTGCATGAAACCACCAAATAATTGGTGAAATCTGAAATAGTTGCGTTAGCTTCTCCAAAACCCGAAAATTCAGTAACATTTTGTATAGGCGCGTTTGTATGCATTCTCGTCTTGTTCATCCCAAAATAAATAAACATACCAAAAACAAATGAGCCTATTACTACAATCGTAAAAATGGTGTTTGCATTCATGTATAAAAAATGAAAATTAAGCATTTAATACTTTCTATTTTTTGTTCTGCTTAACATACGCTTCGAGTTCAATAAGCTCTTTATTTAAAGCGGTCTCTATTTTTCTATATTCTAGCTCAGATGGAATTTCCCCTTTTATAAATCTCTTTGGAAGTGCGTCAAGCTCCTTTTTGATTTCAACTATTCTCCTTTCCGCTTTTCCTGCTCTGAGCTTAACCTTTACTTTGGAGTAGAGATACAGGCTTATGCCTACCAATACAGCGACTCCAAGAAGCGAAAGTGCCGCAATTAAAAGCGGCATGTTGTTCTTCTTTACACGCAAAACTGCAGAGAGGCTGCCATCTTCCTTGAGCATTATATGCAGAGCCTCATCAACTGCCTTGTTGTTGCTATTGTACAGCTTAATCACATACTCTCCACTTTGAGGTGGATAGACCATGCATCTATATTTATAACTCTCAATTTTTTTGCATCCAAGCTCTTTAAGAACAGGCCCAGAAATTGTTACTCTTTTTGGCTGAACGTAATTTTTATCAAGGGGAATTGTAAATGAAAGGTTTGATGTAAATTGTACTGGATTTGGCCAGTAAGAAATAATTACTTTTCCATTCTGTTTTTGAAAGTGTGGTTCAGCACTCTGTGCAACAATAAGTGGCAAGAGCAAAATAAAGAAGAGAATCAATTTCTTCCCCATATATTCTGGCATACAACAATTAGAAACAACTAATTAAAAACATTTTTGAAAATTTCGAAATAAAAAATAAAAGAGCGGGAAGCCGAAGCTCCCCGTATTGAGCAGAATTTATCTGCTGATTGAATCTCTGTGGCTTGCTAACCAGCTTTCCAAAGCATTGGCTGCTTCAGTTGTGTCTGCTGCGGTATAACCTGCAACAACCACCTTGGTGCCAACAACTTTGACAATTGGTGCTTTGCCCTGTAGGTTTGCGTCATCTCCAGTTAATGTTGCTGCTGCGACTGTGTTTACAACAGGTCCTCCAACAACTATTTCGTTAGCTGCTGTTGCCTGTGAGTCGAGCACAACTAATGGAGATGTTGATGTGTCTAATGCAGTAACTGTGTCTGCGTGTGCAACTGATGGTGCGAGTGCGTCGGTTCCTGTTAATGTGCAGGAGCCTGCTCCACCTGTTGCTCCAGCTGCTATTGTGTTTACTTTGACTACGTACCCATCCTGGTTGAATGCCTCTTCGCCTTCACCAAATGGTCCGTATGTTGCTGTGTTTGTACCAGTTGCTTGGCTTGCAAGCTGCAACAGATACTCTCCTTCTCTGATTTTCTTTGGATA
>WALN01000014.1 GCA_015522865.1 Microcaldota archaeon
ATTTAATTCAAAATATTTGCTGAAACGTGAAGGCGGCAGATAAGGCAGAAATTCTTTAATTACCCTTTTACTTGAGGAATGTGTTTTTTCCCCTATTTTTTTGGCTATCTCTCTTAATGCTCCCCTTCTCTTTTTTAGCCCGCTTAATTTTTTTATTACTGACGGAAAGTTATATCGCACGAATCCAAAATATGGTTTTTCTTTACTTAAAGTAACCCCCCCAATTCCGAACATTTTCACATATCTGAGAAATGCCCAGTATTGCTGCCTCATAATTCTGGCTCTGAAAATATCCGCTTTAGAGAGATAATAATAGCTTTTCTCAATCTCCTCTTTATTTTTATATTCTAAAGGAACATTTTCTTCAATCCATTTTATCAGAAAGTCCAAATCAAGCTCGGATTTATCCGACTCTTCGAGTGCAGTTTTCAAATCAGGAGATTTAAATATCTTTGGAAGTGTTTTAAATATTTGCTGGCTCCTGTTTCTTTCCGGTATTACTGCCTCGCCGCTAATTAAGTAATTTTGGAAATCGTTTAATGCACTTCTCAGATCTCCGCTGGAATTTGCGGCGATTTGTTCTATATTTTTTTCATCAACTTTTTTTCCTTCCTTTTCTCCTATTTCTCTGAGATATTTTGCTATGCTTCTTGAGTTTATCTTCTTCAACTGAACAATTTCACAGTATGCTCTTAGAGCGGCAAGTTTTTTACTCCATAAATTATCTGTTGCGAGTATCGCGGGTGCATTTGATGATTTTATTATATCTGAAATAGCTGCTGCTGACTCATTAGTTCCCACTTCATCAATAAATATTGCTCTTTTTCTCCCGAACAAATCTTTTTTTATATCTCTTCCTTTCAATTTTTCTGTGTCTTCTTTTTTTGCCAGGTCTGAAGCAACATATTTATTCAATGTCCAGCCAGCCTCATCAGCAATTATTTGGGCAAGCGTTGTTTTGCCCACCCCCGTCGCCCCTGATATAAGCAGCGGTTTAATTTTTTCTTTTCTTTCAGCTTTTTTTATCCACTCTTTTATAACCCCAACCGCGCTTGCATTGCCGATAAATTCCGAGAAAGTGTGCGGAGCGTATTTTTCAGTAAGCAACTGAGACTTATTTTTCGTAGTTGTATTGTACATCGATTTTAATTAATGTGCATATATATTAAATTTCTTGTATTAATTGTATAATGCTCATCGGATTGGTTGGGGCGCCCAATGCAGGAAAAAGTACATTGTTTAAAGCCCTTTCTCTTGCACCAGCTCAAATAGCTTCCTATCCTTTCACAACAATAAAACCCAACTTTGGCGTGGGGTTTGTAAGAGTTAATTGTGTTGAAAAGGAGTTTGGGGTTAAATGTAATCCGAGGGAAGGCTTTTGCGTAGATGGGATACGTTTTGTTCCAGTTAAGCTGATCGATGTTGCTGGTTTAGTTCCTGGCGCATCAAAGGGAAAAGGGATGGGAAATCAGTTTTTAGATGATTTGAGACAGGCGGACGCACTAATACATGTAGTGGATGTTTCAGGTGTAACCAACAACCCAGTTGAGGATGTAGCTTTTCTTGAAGAGGAGATTGACGCCTGGCTTTTTTCTATCCTCAACAAAAATTGGAGCAAATTAGTGCATAAAAATTTGAAGCCCGAAGAAGCGATTACAGCTCAGCTTTCTGGTATGAAAATAAAGGAGGCGGAGGTTAAACAAATATTAAAAAATTTTCCTCCTTCTTTAGATGATTTTACCGCAGAGGATATAAAAAAGCTAGCAAGTGAGCTGAGAAAAAAAAGCATGCCCATATTAGTTGCAGCCAACAAAATAGATGTAGATGGGAAAGCAGAAAAAAATTTGGAGAAAATACGTAAGCAATTCCCGCAGAAGTTAGTTATTGGATGTTCAGCAGAATTTGAGCTTGCGCTGAAAGAAGCCGCAGAAACTAAAATTATAACCTATGTTCCCGGAAGTTCCCATTTTGAAATAATTAAAAGCGAGCAGCTAAATGAAAAGCAAAAAATTGCGCTTGAAAAAATTAAAAATTTTTTAGATGTTCACAAAACTACCGGAGTTCAGGAAACTCTTGAGGCTGCTGTTTTTAAATTGCTCAATTATATTGCGGTGTATCCCGTGCCCAACAACAAATTGAAAGACTCTGAGGGCAGAATATTGCCCGACTGCTATCTTGTCCCGCCCAATACAAACGCGTTGGAGTTTGCTTCAATAATACACTCAGAGTTTGCAGAGAAATTTATAAAAGCTATTGATGTAAAAACCAACAGAACGCTTGGAAAAGAGCATGTGCTAAAGAACAACGACGTGATTGAGATTGTTACCTCTAGATAAAATTATATCAAATCAGGGTTGAAATTGAGGCTGAAAATTCTTGTTCTGCCTCTATTGTTAATTTCCTCTGCTTTAATCAGCTTTAGCTCTTCGAGGTGTTTCAAATAACTTCTAATAGTCCTTTCGCTTGAATTTGGTACTTTCTTATATATTTCCCCGGAGCTGATGGGCTTGTTCTTTATGAGCTTTAGAAGTTTGAGCTGCTCTTTATTCAGTAATTCTAATTTTTTCTTTACTCTTATTATACTTTCATTTTGTTGCGTGTTGATATGCTTTCTCATTATTTTGTTGCTTCCCTCGTTTTCTGCATTTTTCCCAGCTTTCCAGAGCATCTCCAGAGCTATCCTTGCGCTGCCGCTCTTTGCTGCGCGAGCGGCACATATACTTATTACTTCCTCAGAGCACACATCTTTTACAAATGCAATTTCAGCTCTTTCTTTAAGTATTTTTTTGAGCTGCATGGGCGAGTATTTTTTAAACTCTATTTTCTCAAACGCACACGAACTTCTGATCCTTTCATCAGCTGAGATTAGCGGCATTATAGAATTTGAAATAAGAATTAAATGAAATTCCGCGCCATTTATCTCCTTAGCTCTTGCGAGCCTGTACAATATGCCCTCTTCCTTATTGTTAAATATCTGGTCCGCCTCATCTAAAATTACAACTCCTGCTTCGCTGTTTTTTTTCATCACTTCTAAAATTCTCCTGAAAATCTCATCCGGCGCAAGACCCCTCCTTGGCAAGAAAACATTTAACTTTTCACCAATATCGGAAAGTACTGCTTGCTGTGTTGCGCTTTCCCAACAGTTTATGTATTTTGTAAATACTTTATTTGCTTCTTTTTCAAACTCTTTTATAATATATTTTATAATAGTTGTCTTTCCCGTGCCTGATGGGCCGTATATAAACAAGTTTGTTGCTTTTCTTTTTTCTAAAATTGGCCTTAGCGCAGAAACTATCTCGTTCATCTCTTTCTCTCTGTCAATTATCTGATCCGGCAGATACTCTGGCAGTAGCACGTTTTCATTTCTGAAAATTGCAGCCTCGTCTCCTCTTTCAAAAATGCCCATGCTAAAATAACTCGGGAATGCTTTAATTTTTTTTGCTCTTCATACTGCAGAACAATTTTATTTTAATTCCTTTTACTAGCTATATGAAGCTTACAACCATCCTGAAATTGACGAGAGCCGAACATTCTTTACTCAGTTTTGTAGGTATATTTGTTGGGGAGCTGGCATATGCCAATTTTTACACTTTGCTTACTCTCTCAAATTTCTTTGCTCTTTTTGGGCCCGCCTTAATCACCGGGGGGGCATTTGCGCTTAATGATTATTTCGGATACGAATCTGACAAAAAGAACAAACGCTTTGATAGGCCGATTGTTAGCGGTGACATCAGCAAAAATGCCGCATTGGCCCTTTCATTATTTTTGTTCTTAGCTGGATTTGCTCTTGTAATTATATTTTCTAATTTGTACTGCGAGCTATTTGTTTTGCTCTTAGTCTTGCTCGCTCTTATCTACGACAAGCTGCTTAAACCTCTTCCACTCGCAGGGAATTTCTTTATTGCATTTTCCATGTGCGCGCCTTTTATATATGGAAATTTGTTAGTTTCAACTTATTTTTCGCCTTTAGTTGTTCTCCTGCTTCTAATTGTCTTTTTTGTTGGAGTGGGCAGAGAGCTGATAATTACTATTAGAGATGTACGCGGGGATAGAGCATCTGGCGCCAAAACATTACCAATACTTATTGGGAAACAAAAAACTTCAATTATTTCCTCTCTTTTTATTTTGTTTGCGCTCGTTTTAACCCTTGTGCCTTTTGTGCTCTCTGCTAATGTTTATTATTTGGTGCTTGTGCTTCTTACTGATTTAATTTTCGCATATACTATATACCTTATGCTCTTTAGGCAGAGCAGAAAATCTTTATTGCTTTGCAGAGATTTAACGCTTTTTGGTCTCTTTTTGGGCCTTATCTCTTTTCTTGCGTTATTTCTGTTTAAAGCATAAAGCATAAAATATCCACTAGCGCTGTTAGCATACCTGCTATTACATCCTATTCTTAGAATAAGTTATTCTACAACTTCAATGGTGCCAGACCTTCCAAGTGTTACCTGAATGTTGTCGCGGAAAGTGTTTATGTATGCATTTTTTATATGCACTTTGTCTCCCTCTTTTACTTTGTCTATATTCTCGTTCCACAACGACATTTGGATAGTGCCGGAGTCATCCTTCAGCATTATGTTTTCCACTCTTAGGCTTCTACCATATTTATTTATTTCTCGTACGTCTCCTACGCTAGCTATTTCAGCCTCTAGCTCGACGTTCGACATTCCTTGCTTTAGATCAGCGATTTTCAATATATTCACCTGTAATATTTAGGGCGATTAACTTAAAAATGCTTTCTTTTACCAAAGGAATTTAAAAATAAATTTTGTTTAATTAATAGGGGATGACATGGAAGAAGAAAAAAATAGCACAGAAGAAAATGATTTAGAAGAAATGGGATTGCCTTTTGCCAATGCTAGAGTGGTAAGAATAATAAAGGAGAATCTCAAGCGAGAGCACCAGATAAAAAAGGATGTTAAAGTAGCCGCTAACCGCTTTCTTGGAGAAATACTCGCGGATATAGCGAAAAGAATGGATGAGGAAAATTATTATACCCTTTCTATAGAGCACTTTAATAGGGCAGCTAAAAAGTATAGAGAAGTCGAGCTCAACCAGAAAAGATTGGTTAAGATAAAGAAGCTTCTTGAAAAGCAGAGGGCAGAGCTTGATGAATATATAGCGGAGATTGAAACTAATCTTTAAGTTTGACGTTTTATGTAGTAAGGGAGCAATATGAATGCTAGCGAGTTGGTTAAGAAAAATAGAGAAAGAATTTTGAAGTTTAAAGCTATATTGGAAAAAGCGAAGAGAGAAAAAGAGCTAAGGGAAAGCGAGAATAAGCAGGTTCTGATGCTTAAACAGCAAAGGGACGAAATCCAAAAGCAAATTAAGCCGCTTGTAAAAAAATTTGATGAGATTGCTAAAAAACTAAAATCATTTGATACTAACCTACCGCCCTACAAATTAATTAATGAAAAAATAGAAGAGTTTGAGTGGAAGCTGCAAACCGAGGTTTTCTCGCCCAAACAAGAGAAAACTATTTCCAAGAATATTAAAGAGCTAAGGAAGAAAGCAAAAGAAGCGAAATTGCTCATTCCTCTGAGAACAGAACTTTATGAACTAAAGAGAGAAATTAAAAAGAAGGAATCAGAGGCACGGGCCCTTCATTCTGCTATACTGTTACATGCAAAGCAGAGCAATGGGCACCACAAAAAAACTATAGACTACTTCAAAGCGGCTAGAGAATTGAGAAAAGAAATAGCTGAGACCATACAAAAAATAAAACCAACCGGAGAAGAAGAGAAAAAAGATAATAGAAAGCAGCTTAAAGAATTTAAAAAAGACGCCCAAAAACTCTTTGAAGCCTTCAAAAAAGGCAAAATTCTTAGTTCTGATGAGATTAAGCTTATACACGAAGTTATGGATTAGCTGCTCATCAGTCGACTCTCTTATCATCATTCTTCAGTTTAGCTTATCATCATAGAGCATAGCCCCGACCGGATTCGAACCGGTGTCAGCAGGTTTCTCCGCAACTTCTTAGAAAGAAGTTGCATCAAGAACTGGTCCTTTCTTTCTTAAAAAGAAAGAAAGTACTAAGATGTTCCAAAGAAAGAAGTTCGTTCTTTCTGAAGCAACTTCTTAGAAAGAAGCTGCATCAAGACTGGTCCTTTCTTTCTTAAAAAGAAAGAAAGTACTAAGATGTTCCAAAGAAAGAAGTTCGTTCTTTCTGAAGCAACTTCTTAGAAAGAAGTTGTATCAAGAACTTTTTTCCTTAAGCTGTTCGTTCTTTTTCTCTCCTGAAGGTCTCTTTTTCTTACAAGAAAAAGAGAGCTTCGTCCAGAGCCTGTCATACTTGACCACTATACTACGGGGCTGTATGTTAAACATAACACCGCAACTATTATTTATTTTTTGTTTGTCTGTGCAACCTTATATCCGCGGTCCACATCCACATGAGGATCACAATCCCCATATCTAAAAACCACGTTAGCATGTGAAGCATCTCAATATCTAACCTTAATTTAACTCCAATCAAGAAAATAAAGAAGAGCCGCAGTAAATTTATAAGAATAAGTGAAGGAACAAAAATTACTATTGCTTTTGCCCTTCGCTTTTCACAGTGAGAATCTGCAAATATTATTGAAAGAAATAGAAGGATGCTGGTTATGCCCGTGCACTCAAAAACAATTTTGAGCGCATTGTTGTTTATAAACAACAAGCTGCCTTTTGAGAGCACCTTCGTGCCGCTGATAGAGAGCAAAAATTTTTCAGCTTCAATTGTAAATTTTATAAGCGCGCCACTTTCCCTGACGAAGTGAAATATAATATAGGGCGGAAAAAAATAGATTAAAAATTTTATGAGGAAGTCTTTTTCTTCCTTTTTAAGCAGGGCCATTGAACTACCACGGAACTTTTTTTATTTTAAGGAGAAAGGCGATTTTATTTGAGAAATAATGGAGAACAAAAGTGAGCAATAGGATGAAAACTATCCCATCTATAGAAAAAGCATAAAAAGGGCTTGCAAAAATAATTGCAAATATTATAAAGCTTAGCTGATCGGAAAAAAGCAAAGTTTCCCCTTCTTTTATTCCCATCCTTCTTTTAAGGAAACTTCCACAACAGTCGCCGCACATAGCTCCTGAAGACGCCATAAAGCCAATAAGAACAGTATGAAAAAAAGAAAAATTAAGCAGACCAGAAAAAGCGATAGCGAAACTTACAACTACGCCGATTACTATCCCAAAAACAAAACCGTTTATAGTTTTATGCCCTCCAAATATCCTTTTTCCATCAGTAAATTTTTTCCCCAAATCTAATGGTTTTCCGCCGCCAAGGAATAAAGGAGTGATATTGGCAAAATAAGCTGGGAGCACAAACAATATCAAGCTTAAATAATTCATATAAATTTAAAACTTTCCTGCATTTTAAATAATATGGCTAAAAAAACCAACAAAACATCTGCTATGCAGCTAGTTCTAATTGTTTTGGTTTTGGCGGTAATTGTTTTTATTCTGGCATTTTCATTCCTTCGCAATTCCTTTTCTCCTTGCATTGGAATAATTAAAGTGGAGGGACCGATTGCCTACTCTTCTGGTTCTTTTCTTTCACCTTCCGCAAGTGTAGACAACTTAATTTCTCTTTTTGACAGAGCAGACAAGGACCCGAAAGTGAAGGCCATTTTGATGGTTGTTAATTCTCCAGGAGGTTCGGCAGCAGCTTCAAAAGAACTTTTCGACAGAGTTGCTTCTGAAAGGAAGCCAGTTGTAGCTTATTTCGAGGATGTAGCTGCGTCTGGGGGTTATTATATCTCTTCACCAGCAGCGTTTATTGTTGCCAATCCAAACACGATAACTGGCAGTATAGGCGCGAGAGCAACTTTAATAAATTACCATTCACTTTTCGAAAAGCTGGGCATTAAAGAGGAGACAATTAAATCTGGTAAAATGAAAGATATTGGTTCTGGTTACCGCAATATGACACCAGAGGAAAGAAAAATATTTGAAAATTTGGTAAATGAAACTTTTTTGAATTTTGAGAATGATGTAAAAAAAGCCAGGGGTTCAAAGCTTAATCTTTCCTTATTTTCTCAAATTACTGACGCTAGAATATTAACTGCATCGCAGGCAAAAAAGATTGGCCTAATAGATGCTGTTGGCAACGAATCTTCCGCGTTCAAAAAAGCGCGGGAAATGGGCAAAATAAACACAACTTCAAAATGCATCTTCGAACCTAAAAAGGGGCTACTCGGAATCCTTTCTCAGCTTGCTTTTAGTATTGGCAATGGCATAGGTTATGCATTAAATAGTAATTCTCTTTTAGAATATAGATAAAAAGAAAGTTTTTTTATAACTAACTATTTATTCTCTTATGAGAAAATCTCAAGGCAGTTTTGAGTACATCCTCTTACTTGGAGGTGTTATGCTTGTTGTTGTTCTTTCTCTGATTATTATGAGGAGCTCAGTACTCAGCTCTGCAAATGCCCAAATAAATCAAACAACTTCTGTTCTAGCAAATGTTGTGAGCACACAAAATATTTCCGTTGTCCCTTATGGATATATTACATATAAGCAAGGACATCTTGCTGCTGCAACAAGATTTAGGGGAG
>WALN01000015.1 GCA_015522865.1 Microcaldota archaeon
CGCAACTGCAAAAACATTTATCTTGCTGTTAAAAAATGCAAATGCGGTAAAGCGCGAAGAAAAAAACGGATAGCTTAGAAGCGAAACTGCAATTAAGAGGGCGAGAGAAACAATTGCAAATATTTTAGATTTGTTATGGTCAATGTCAGGAGCAAGAGCACCAAAGGCCGCAACTGCAAGAGCAGTTAGGTTAAGCGTGTTGAAATAGACAAGCAATGGTATTGCTACAACAATGCCTATAAATAAATGCTCTGGGTAGTTCATACTTTATTTATCTACACTCATCTTTTTTTGCTTTCCCCTTCTCTTTTATTTAGCTCCGATTATGTTTGCTCCGTTCACTTCGCCCAGCGTTGTGTTGTCATATGCGTCAAACGCTTCCATATAATATCTGTACTCTCCAGCTTTATCGACATCCATCCTCACAATCACTTGCGCCTCAATTTTCTTTCCTGCTTCAATAGGAGCCCATGAAATAATATTTGTTACTGCATTTTCATTCTCATAGATTTTCTTTCCATCCGGGTCGTTTATTTTGATGTAGAATTTTGGCTGTTCTATTGCCTTGTTGCCTGTGTTCTCTATAGAAAAGTTAACTGAATCAATACTTCCCTTTGCCTGTGCGTCCAGCCATACAATATTGTATCCGCTTATTTCCAGCTTTGCTTTTTTCAGCTTTGTGACTGTTGCGCTTGGAGTGGGAGTTGCTTCAGTTGGTGTTGGAGTTGCATTTTTTATAGCCGGGGAAACTGTAGTAGTTGCGCTTGGAGTTGCTGTGGTCCCTGTATTCACGCATCCGCTCAAACTTATTGCTATTATCCCCAATATTCCAAATATGAGATATTTGTTCATGTAGAAATTAAGCTGCGATATTTAATAATTATTTGAATTAAGAGGCTATTTTGAATAATTTGTAGAACTGGCCAAGAACAGTGGGGTCATTTCCATCTCTTATTGAAATATAGAAATTGTATATTGCGGGTTTTGGCATATTTTGCTGAATAATTACATCATCCTGCACACTTTCTCCCGGTTTCATTACTGCATATTTTATTATTTTTGTGACTGCATCTTTTCTCTCATAGACAACAGTTCCATTTTCATCTGTTATTTTCACATCATATGTTGGGTCGTTGATGTCCTCGGTTCCGGCATTAAGCACAACAATGTGCATTTCTGTGACTCTGGGATGGGCAATCGGTTCAAAGCTCACATTTGTTATTGCTATTGCTGCTTTTTTCACTTTTATTTTTTCCTGAGGTGTTGGAGTCGGCGTCTGCACACTTGGCGTTGCTGTTGGAGTAGCTGTTGGCAAAGCAGTGGCACTCGGCGTTGGGGACACTTTTAGCGCTGCGGGAGTGCTCTCATATGCAGTGAACATACCAGTAACACCTGGATTGGTGAAAATAACGAAAGCTCCAACTATAACAATTAATCCAACTACAGCAGCTAAGTAGTAGTTCATTTTACCCACATACAAATATAGCAGTCATTATTTAAATACTTTACTTAAGATGTAACTACTCAGTAGTAACTTTTAAAGCATTTAAACTGTTTTTGCCTAATTTCTCTATGTTCTCTTTAAAGCAAGGGGAAAAGATGGTTAAAATTGCGAGAAAGGCGATTGAGGAGTATTTGAGAGCTGAAAAGAGAATTGATGCAGATATTGAGGGAAGGGCAGGAATTTTTGTTACTCTTGAGGAGTATCCTTCCAAGGAGCTGAGAGGCTGCATTGGCTTTCCTTCCCCAGTTGATTTGAAGAGAGGCGTTGTTGAGGCTGCTTTAAGCGCAGCATTTGCAGATCCCCGCTTCCCCCAGCTTTCCTACGGAGAGCTGAGCAAAATCACTATTGAGGTGAGCCTGCTTTCAATTCCCAAAAAAATATCTTTTTCCTCTCCAGCCCAGCTTCTAAAAAAAATAGAAATTGGCAGAGACGGGCTGATAATTGAAAAAAATGGTATTTCCGGTCTTCTTCTTCCGCAGGTGCCAGTTGAGTTTAACTGGAGCAAAGAAGAGTATTTAATGCATTTGTGCTTAAAAGCGGGCCTTCCCCCAGACGCATGGAAATTTCCAGATGTTGAGATAAAGAGCTTTCGGGCCCAAATTTTCAGAGAAGTTTCTCCAGAAGGGAGAGTCGTGGAAGTTAAAAAATAATTTAGATATGTATTTTAATTGAATACTCCTAATGTGTTTATGAGAGTTTTTAAATACGGCGATACCCTTGCAATCGTATTCCCTGGTTCGCTAATTGAAAAGGCAAGAATTAGAGAAGGGATGAATTTAGAGTTTCTAGAGCTCTCCCCAGGAGTTTTTGTTTTAGTTGAAAAGGAACGCTTAGAAAGCGAAGCTAAAAACAATATTGTTTTGGAGATGGTAAAAAAAATTTCAAACGCTAAAACTGACAGCTCAGAAAAACCAGTAAATTTAAGCTCCCAGATTGATGTTCTTGAGAAGCAGGGATATTTGCTGCTGGATACTGAAGGAGCTGCACGCTCCCTTTCAGAACTTTTGAAAACAAAAGGCAGAGATTCTGATGTTACCGGAATAAGGGGATTTGACAAGAAATACTACATCTTGCTTAATTCATTTTATGGAAAATATTCTGACAAAACAAAGAGCATTTTGCAATCTGGACCTAAAGATTTTCCTACCCTCTGTGCAGAACTCAAACTGAATTCAAATGCATGCGGCGCAGTTTTGCAGATAATGAGAGAGGAGGGATATATAATTGAAAAGAGGAAAGGGGTTTTTTCTTTAGTTTAGGCGTATTGTATGAAAATTATTAGAGATGCAGTACACGGAGATATTTTGATCAATGAAATAGAGAAAAAGGTGCTTGATTCTGCGCCTATGCAGAGACTGCGCTATATCTCTCAACTTCCAGGCATCAGCTCTGTATACCCATCTGCCACCCACACGCGATTTGAGCATTCTCTTGGAGTTCTGCATTTTACAGATATTTTTACTAAAAATTTAAAATTAAGTGAAGAGGACAGAGAGGCGCTTAAAATAGCGGCTCTTCTCCACGATGTTGGGCATTCCGCATTTTCGCATGTTGGCGAGGAAATTCTGAAAAACTTCTCCCACGAAAAAAATTCATTAAAAATTTTTAAAGAGAAAATTGCTCCGCTGGTAGAAAGCAGACTGAACGCAAAAAAAATTGAAAAGTATCTCAAAGGGAAAGGATATGGGATAATTATTTCGGGAGATTTGGGAACTGACCGGCTGGATTATTTGTTAAGAGATAGCTATTTCACTGGCGGAGTTTATGGAAAAATTGATGCTCAGCGATTATTGGATTCCATGGAAATTTATAAAAATAAATTAGTCGTGCCCGAGAAGAGCATAAGCACAGCAGAAAGTCTGCTTCTCGCGCGCTATTTTATGTTCTCCGCAGTATATCTTCACCCAACAGCGAGGATAGCAAAGGAAATGATTTCAAAAGGATTGAGAATTGCAATGAAAAACGGATGGATAAGCAGAGATGAAATTATAAACGGCAGAGATTTTGAGCTACTGTTTTATTTGAAAGAACTTGGAAGCAGCATAATTGGAAGTTATTTGGAGCGCGGACTGTTCAAAAAAGCTCTCGTAATAACACCTTCGCCTGCTTTTAAATCATTCTTGCACTCTTCTAATGCGAGAGGCAAGATAGAGGAGTTTCTAAAGCAATATTTTGAAGAGAACGATTTTGTGGTATGCATACCCGACTATCCATCGCAGAATTTTGAGGTTAACATTAAGCAGAAAAAGAAAGTAGTTCAGCTCAAAGAGATTTCTCCACTTGTAAAAACGCTTCAGGCACTTCCTCTTCAAAACACATTTATATTGGCCACAAAACCAAAAATAAGGTTAGAAGCGTCTGCCAGAATGAAAAAATTCATTTCTAATTTTTAAACTATTTGGAACAAAATTTCTAAAACAATTATTGCAACTGCGAACCCAACTACCAGCGTCGGCTCTAATTGTATATTGCTTGTTTTTACATCATAGAAACGTATAAGGCCTGCAGAAGAAGCAGGAGCGGTAATTTTTTCTTTCATATATTCATATCCTCTTATTTATTTAAAAGTTTTACTAACTAAGAGTTAAATTATTTTAAATAGCCCGCCATATTATATTGTGGTAGTTTGAACACAGTAGAAGAACTCAAAAAAGAGCTTCCGCATATAATTGTTGTAGCTCTGCTTGTAGTAGTATTGTTTTTTGTCCTTACTAAATTGGACTGGATAAACTGCCATCAAATACCCGGCTGGTGCCCTATTTACTGCTCTATAGCCGGCCGTTCAAGAATCGCCCTCGCCTATGGAAATTCAGGTATGGGAAATCCAACTGCTTTGAGGGGAGAAATTATGAGGTATAGACCATCTGCGGATGTGGAGTTAATTCACTGCTCTGAGCTGAACTTCAATTTGCTGAAAAATTACGAGCTGGTTATTTTAGAGCACTGCAAAAAGCTTTCAGTTGGCCGGGCAGAAGCGTTGAAGGCGTATATTAATTCCGGCGGCGACCTGCTGTGGATTGGCGATAGCGCAACAGAGCTTTTCTACACGCCAACACGTATAGCTGAGCTGAAAGAGCAGAGCAAAAATTATTCAAAAAACAAAACAACCCCCTACGAGAAAGCAATGAAAGAACTAAAAGAAAAGCAGAACCTCGGAGCTTTTGATTCAATTCTATTTATCAAATATCTGGGAGAGAGAAACGTGACGCACTTCTATTTTAGGAGAGTTATGAACAAGCAGGACAATTTGATGCTCTCTGGTATTGCAAAAGAAACTTATTTGAATTTTACATCGCCATTTATTTTTTCAAAAATCGAGGCAAATCCAGTAGTTGTTTCTAGGTTGATGGATGTAAGTTTGACCAACAACGAAACTTACCCCGCATTTCTCGATATCAAAACAACCGGCAGAATTGTTTATTTAGCTTTCCCACCAGAGAATCTCCCATCTCATCAATTTCTCTTGAATATTATTGACTACCTAGCAAGTTGCGACTAACCTTTATTTTTTCTCAGCTTCAATAGAAAAGCTTTAAATTAAACAAAAGTTTATAAATAATTAAACATAGATTATAGTGTGAATATAGGCAGGCGTCTATATTATCAGGTGATATGATGCGTAAAGGACAAACAAATTATGAGAGTATTGTTCCAATAGTTTTGATAATTTTACTCGGAATATTTGTTGCGGGTAAATTTGGGCTTGTGGATTTCTCGCAGGTCCCAATTCTTAACGCTATATTTCCTGCACCACCAATAAATATAGCAGTTGTCGGAAAAATTTCTCCTGCTTTATTGAGCTTGCTTCAAACAAAAACAGCCAAATACCACCAGGTTCAGGTAATGGTGGATAGATGGGATCCGGATAGCGTTTATCCAGGAGCTCTTAGTAATTATGATATAATTATACTGCAGGGGGATAGATACTGCCCACGTTTGGCAAGGCAGGCTGTTGCAGACAGAGTAAAAGCAGGCGCGGATTTAATAGTTATCGGAGATGCATGCACAAGGGAAAACCCGAATGACCCAATGTTTTACGGATGGGATATTGGTATAGGTCTGCTTGGGGATGTGATGCCGGTTCAGATAGGAGGCCCAACACATGAGAAGAAAACACTGCGCTCAGAAGTTGTTCATGCAACTTTAGATGTAGTTGACCAGTTTCACCCAATATTTAAAGGTTATCAGACATCTGAATTCTACACAAAAGTTTACGATGTCGATTTGAAGGGGACTGGAAAGCCCCTTGCAATGTTTAATATAAAGGACCCCGAGAAAGTAAATGTAGCACATTTTGCAGTAATTGAGGGAAATACAAATTTTGGAGGCAGCAAAGTTATTTACTTCGCATTTGACCCTGGAGAGACCGGTTCTGAGAATTTAATTTTGAACACCATTTTCTACCTCAAGGGAAGAAAAGGATAGTTTGTATTTTCTCTTTTTGTATTTTTTCCTTTATTATTTTAAATAAGGTGATGCTATAATTGTAGGGATTGATGCAGGCACCACAACTGCGATTGCGGTTTTAGATTTCAACGGTAAATTAGTTTATTTAAACAGTTGGCGCTCAAAGAGCATAGGTTTTTTAATTAACAAACTGCAAAATTTTTCGCCCTCGGTAATAGCCACAGATACGCGTCCTCCGTCTAAGCTTGTAAAAAAACTAAAATCAAATTTCAAATGCAGGCTTTTTGTCCCTATCCATTCGCTTTCTATAGGGGAGAAGAATAAATTAGCGCACGGGAAAAATGCCCATGAGAGAGATGCTCTTGCTGCCGCAATTAAAGCATTCCACAGCCTTCAGGGGAAGATTAGAAACGTGAGAAAAAGGCTTAATTCGAGCTCTACAGACGCTGAGGCTAAAATTATTGCGGGGAGAAGACTTTCTAAATAGAACAATTTAAATCCTTTGCCTTTTTTATTTTTAACAACACAAGGAGGTGCTAGAAATGGCAGAAGATAATACAATATATGTAGGAAAAAAAAGTGTGATGAGCTATGTTTTAGCTGTGGTCACACAGTTCAACCAGGGTACGCCCGAGGTACATCTTAAAGCAAGGGGGAAATCAATCTCTCGTGCAGTGGATGCAACTCAGATAGTAAAAAATAGATTCGTACCATCTGCGCAGATTAAAAATATCAACATCACTACAGAAGAGCTGAAAAATGAGGACGGTACAACAAGCAAGGTGTCTTCAATGGATATCACTATGACTAAATAATTTTTTGTAGCGGGTTTTCCCGCTTTTTTCTTTTTTAACTATTCGAAATAATATTTTATAATTCTGTTTATTTATTTAGTTATGATTCCATTACACGCCACTTGTCTGCTCACTGGTAATTTCTGCGACGAATGTAAGAAAAAGATAGAGGAAAGAAAGTTTACCGGGGAGGATTTAAAAGTTCTAAAGGCAATGGTCAAAATAGCGAATAAGGTGGACATAAACTCTGTTGAGATATTTCACTGCTTTGAATTTGAAAAATTTTTTCTCATACTTACCATTTCGCCTGCTGGCCTCTTAATAGGCAGAAGGGGCAGAACCGCCACATTTCTCTCAAAAGAGCTTGGAAAACGAGTCAGAGTTGTATCCATTTCTGATTTTTCTACAACTCTTTCAGAAATTTTGTCGCCGGTACAATTTAAAATAGGCACAGTTTATGAAGGCGGCAAAAAATATATCAGAATATATATTAAAAAGGAAAGTGCTCAGAAATTGCCCGCAAATATCCCAAAACTTAAACAGGCAATCTCATCTTTTGCAAAGAGAGAATTTGAGATAGTTTTCATCTAATTTTTAGTTGGATGGGCCCGCGGAGAATCGAACTCCGGATCTTTCGCACGTCAAGCGAACGTCTTAACCACTCGACTACGAGCCCTTTTTATTGCTGGTGTCTGAAATTCAATTAAAAATAGCCCGCTTTGTTTTATGCCCTCTTTGGGAGAATGGACCCAGCGGGATTTGAACCCGCGGCCTCCCGCACGCCAAGCGGGCACTCTACCCCTGAGCTATGGGCCCCTTATTTAGAGGGGGCTTAAGTACTTGGCGACACAAAGACAATAGTATCCCCGCGGAGGAGTACCATTCCCAATTTTCTAGTGACTTTTCCTTCTTTTATCTCCTCAGCATTTTCGAGCACCAGGTTCATGTGCACATCAAAGCTGTTGAGTATTCCTCTTATTTCAGTATCCCCTTTCAGCTTTACGAGCACATTTTTTTCAAGTGCGCCGTTCAACACATCAAAGGGTCTTTTTTCTGCCATTTTTTTCACCTCTTAAATACATGCTTAATATTTTGTATTATTTTGCTTAATAATCCTTTCTTTGAAGGGGCAGGCAAGGTTGCTTTTATGCCTGCAAGTTTCATTGCAAACTCCCTTATTTTCAGCGCTGCTGGCGAGTTTGGTTCTGTTAGTATCAACGGCTTTTGCTTTACTCCACAATCTCTCACCACGGGGTCTTCGGGTATTGAGGCTAAAACTTTCAGTTCGCTAACTGTTTCCAGGTCTTCTGCTCTTATTTCTGATTTTCTTTTTGTAATCATGTTTACAATTATACCTAAATTTTTCGTCCCACTGTGTTCTGAGACATGTTTCATTTTAAGGGCATCTGCTAAAGCTGAGGGGTCTGGCGTTAGTACAATAATAGCTGTTCTCGCGGATTCCAATGCTGCCTTTGCGTCTTCCCCGAGCCCGGGCGGGCAGTCAATTATAACATAGTCGTAATCCTTCTCTAATTTCTTAACTGCTTCTTTTAATTTAGAAAAGTTCAATTTGAAATACTTCTGGAGCGAAAGCTCGGACGGCACGTAAAACAATCCAGCAGGTCCTTTGTACACTACATCTTTGATATCCATTTCTCCCATAAGTACGTTATGCAAACTTACGGGCGTTCTGTCAATGCCCAACATTATGCCTAAATTAGCCATAGCTACATCTGCATCAATTATTACTACTCTTTTTCCGATTTTGCTTAAAACTAGAGCCATATTTAGAGCAATTGTTGTTTTACCAACCCCTCCTTTGCCTGAAGTAATTGCAATACTTGTCATTTGCTCACCTTTTCTGGCAGTTTCATTTTACTTTCCTTTGTTTCTGGAAGTTTTTCTTTCCCACTCTTTTTAATATCGCCGAGTTTATATTTTTTGAGTACCTCTGTTTCACTTTCTTTTTCAGAACTTTTAATCATTTCTTTTATTTGGTTCTCATAAAACTCTGAGAATTTTTCTATTTTAGAATTTATAATCGAATTCTCGTCTGGCACAACAATAGCTTTTTCATTAAATGCAAGTATAAGCTGAACCTGGTCGTTTGTAAGCTGGTAAATATCAAGCACGCCCGACTTTGCAGCACTTGCATTCAAAATTCTTTTTATCGCGCCCTCCCCCTCAATTGTCTTTCCGTATTTTAAATAGTCGTACCATGCCGCAACGATTTTTCCATTATCGAACAACAAAACCCCCTCCTCTATTCCGCCAACTCCCATAACCATCTCGCACAGATATCCATTAAATACTTTTTTCTTTAATTCTTTTATTAATGCTCCGAAGTTTATTACAGATATATCTACAGCTCTCTTTACAGGAGCTCCATGGGGGAGGTTCATACTACTCTTAATCTCGTTACTTTTAAATAATTTGCTTTCTATAAGTTAAATTTTAAATACTCAAAAGTATAAATTGATATATGAAAGCAAAATGTTTGCTCCTCCTTGCTTTGCTGGTTTCATTTGTAGGCGCGTCCCAGGAGACTTCTTTATATTCGGCTATTTTTGCGATGCCTGATGCTGTTCTGGTATTCTTTGGTACGATAACTCCGTTTTTGCCCGCGCCTGCCGCCTCCTTTTCCCATCCTGATTTTGTCTGGCCTGCTTCCGGGAAAGTAACAAGCGGTTTTGGTCTGCGTGTTAATCCACAACTCGCAAAAGCTAAAAATTACAGAGGCTCTGTGAGCGAGTATCACGCAGGTATCGATATATCTACCACTGGCAATGCGCCAGTAAAAGCATCGGCAGACGGAGAGGTTGCGTGGGTAAAGCGGCAAGCAGATGATACGTGGACCGTTTCACTTAAACACCAAAATGATTTTGTTACGATTTATAATTCTCTCTCACGTGTGAAAGTAGCGACTGGAGATAAAGTTAAGCAAGGCGATACAATTGGGCTTAGCGGAGGACCAAGAGGACAAACAGCAAAATTATTTTTCCAAATTAAATACAAGGGCCAGTATCTTGATCCCCTTCAATTTCTCCCGCATTCCGCCGACCTTTCTTACTTGACCACTAATAAAAAACCATATCTTAACTCCTGGAGTATCTCGCAGTACAAAAAATGGAAACCAATAATTGAAGAAGCTGCAAGGAAATATTGCGGCGGAATTTATTACAAAGGCTATAATATAGTTACTTACACCGCGGCAATAGCACAAACTGAGAGCGATTGGGGTAGAACCTCCTCTTGGTTTACTGGGTGCGGAGTTCACAAAAACTATCCCAAAGACAAACAATCACAAATAGAGTGTACAGTTAAGCTTTTATGCTCCGGTCTCGACGGAAGCGGAGCGATTGGAAAGGGATGCCCATCAACTGCGGGGGATATGAGTTGTGTGTTGAACAATTACACACCAGAAGGAGTCGAAGGCAACCCGCCCGGCCTGGTTGCTAAAAGAAGTTCATTAGCATCTGAATACGATAAAATCGCATAATAATTATATCTCAATTACAATATCCGCAGTATTTTTAAGCGCAGAACTAAAGTCCGGCTTTGTTCCGATAACTATTGCTTCTTTGCCTCTTTCTTTAACTTTCTCAAGCAGAGGCTTAAAATCCGAGTCTCTGGAAACAATTGCTATGGAATCTATCCTATCATCAAAAACAAATTTCATCGCATCCACTGCAAGCGCTACATCAACATCAGAAGGGATGATAACCGCTTCATATCCCTGATTCGCAACTGCTTCAATCAATTTGTCAGAAGCAAACTGGTCTAAAAAGACCCTTGCAATTTTAATTTTCCCATACTTACTCAGTTCTTTTTTTATTTTATCAAGCGAAATTTTGAGTTCTTTTCTAATCATATTTGGCCCATCAACAAAGCAGGCAATATTCTTCTCATTTCTTTTCTTTCCAAAAATGCCCAAACTAATTGACATGTCTACACCAAATTAAACAGTTTTTTGGCATTTTTATTTATTGTGCTACTATTGCCTTTTATTTTCTCAATTAGTTTGTATGCAAACACCACATTCTTGGGTTCGTTTAAGCCGGACCAGAAAAACGGGGCGTCTGTTTCTGCCAAAATTTTATGTTCTGGAGTTTTTTTGATTACTTCTTTAACTTTCGAACTTGAGAATGTAGGGATAGAAATATACGCTATTTTGCTCGCCTCTTTTACAAGTTCGGGCTTCATAAAACAGTGAAGCATTATTTTTACTTTGTATTCTCTCAAAACTTCCAAAACTTTTTCCTCTGCGTCTCTCGAATGCACCACTATTGGCTTATTATATTTTTCAGCCATTTCTATTTGCTTTCTAAATATTTTTTCCTGCTTCTCCAAATTCTTAAAATAATGCGCGTCCATCCCGGTTTCACCTACTGCAGCAACATTTTCAATTTCCTTTTCTACTCTCTCAATTTCTTCATTTATGCTGCTCTCCGAATTGTTCTCAACATAATGCGGGGATATGCCGATTGCAGGAACGACAAACTCCGGGAATTTTTTTGCGATTTTCAAAGTGCATTTGTTCTCTTCTGGGCTCCCGCCATTGCTTACTGCTTTTTCTACTTCCCCTGCATTTTCTACAATTTCATCTATTTTCTCAATAAGTTTTGGATGGCAAAGATGGCAGTGAGCGTCAATGAATTTCATGTTGTCATTTAAAAGGGAAACATTAAAAATGTTATTTACTTTTGTATTTTATGAGTGACAGAATTTTTTCCTCAATGAAAGATTTGAAAGTTGGGAAATACGTGATAATTGATGATGCGCCATGCAGAGTTGTTGGGATACATGTTTCAAAACCGGGCAAGCATGGAGAAGCGAAGATGAGAGTTGAAGCTATAGGCATTTTAGACGGCCAGAAGCGTTCACTACTTCGACCAACTGGCGCTGATGTTGAAGTTCCTATAGTTGAAAGGAAGAGAGCGCAGGTAGTCTCAGTTTCTGGCAATTCTGCTCAGCTAATGGATCTGACCAGCTATGAGACTTTTGACATATCTGTGCCACCTGAAATTCAACTTGAGCCGGGCAAGGAAGTGATTTACGTAGAAGTGATGGGCGCGCGACAGCTTGCAAAATCTTAGTCGAATCCCCCCAACTCCGCGGAGATAAAAGCAGAGCTAAATCGCATTCAGCCCCACATTAATTTTATTACCCCGCCAATAATAATCGAAATCAAAATTAGTAGCAACAGCAATACAACATAGGTTATTGCTTTAATCTCAAAAACTTTTTCTTCTATTCGGTTGTTGATTTTCCTCTCAAACTCATCCATCTGCTTCTCGTTTACCACATTTTCAATTGCAATTTTCTTAATCGAGTCTAGTTTTCTGTTTATTTTCTCAAGCTCGGTGCTCTGGTTCATGCATAAATTAAAGAATATATTATTAAATGCTTTTCTTTTTTCTTTTAATGGCTGAATGGGCTTCTATTTGGCGGGTTTCCTGGCTTTAATCAAAAATCAGCGAAAATTATAAATACATTAAACAATCTTTTTAATATACCGGTGCAGCTCTGAATTAATTTTATAGAAAGGGCTAAATACTTTTAACTAAATATAATTACGGAGGAGACTTGATGGAAGAACTTATTAACAAATTTGAGGAGTTTTTTTCAGCAAAGCTTCAAAAAGACATCCAAAAACTTGCTTCAAATTATCCCCAGGAGCGCAGCCTCTCTATTGATTATAATTTACTGAGCGAGTTCGACCCCGCGCTTGCCGATGAACTAATTAAAAAGCCCGATAAAATTATTGACGCGGCGGAACAGGCCATAATAAAAATGGATGTGCCTGTAGCAGTCGGGACTCAATTTGAGCCTCATGTAAGATTCTACAATCTTCCCGAGGAATATGATGTGATGGTCCAATATCTTGGGGCCGACCAAATAAATAAACTAATTAGAGTTGAAGGAGTTGTTTCGCTTATAACTGATATCCAACCAAGGATAAAAGTGGCCACTTGGGAATGTATTCACTGCAAAACTAAGGTTCAAACCGTTTCTGAAAAAACTAAATTGGTTACCCCAGTCCGCTGCCCAAATGAGGGCTGTGGCAGAAAAGATTTTAAGCTACTTGAAGAGGAGAGCACATTTGTATCAATGCAGAGAGCTCAGATACAGGACCTGGTAGAAAGATTGAAAGGAAATTCTCCAGCTTCGCATATAGAATTGTGGTTGGAAGACGATTTGACTAACAAAATTGCACCCGGCGAGCATCTTGTTGTTACTGGTGTTTTACGTCTCAGAAAGCAGGTTAAACGAGGAAATGTTCACTCCAGCATTTACTATAAATTCTTGGATGTGATCCATATACAAAAGGTTGAAAGAGAATTTGAAGAACTCGAGATAACCAAAGAAGAAGAAAAGAAGCTGGTCGAGCTCTCAAAAAGAAAAGATTTGTATGATATTATAAAGAAGAGTATCGCCCCGAGCATTTATGGCTATGACGAGATGAAAGAAGCAATTGCTCTACAACTTTTTGGCGGTACCCCTGGAAAAGTAATGCCCGATGGAGAAAGAGTAAGGAGCGACATACATATATTGCTTATTGGGGACCCCGGCACTGGTAAGAGTACATTGTTAGAGTATGTTTCGCATTTAGCCCCAAAGTGTATTTACGTTAGCGGGAAGGGTTCCTCTTCTGCGGGTCTTACTGCAACTGCTGAAAAAGACGAACTTAGCGGCGGATGGACTCTTAAGGCTGGTGCTGTTGTTCTGGCTTCTGGTGGGATGGTTGCTATTGATGAATTTGACAAAATGGACCCTTCAGATAGGGGTTCAATACACGAAGCTATGGAACAACAGAAAGTAAGTGTGGCAAAAGCAGGCATTGTGACTCAATTCCCAGCAAGAACATCTATACTTGCAGCAGCAAATCCCAAGCTCGGAAGATTCGATCCAAATATTCCGCCAGTTCAGCAGTTTGATATACCCCCAACATTGTTGAGTCGATTTGATTTAATTTTTTCTGTCCGCGATGTTTTGGATGAGACTAAAGATAAAGAAATGGCAGAGCATATATTAAAGGGCCACAAATTTTCCGGAGAACCCAAAGAGTCAGACGAATATATTTCTATTACTCCGCCTATTGATGTTGATTTGTTGAGAAAATACATAGCTTTTGCGAGGAAAAATATCCGGCCCATATTAACCGACCAGGCAATGGACAAAATAAAAGATTTCTATTTAGATTTGCGGAGACTTGGAACCAAAGAAAATACTTTTCCAATTACCGCCAGGGAAATTGAGGGGCTAATACGTCTCGCTGAAGCATCTGCAAAATCCAGGTTGGCGCCAAAAGTTGAAATTCAAGACGCAGAGCGGGCTATACGTTTGGCAAACTTTGTTTTGCAGGACGTATTTGTTGACAGAGAAACCGGAAAATTAGATTCCGATATTATCAATATAGGCGTTTCAAAGTCCAAGATAGATAGAGTAAGGACGATAATGAGAATCATTAGTGAACTTGAGCAGGAATACGACTTAGTGTCTTATGAAGATGTTATTAAAAATGCCGAAAAAGAGAATATAGACCCGGTTTATACCCGCAAATTAATAGCCGAGCTTAAAAGGCAGGGAGAGCTGTACGAACCAAAATCTGGCTTTATTAAAACAAGCAACCCCAAGGGATGGTAGTAAAACCTTTTAAACTTCTTTTCCCTGATGTAGACGGCGGTTTTATGAAGAAACTATTTATAAGTATGGTGTTATTTTCGCTTTTGTTAGGAGTAGTTTCAGCATTTAGTTTTGGCGATTGGTTTGTCAATTTGCTGCCAAAACTTCCGAGCATTTCTCCGATTAGCGGGCTGGCTGTTGCAAGTCCTGTTTGGGCCTACCCTAAATGCGATGGTGGATATGCAGTTCACGGCTGTTACACTTCTCCACCAGAATGTCCAGAAGGCTATGTTCACGGAGCTGCTGACTGTTCGCCTATTGTTTGTCCAGCTCTTGTTGGTGATAGAGCATACTGCTTTGCGTGCTGTCCGACCGGCATAGGCGTTGACAATAAAAGATTGAGCGTCTCGATAGTTGGACCGGCAAGAATCACAAAAACAAGTAGCACTTTAACAACTATGGAGACCAATGAACTGAGTGGTGTTGAGCTTGTTCCAGTGAAAGTAACTAAGAGAGCTGAAAGGACGAGAGCATCTATCCCTCAGGCTAGTAGAGAAAGAACTATGCCTAAAATATTAGACAAAGTTAAATTTGAGAAAAATAAAATACTAACAATTAACCCCAAAGCAAAGACCTCAAGACCGCTTAGGCATGTGAAAATAAGAATTTTGAAGCTGAGCCCTAGATGGAAAGGTTCTGATGGATTCTATCACGTTATAAGAACATTAGTTTATAAAAAAGAATTAACAGAAGATGGAAATGTAAATTATAATTTTAGCGAGGACGGCAAGTATCAGATAAGCATAAAGGCGAGAGGATACAAAAGAGAAAAAGCAGTTATAAACGTAAAATAGTTTTTGTTGTACTCCAAAGAAGAGCTACTAATTTGTGCTTTAGGCGGGTGTATCAAGAGAAAAAGACTCAAACTTAATTAAATAGTTTACTGTTATTTGCTTATGCGTCCTTCCTCTGTTTCAGTTCTTACTTTTTTTATATTAACTTTACTTATTGCCGCAGTTGCTGGCAGCGCTTTTATTGCGCATAACATATCTTTTGTAGAAAATACTGCAAATCCAATGAACGCATTAATACTCTTCGCCTATATTTTGGGTGGAGCTGTTTTTTTAATAATTTTACTTTTTTTCTACAAGGGAAAGAAATTATTTCTATTTGTTGAACTGTTACTTGAGTTCTTTACTCTTCAGCTCTTTTTTGCTTTCTCTCTTCCACCTATCGCTACCTTTTTACTTTCCTCGTTCTTTGTTGTGTTGAGATTATTTTATCCAGTTTTGAGGCAGCCACTACTTATCATCTCTTCCGCTATTGTTGGAGCTATTTTGGGCAGCTCGCTCGACTGGTTTCCTGCTGTTTTGCTCGCTTCGCTTCTCTCTGTTTATGACTATGCCGCGGTATTCCTTACTAAGCATATGGTCTTTCTCGCAAAGGAGTTGAGTAAAAGAGGGGCTGCATTTTCAATTTCTTCATCTCCATTTTCCCGCCCTGCTATAATAGAAGAAAGGACCGCCCATCATGCTGTCCGTCAGAAGAGTGGAGTGCTTGAACTTGGAACTGGTGATTTGGTTATCCCTTCAATGATTGCCGTCTCTTTTTTAAAAATATCAACAGGCCTGAGTATGTTTAGCATCCTGGGTAGTATAGCTGGACTTGCAATTCTCTTCGAGCACTTGGAGAAGAAGCACGGTTTTTGGCCCGCTTTACCGCCAGTGGTGGGCGGCGCGTTTATTCTCTCTCTATTTTACCTTCTGCTCTCGCACTTTTTTTAAAAAGTTATATAAACACTTGTTCATTATTAGTTTACATGCACGATTATGAAAAATTACTTGAGCACTTTTACAAATCACTGCCCCAAAAGGCAAAATCCAACGAGCGATTTGAGATACCGCCAAGTGTTGTTGAGATCCATGGAAACAGAACAATTATTAAAAATTTTGATACTATTTGCAGGACGCTGAGAAGAAAACCACAATATCTTTCGAAGTTTTTGCTTAAGGAGCTCGCTGTCCCCGGAGAAATTAGTGGGGGTAAGTTGGAGTTACAGGGGAGATTTTTATCTAAAATTATAGATGAAAAAATAAAGAAATATTTTAATAATTATGTGGTGTGCAAGGAGTGTGGAAGGCCCGATACAAGGATAGTAGAAGAGGGGAAGACAAAGATATTAGTATGTGAAGCTTGTGGCGCGAGAAGAGTAGTGCCATATTGAATGAAGGTGGTAATATAAACAATACAAATGAAGTTACTGAGTTCAGACTTAGAAAACCGCGAGCAGGCGAAATTTTCGGCATAGTAACTCAGATGCTTGGTGGCTCAAGAATGAGAGTTGACTGCAAAGATGGAAAGGAAAGGATTTGCCGAATTCCGGGGAAAATTGGTAGAAGAGTATGGATTAAAGTGGGAGATGTGGTACTTATTAAACCATGGTCAGTTCAAAGCGACGAGAGAGGAGACATCTCTTACAGATACAGTTCACTGCAGGTTGAGCAGCTTAGAAAAAAGCATATAATTAATTTTTAATTTTCCAACCAAGCTTTTTATTATACTTTACTTATAATTTTATGTCAAGGAAAAAACCTCCGAGAGAAGAGAAACCCCTCAAAGAAAAATTAAAGATTGCTTCAAAAGTATTTGATAATTTTACTTTGAGGTCGCTGGTTCAGTTGATAAATAAAAAAAATATCTTATCTCTAGATTATCCAATTTCTGAGGGAAAGGAAGCGGTCGTGTTCAGAGCTACGACTACAGGCGGATTCGTGGCTCTTAAAATATTTAAATATGAAACAACCTCATTTAAAAAAAGGACGTTTTATTTGGAAGGAGACGAGAGATTTAGAGTGAAAAAAGGCATACGCGCTCTCGTAAATGTCTGGGCAAGAAAAGAATTTGCAAATCTCAAGCTGGCTTTCAAAGCCGGCGTTCTTTCGCCCAAACCTCTTTTTCTCAAAAATAATATAGTAATAATGCAGTTTATTGGCGTGGATGGAAGGCCCGCGCCTCAACTGCATAATTACAAGTTTGCTTCTCCAGAAGAGAAAGAGAATTGTTTCAGCGATATAATGAAAAATATTGAATTGATGCTTAAAGCCGGTTTGGTTCATGCTGATTTAAGCCCGTATAACATTCTCATTCATAAAAGGCCGTATATAATAGACCTTGGACAGGGCGTGATTTTCAGCCATCCGAGTTCCCGAAATTTTCTTAAAAGAGATATTTTTAATGTACTTAAATTTTTTGGTAAGCTGGAAAAGTATGAACACTACATAAAAAAATTTGAGAAAATACTAAGTAATTTACAAAATAAAAAAACTAAAAGAAAAGATTATTAAATTCTTTTTCTTAATTTTTATACCCACCATCAGGTAGATTGCATGCAGTTAGTTCCTTTGCCCCCAAATCGAGCTTCATTTTTGGAAAAGAAAGGAGAAAAAATTAAAAGAAAATTAAGCGAGAGCACAGGGGCTACTATTAAACTATTCAAAGATAGGGCTGAAATTGAAGGTGAGAGCGAGCAAGAATGGCTTGCCTCCCAGGTGATTAAGGCTGTCGTTCTTGGTTTCAATGAGGATGAGGCATTTAAACTTTTGTCCCCTAATATATTTTTAGAAGTTCTTGATTTGAAAGATTTGACTCGTTCCAAGAAGAAGATAGAACGCTTTAAGTCCCGCATTATTGGGAGAAGAGGCACAGCAAAAAAGAGATTGGAGGAGATAACTTCCACTGTGTTTTCAATAAGAGGAACGAAGATTTCTCTTATCGGCTCTTTCGAGGCTATAAAACTTGCGAAAGAAGGCGTGGAAAAATTAATAGCGGGCTTGCCGCATAATTCGGTTTATAAATTACTTAGGCAAATAAAAATGAAGAAGGGAATTAAATGACAGAAGAAAAAGAAAAGGATGCGCATATAGTTGTGCCTGAAGTGGAGGAAAAAGTAAACAAATTAATTAGCCAGTACAAAGAGTACTCTGTCTCAGA
>WALN01000016.1 GCA_015522865.1 Microcaldota archaeon
AATAAATCATTAGAATTGTTTCCAAAAATCCCAAGATTATAACACAAACAATAAAAATTCGGGTCTGTTAGATTCTTTTCATCCAAAAATTTTCTTAATCTCTGAACCCATCCGCCTTCTTTATCCCATGCACCATAAGCTACGCTATCTCCAAAAACTAATATTCGTGTCATAAGGTTAATTTAATTAGAATTTATTTATAAAATTTTCTTTTTCAAGTACCACCGAGGAATTGAAACTAACGAGTATTTCACGCACTTTTCATTCGCATAACTTCTTGAAATAGAGTTAAAGCGAACTTTTACAAACTTATTTATCATAGAAACTTCATGAGTTTAAATATTAAAAAGCTTACATCACAAGGGTGCTGATACTAAATATTTAGTTGTTACTCATTTATCTGGGAAAAGAACAATAGAAGAAGTAATAAAGTTGTTTAAACAGGCAAAGGAAAGATCTGCTGAAAGACCAAAAAGAATAGTTGTAGACAGCTTGTGGGCTTATGAGAAGGGTTTCAAGAAAGTTTTCTATAGCAGGTATAAAGAGCATAGAGTTGGATTTGTCAGAAAAGCCGGAATTAGAGCAAGAGAAACAAATAATGTTGTTGAAAGATTGCATGGAACTTTAAAGAACACATTAAAACCTTTAAGGGGTTTGAAAAGTGAAGAAACAGCTAAGATTTGGTTGGATGGTTGGTTTGTATTTCATAAGACCTCATCTGAGCTTGAAAGGTAAAACGCCTGCTGAAGCTTGCGGAATTGATTTAAAAATGGAAAATGCTTGGGAGACTTGATAAGAGAGGCTACTTACCATCAAACCAAGTTGACAAGGTTTACTTCCAGCAGTGTGGAAGCAGATGTTCGATAATTTTTATTTTTCATTTCACCGACAGTAAGTTAACAAAACCCTGAAAACAAAAGATAATAATTGCAACCAAGTAGAGCAAAGGAGATAGAACCGCAACGAGTGGGATAGGATAAAGGAGAGGGGAAAATAAAGGACCAGGAATCGAGTCTATTGAGTAATGCCTATAAAAAGAGATAAGGGACTGAGAAGTGAGTTATATACTCACTTTCAGCTTCAATGCATCTTTCAGTTCTCTATATCTGTTTCTTATAGTCACCTCAGTTACTCCAGCTACGTCTGCCACTTCTTTTTGTGTTCTCCTTTCACCTGCGAGCACAGAGGCAATATAAACCGCTGCAGCAGCAACTCCCATAGGCCCTCTCCCTGAGACAAGGCCCTTACTCATTGCACTATCTAATATTTTCATTGTCCTTTTCTGCACCTTACCAGAAAGCTTTAGTGCAGTGATAAAGCGCGGAACATAGAATTTTGGCGAAGTAAGCGGAACATTTAGTTCCATCTCTCTTACTAACAATCTATAAGATCTGCCTATTTCTCTCTTTGGTATTTCCGCAACTGATGCAATCTCGTCCAGTGTCCTTGGAAATCCCTGCATTCGACATATTGCGTAAATAACTGCAGAAACCACTGTTTCTATTTGTCTACCTCTAATTAAGCCTGATTCTACTGCTTTTCTATACATTAAAGCAGCTGATTCTCTTATATCCGAACTTAAGCCTAAATGTGACGCAACTCTATTTAGCTCAGTAAGAGCAATCGCTAAGTTTCTTTCAACTGAATTTGAAATTGAGGTCCTTTTGTGCCATTTTCTCATTCTATATATTTGAGCCTGTTGTTTTGGAGCAATTTTACCCCCTCTTGCATCTCTGTTGTACTGATCAATAACTGTTGAAAGCCCCTTATTTGGGCTCATATATTTCAAAGGAGCGCCGGCTCTTGCCCTTTCAGCTCTTTGTTGGGCGTCAAAAGCTCTCCATTCTGGGCCTTTTTGAAACATGTTTTCTTCAATTACAAGACCACATTTAGCGCAAACTAACTCCCCTCTTTCTGGGTCATGCACAAAAGTTGTGCTCCCACATTCTGGACATTTTAAAACCATTTTTACACCTCTTTTTAGAAAAATACCTTTAAAGGCTGAAAAATCAGATTTAAAGGTGGTTAAAGATAACCTTTTTAAACTTTTCTACGATATAAAAAAAGTGTCGTTGCTCCTTTATAAACTTTTCGGTTGCTCAAAAGCGAAAAATTCGCTATTCTACAACTTCTTTCTAAGCTCTTTTTATTATTGTTATGATCCCCTGCGTTGCATTAACCTCGACAACATCGCCATCTTTCAATGCTTTTGTAGCGACCTTTGTGCCTATAACGCAAGGAACTCCTAGTTCTCTGCTTACTAGGGCAGCATGTGAGGTGACCCCGCCTTGGTCCGTTACTATTGCAGCTGCTTTTTTCATTGCTGGAACTAAGTCTGGGTTGGTTGCTATTGCTACTAAAATGTTCCCCTCTTCAAATTTTTCCATGTCCTTAGCTGAGTTGACTATCTTCACTTTCCCTCTTGCGTGTCCCATTGATGCGATTGTTCCTTTTATTTCTGCTATCTCGCCTATTTTTTCTTTTAGTCTTTCTTCTATCTCTTCGACAACCTTCCCTGTTTTTATAATATTTTCTCCCTTTTCTGCATAAAACACAAATCCTTTTTTTCTTTCTTCAAAATTTCTAGGAAATTTTTCATTAAACAAAATATCTTTCATCTCTTCAAGAAGCAATTGCCGCGCTTCAAAAATCGATAGATTAGTTCTTTCGCAGTATTCATTCAGCCATATGCTCATATAGTACAGGGCTCTAAATTGCGCATATCTTCTGTAGATCTTTGTAATCATGAACTTGGAATATATCTCAAAAAGTCTGCGCTCCTTGTCTGATAATTTTTCCAATAGTTTTTCTTTCCTTTCTCTTTCTATTCTCTGCCCAACTTCTTCCACATTGCTCTTTATTATTTCCACTATCTCTTTGTAATAATCTTTTATGTTGGCGGGTTCAGAATACCATGAACATTTTATCTGTCTGTATTTTTTCCAGTGAGTTTTTATTTTTTTATTTATCGCGGGTATTATTTTGTGGCGTATCTCTTCGACATCTCCCTTTTGGAACAGTTCCAACATTTCCGGGTCATTTTTTATATCTCTAACTATATCGAACAGGCTCTCCTGTTCTTTTACTATTTCGCTTTTTTCCTCTGGCGTTGTAAGCGGAATTATTATTTTGTTTTCGTTCTCTTCAGGCAGCCTCTTTTTTATAATATTTTTTAAATAGTTTGTAAACTCGGGATAGAACATATCTGATGCATTTGAGAGCCACCCATATTCATATAATTTTGTATGCAAATCAAAGTGTTTTTCCGCTATTGAGAAAAACTCCTCATTGCTCAGACTTTTCAAATCGATTTTTTCGATCTCTTCCGCGTTTTTTACCATCTCGTCCGAACGCGCTATTATTTCGTTGTTTACTTTTTCTCCAAATGAAGGATCATTTATAATCATATTTACAATGTGCTTTGCGAACTCCAAACAGTCCTCTTTCCCAAAATAGTATTTCATATTGTACCCATGAAAGATTGCAAGCACTTTTTTGTAATTTTTTCCGCATGCATTTTCTAAACTATTGACAAATGATTTCAGCCATATTTGGGAGAAAAAGAAATCGATATTCGGAATGTCTTCAGCAAGCATAAATCCGTCTTTCCAGTCTATTTCCATAAGTTACGCAGGCAGACCCTACTTTTATTATTTTCGGCCAAGGCAAGCTACTGCACCATCGAGCAGACCTTTATTTTGCACTTATTACAAATTTTGATGTTCCTTTTTTTGGGTATAAAAAGAGTTACCCTCTTTACTCCTCTAATATTCTTTATTTTTTCCAATAATTTATGGGTGATTTGAGTTTTTGATACGATTACCATTTCCTCGCTGTTCTCGGATGCAATAATTTGAAACATTTTAATTTTCGGAAGCTTTCTTAGCACATTTAATAAATAATTATTAGCTATGTTCAATTCAATCACGTCAAAATTCCATAGCGGAGCCGCCTCTCTGAAATCTGTTGTTGGCTTCAGTGAGCCGAAAATTTTCTTCAATACATAGTTCTTTTCAATATATTCTATAGTATAATATATGACTTTTCTGTTAACCTTTGCTGCCTTCGCTATGGCTGTTATTGGGACTTCAAGCGAACCCGCAAAAAATTTTCCATGTTTAACGCTTATTCCGTTTTTCAAAAGGATTTCCACTATTCTGCGTTTAGCTGGAAAATTTGAGAAATAAAGGCCGACAATAGGTAACATAAAATTCTGAATATCTCCTTGCTTTTAAGCTTTACCCATATTTGTCCCATAATTCTTTAAAATTACTCAACATATTTCTTATAGTGACACAATGGAAAAAGAAAATAACCTAACGCGAGGAGAAATACTTGAAGCATTAAAAAAAGTAATTGACCCCGAAGTGGGAGTAAGTATTGTTGACCTGGGATTAATTTATGATATAGCTATTGATGAAAAAATACATATCAAGATGACGCTCACAACTCCAACTTGCCCCCTTGGGCCGATGATTGTCTCCGCAGTGAAATTTAGAATCAAGGAAGTTTTTGGCAAGGAGGCGGAAGTGAAAGTTGTTTTCGACCCTCTATGGTCTCCAAAGATGATGTCTGAAAAAGCAAAGGAAATATTGGGGTATGAAGGTGAACAGAATGCTTGAGCTCAAAAATATTACAATAAATGCAGGAAAGAGAAAAATTGTTGAGAATTTGAATATGAAAATAAAAGCCGGGGAGATAAATGTACTGTTTGGTCCAAATGCCGCCGGAAAGTCTTCATTAGCTCTTGCTTTGGCTGGTCATCCCGAGTATAAAATTACAAAAGGGAAAATAATTTTGGATGGGGAGAATATAACTAAAAAGGCCCCAGAATACAAAAGCAGGAAAGGTTTGTTCTTATTGTTCCAGTCCCCCCCCAGCGTTGAGGGGGTGAAGCTCAGGGATCTGCTCTCAACAATCTCGAATGAGAAAGACAGACTAAAAATTTTTGAAAAAGCGAAAAAATTTTTGCTAACCGCCGGTCTGTCGGAACAGTTTTTGAACAGAGAAATAAACAAGGGATTTTCAGGCGGGGAAAAAAAGAAATTTGAATTAGCTCTCCTCTTTTTACTTTCTCCCAAATACGTGATTTTGGATGAGCCGGATTCCGGGGTCGATATAGATTCCTCCAAATTGATAGTGGAAAAAATAAATGAACTAAAGTCGCTCAGCAAAGGCGTTTTGCTTATTACCCATTATCCAGCAATTCTGAAAAACTTGAATATAGATAAAGTATGTGTAATGAAAAATGGGAAAATTGTTGAGGAGGGCGGAAGAGAAGTAGCAGAAAAAATCGAGGAGAAAGGTTTCAATGGTGATAAAAATGAGTGAACCAAAATGGGTTGAACACATCAGAGAAAGAGGAAGAGCATTACTAAAAAATGGCAGATTAAAAAAAGATGAGTATATTAATTTGAAAACTTTTAAATCAAAAAATGAAACAATGAAAAAAATTGAAAGACTTGAAGACGCACCGAAAGAGGTGTTGGCTGCATTTGAGAGGTTGGGACTTTCTAGAGAAGAGCAAAAGAGATTGTTGGGGATTACTGTACAAGTGGATGGAAATATGCTTCTATCGCAGGTAAGCAAAATTTTGGAGAAGAAAAATGTAACAATAGATTCCACTTCTGAGGCAGTTAAAAAATATCCAGAAATCAAAAATTATTTTTTCAAATTAGTTCCATATGATTTAAATGAACTTACGGCATATCACGCAGCGCACTGGAGCGGGGGCGTTTATATACACGCTAATGGAAAATTTCAATCTCCAATAAATGCTTACTTCCTTCTCCTCTCTCCCCTATTCAGCCAGTTAGAGCATACTATTGTTGTGTTAGAACCAAATTCTGAAATTACTGTTGTTGAGGGATGCACTGCGCCAATCCCTGTTAGAAATTCTATACATGTTGGGATAAATGAACTTTATGTAAAGAAGAATGCGAGATTAAATTTAATAAAATTGCAGAATTGGCCCTCCTATGTTCATACCCGGCCAATTACCAAAATCAAAGCTGAGAAAGGAACACATGTAAACATTACTAATATAATTTTGGGTGGGGGCGCCTCAACAATAGAAACGCCAATTGTCGAGCTTGGAGAAGAAGCAAAAATAAATTCTGAAACATTGATTTTTTCTGACAATAACTCGCTAATAAATGTAGCTTCTTACGTAACTGCATACCGCGATAGCAGCACAGTACTTTTAAGTAAGACAATAGCGGGTAAAAATTCCAAAGTTATAGTGAGAGATAATATTACTGCAGAAGGAAAAGCAAAGGGGCACATTTCCTGCGACGGACTGCTGCTAAGTAAGAACGCTCAAATCACGTCCGTGCCTTCCTTGTCTTCTCATTCGCCGGATGCGAACTTAAGCCACGAAGCTGCTATCGGAAAACTAAACGAAGAAAGCTTGTTCTATTTAAGAAGTAGAGGTTTAAGCGAAAAGCAGGCAGAGACATTGCTTATTGAAGGTTTTATGTCCCCACTTATGAAAAAGCTCCCTATTTTATACAGACAAGAAGTTAAAAAAATAATTGAGCTCAAAGGCGGGATGTGAACCTCCAGAGAATTTATTTTTCAGCCTTTTACAACTCCCAGCGGAGTCATCCTCGCAACAATTTTGCTTATGCCCGCTCTTTCAACAGAAGCGACAACTTCATCAATGTCTTTGTACGCTCCGCCTGCCTCTTCTGCCAACACTTTTTTTGAGGCTGCTCTTACCCCCATCCCTTGCTTGAGCATCTGCCTCTCAATTTCATCTCCTCTGAATTGCCTCAGCGCTTGATGCCTGCTCATTTCTCTGCCCGCTCCGTGACATGTCGAGCCGAACGTTTCCTTTGCTCCTTCTTCTCCCACTAAAATATAAGACGCAGTATTCATTGAGCCGGGAATTAAAACTGGCTGGCCAATATCTCTATATGCTGCTGGAATTTCTTTTCTTCCCTTCCAAAATGCTCTTGTTGCTCCCTTCCTGTGAACGCACAATTTTCTTTTTTCTCCGTCAACTTCGTGCTCTTCAACTTTCGCAATATTGTGTGCAACTCCATAAACTAATTTCATTTCCATTTCTTCCCATTCTCTTCTAAAAACTTTTTCAAATGCTTTTCTTACACCGTAAGTAATTACTTGCCTGTTATTGAACGCGTAATTCACTGCGGCTTTCATCGCTGCAAGATAATCCTGCGCTTCCTTTGAATGAAACGGCACAGCAGCCAATTCCTTGTCCTTCAACTTTATGCCGTATTTCTGGGCTGCATGCACCATTGTTTCCAAATAATCTGAACACACCTGATGCCCAAATCCCCGCGAGCCGGTATGTATCATTACCACCACCTGCCCTTCATCTGTTATGCCAAATGCCTTTGCTGCTTCTGGGTAGTATATTCTGTCTATTCGCTGCACTTCAAGAAAGTGGTTGCCGCTTCCCAACGTGCCGAATTGCGGTTTTCCTCTTTTCTTTGCTTTTGCGCTTATCTTCGCAGGGTCCGCTCCTTCCATTGAACCGTTTTCCTCTAAATGTTCTGCATCTTCTTTCGTTGCATACCCTTGCTCAATTGCCCATTTAACTCCCGTGGAAATTGCTTCGTCCAATTCACTTTCGCTTAATCTAATGTTGCTTTTGGAACCAAGTCCGCACGGAACCTGCTTGAATAACTCATTTGTGAGTTCTCTAATTTTTTTCTTTACTTCATCTTCCTCTAAATTTGTTCTTACCAATCGCACGCCGCAATTGGAAACGACAGTACCTTCAGCTACAAAATTGTGGTACTTGTCAACTGTGAAATCATAAACTCTGCCGTTGTACGGAAATTTAGCAACTGAGAATACCTGCGCTGCAAACGCTCCGTGCTTCTTGAAAATGGCTTCTTGTTTTTTATAGTACTCTTTGAACGAAGGGAACGAGAGCGTGATGCGCTCCTTTGCAGATTTGCTGTAGTATTGCCTTTCAATAAAGCGACAATTGCAGAGCTCTGAACAGAATAGCTTTTGAATCTCTCTTAATTTGAATCCCTTGTTTTTGTATTCTCTCACTTTTTTTGCCACTTCTCTCCTATATTGGTGTAGCTTTTCCTTTTCTCTTATATATAGTACCGCAACCTCCCCCAGCATCTGCCTCTTTGCGTTGTATTCAAAACCAATTTTCGAGTATAATTTTATAAGATTCTCGCTGTCTGAGGAAAGAAGCAGGCGCAACCGAACTGTTTTCCCCTGCTTGTTGTGATACTTTTCAACAGTACTTATTTTATTTACGCGTACCCCAAAGTTCTCAAGCATTTTTGTAATCTGAGCAAAGAATTCTCTTCCGGATGTCTCGTTGTTTATATTCTTATTCTGGCAGATAGTTGGGCAATAGAAGCATGTTTTGCTAAGCGTCTTTGGCGATGACATTTCTGCCCCAAAAAAACCGGCTAAAAATAATCTCTGTATCCAGAGAGGACTATTCATTATCCATTCAGGAACAGAAAAATTAGCACTTGCTTTTTTCCCTTCAGGCATACCAAGCGAAACTAATAATTCTGCAAATTTTTTCGACTTAACATGCAGTTCAAAAGCAGTTGTTTCAAAACTATTCTCCCCGTAAAAATTCTTAGTAGTATTATGGCGCGTGCGCGAATAGATACGCGGAGAAAAGCCAAGTCTTTCTATGTCAGATGCCATTTTCTCTAAATCTCTTTTTGTTCCATACGCCGCAACATACCCCTTTCCTTTTGAAAAATAAAGTGTGCCGTCTCCGATCAAATAGCCGATTAATTTTGCAAGAATCGCTTTTTTTTCGGCATCTTCAATCGGCTCGTATTTTACCCCTTCAAAAGGTTTTGCAAGCACATATTCTCCTTTTTTTATCTCCGCGGCATTTCTTTTACCTTCCAGAGTGTAAATTGGATGGTCTGGGGTGCATTTAACTGTTCCCGCGGTACTTTCAATTCTAATTATTTCTCCTTTATGCTCTTTGTACATAAAGTGCGTTGCATTGCCAGTTTCAAATGCGCCTTTACTAACTGAAACTAAACGCGCCCCCCTTCCCTGAAACAGAAACATCCCATTGCTTTCAATTAAAGGCTCATTAAATTCTTCCTCAAATTCCTGCACTAATACGTGTGCTCCAAATTCATTTAGAATTTTTGTATTTTCGCATAGGCAGTTTATGTCGAAGCCCACACCGCCGGGAGAAATAACTCCTTTCTCCAAATCAAATGCAGCAACACCGCCAATTGGAAACCCATATCCCTCATGCCCATCTGGCATCACCATTGAGTACTTAACGATCCCAGGAAGCGAGGCAACGTTTCTCGCCTGCTCAAGTGTCCTGTCCTTTTTCATCTTTTCAATTAGCTTGTCAGAAGCAAAAACTCTTAGCGGGACATTCATATCTCCCTCTTTTGGATATTCCCAAACCGCATCTCTTATTTTTTTAAATTCCATATTCCCACCTTGTTATAAAGTCTATTCAGTGTTTATTTAAATATCTAAGAGTATCTTTATTACCCATTTTTGTCCAATTTTCTTAACTGCCAGCTCGTGATAGGTCACTGCCTTGACTTCAGTTCTTCCTTTCTGAGAATTCCTCTCTTCTCCATAAGCAACTCCTTTTAATATTATTTGTCCATCTTGAATTATTTTGTTTATTTTAAATTTTTTAAAAAATAAATTATCTATATCTGAAGTAGTTAAAAGCTCTGCAAGAGTTTTGACAACTAAATTTTCCCTGTCTGATGCAATAATACGTATCGTTCGCTGTTCAGTGGGCTCAATTTTATCAACATCAGCAATAACCAAAAACATAGCTTCTGCTGCGTTTTCTAATGCCTCTTCGAAAGTTTTTCCATAGGCTTCAAACAATACGTCCGCAGTGTGTTCGAGGAATTTGTACTTCATTATTAATTATCATCTCGCAACTGTATTAAAACCATTTCTTCAGCTGAGATTGTGAAGAGTCAAGTGGTTCGCTAAATGCTTTGTGCAGTGCGCTATTAATTCTTTCCAAAGAAAAGTCGTGCTTTTCATGCATCATTTCTATTAGCTTGTCCCTTTGTAGCTCTCCTATTTTTATCTCTTCCTTTTTAATTTTTTTTACATCGGGATGTAGAAATATTTCCTCAACAGGTTTCCACTCCATTTCCACATCCAATTTTTCCAGAATTTTATCAAAGGAGTCGTAAGTTTTAACCAATTTTAATGCTTTTTTTGGCCCTATGCCCCAAACACCTTCATCAAAATCTGTTCCGCACAGCATACCAATCCATATTAATTTTTGTTGCGAAATGCCCAAACGCGCTAAATTTTTTGCCAAATCATACCTTTCTGGAGATATTGTAATAAATGTTCTTTTTCTCGGCAGCTTCCTTCTGCCTTCAATTGTAACATTTCTGATCAATATGGGCGCTCCAAATAGCAAAGAGTCAAAATCCTGAGAAACGCTTGCTTCAACAACGCCCCATTTGCACATCTGAGCCGCCTGAGCTTCCCCTTCTGATGGTGCCTGGACAACAGGAATTCCCATCAACTCTAATAGTTTTTTGGATTCTTCAACCATCTCTTCCGTAAGCCGAGATGTTTGCTGTGCATACATCCTTGCCTCCTCTAAATTTCCCGCCTTAAGCGCGGCCTTGTATTTCTCCTCTGCCTTTTCCTTTATTTCTTTCCTCTTATAAATAGTACTTTTCTTCAAGATGCTTGGCTTTCCATCAAAAACATATACTAATTTTACTCCCTTTTCTATCAAATTACAGGTTCGATAGAACAGGCCCGCTAAGTGAGATGTGATATTTCCTTCATGATCCATCAATGGAGTTCCGTCCGGCTGCCGAATAGTTGAAAGAAATTGGTACAAAATGTTAAACGCATCGACAGCGACCCAATATTTCATTTCTTCCAGTTTGATAGGCTCTTTCTCAAGGATATTTTGTATTTTTACGCCCATATTTATACTCAACTCAACGAAAATAATTAAAACTTTTTGCTTCCTTCCACTTCCATGGAGGAATGCTATATCTGCGGAAAACCCGCAGTTACTAAAGCGCTCATAGAAGGCGCGGTTGTGCCGGTATGCGCAGAATGCGTCAAATACGGAAAAGAGGTTAAAGAGAAAGTAATCAAAAGAAATTATACTCGCTTCCATAAAACTAAGGAAGAAGAGGAAATTCTCCCTGTTGATAACTATGGAAAATTAATAAGGAAATGGAGAGAAAAACACAAGCTCAAGCTGGACAAACTTGCGGATAAGCTAAATATTTCTGCGTCCCTGCTCAGGAAAATAGAGGAGGAGAAAATAATTCCTTCGTCTAAAGTGGCGCAAAGAATTGAAAAAAAATTGAAGATTAAATTATTAGAATCAATAGCAGTAGGAATGGAGGCACATTCAGAAGAAAGCAATTCCGAACTTACTTTAGCGGATATCATTAAGAGAGGATAGCAATTTACAAGTTAAGTATAAAAAATACTTGGGTATTTATTCTTTTATGATGCCAAAAATTAACCCGCGCCAGATGCAGAGACTAATGAAGCAAATGGGAATTCAATCTGAAAATATTGATGCAAAAAGAGTAGTTATTGAAAGAGACGAGGGAAACATAATAATTGAAAACCCCTCAGTTGTTAAAGTTAAATCTCCAGCAGGCGACACTTTCCAAATCTCCGGAGCCATCAGCGAAGAGCAGAAAGAGGAGAAGGAATTTACAGAAGATGATGTAAAAATGGTAATAGAGCAAGCTAAATGTTCAAAAGAAGAGGCAGAAAAAGCACTGAAGGAGAGCGGCGGAGATTTAGCTCAAGCTATTCTGAGCCTGCAGAAGCAGCAAAAGTGAGGACATGGGAAAGGAGATGAGGAGAACTAAGTTACGTGAAGTTATGCTCAGCGCGGTAAACGCCGCTGGAAATCTGCTGAAAAAACATTTCAATGAAAAGCAGAAAGTCAAATACAAGCAAAATGTTGAACCAGTCACTGCTATGGACAAGAAAGCCGAAGCGTTGATTGTAAAAATAATAAAAAAGAATTTTCCAGAACATGATATCATTGCAGAGGAAAATAAATATAAAAAAACAAATTCCGAATACTGCTGGATAATTGACCCCATTGACGGGACGAGAAATTATGTTAGAAACACCCCGTTTTTTGCGGCCTCAATTGCGCTTGCAAAAAACAATGAAGTTGTCATGGGCGCGGTTTATAACCCGATAACTAACGAGCTGTTTTTTGCTGAGAAGGGGAAAGGAGCGTTTTTGAATAGTAAAAAAATTCACGTTGGGGATGCGAGAAATATTAAGAGAGCAATAATTGTAAGTGGCCATGGCGCGTATACAAAAAAACAGATAGAAAAATCAATAAAGATAATTGTCCCCCTAAAAAAAGCCTGGGCAAAAATAAGGAACTACGGCTCAATAGCTCTTGAACTTTGCTATGTTGCATCAGGCAAGGTTGATGGAGTTGTTGCAATTATTGGAAGAGCCTGGGATGTCTCTGCCGCCTCGCTTATTGTTGAAGAAGCTGGAGGTAAATACAGCGACCTGAAGGGAAGAAAATTTGATTTGACTATCCCTGGCTACCTTTCTTCAAATGATGATGAACGCCCAGGATGCATTGCTGCGAATAAATTCCTGCACAAAAAACTTTTCCTCTATTTAAAAAAATTTAATTACTAAACATTTCCCTTCTCGAGCTTTTTCCAATCTCTTTCTTTTTTTAGGTATTTTTCCATCCTTGTTTCCATCTATTTCCCCCAGAAATATTTGAATGTAATTAAGTCATAAACAATCTGAGCGGCAAGCGCATTTGGAGCATTAAAACCAGGAATTGGGCATAACTCGGTAATATCTGCGCCTATAATCTTTTTGTTTTGAGCAATAAATTTTATGATCTCCTTCATTTCTTCATAATGCATGCCAGCGGGAACTGGGTTTGAAAGCGCCGGCATTTCTGAGGGGTCCAACACATCGAGGTCAATTGATAAATAAATATTTCTCCCTAGTTTGTTTATTTCTTCTAAAATTTCATCTGTATTTTTTCTTATCTGTTCAACTGAAAAGTAATTTATTTTTTCGTTTTTGTCTGCGATTTCTTTTTCGGGCAGGCTCATTGCTCTCGCCCCCAGAATTAAAACGTTTTTGCCAGTTTCCTCCTGAGCTTCCCTTGTTGTGGCTGCATGGGAAAATTTGGAACCCTCAAACTCGTCCCAACAGTCCAGGTGAGCATCAAGCACAACAACATCGAAATTATCAAATTTTTTATTTACCGCTCTTATGCCTCCAAGCATAATTGCGTGGTCGCCACCTAACAATACTGGAAATTTCTTCTTTTCTAAAATTTCCTCTGCAACTTCCCTCACCCTTTCAATTGTTGCTTCTGCATTTGCTCTTACTGGCTCTAGCTCCTCAAGTGTGCATATCCCCTTCCTAAACGCCTCGAAATTCAGCTGTGGGTTGTATAACTCCATAAAACGAGAAGCCTCAATAATCGCCTCTGGTCCTTCTCTTGCCCCAGATTTCCAGCTTGCAGTGGAGTCAAATGGCACTGGCAGAACAACTGCAGAGGCACTCTCAAAATTAGAAAATTTTTCTTCCAAACCGGCAAAATTGTGCGGCGGCATTGAGTGAAGAAGTCTCATAACAGTCTAATCAAATGAAAATATATAATGCTTTTCTGCTATTATGGAAAAAATATATAAATACTGAAAAACAAGGGAATTTATGGAAAGAATAAAACTGAAAGAGGAAAACAAAGAGCATCTGGGAAGAGCAATAGATGAAATAAATAAAATTCCCGGTGCTGTTTACACTTTTGGGATGGTGGAAGCAGGCATACTCCCACACGATGTCCATAAATTTTTCAAAGATGTAAATGAAGAGGGAGAGCCCGCTTTAAAGAAATATATTATAGCCAGAAATTTTGCTGATTTGATCAATGATGTTTTTTATGAGGGCAAGAAGCGTATTAACCCGCTTAGTTTATACCACAACATACGCCAGGTTGAGAAAAGGGGGCGTGTAGGCGGAGATTATGTGTCTCATCAAATAGAAGGGCGGGGAGTTAACGGAAAAATTGAGGGAAAAGTAGTGCCGAAGCGGTTTGTTGGAAAAGTTTTAAGCGACGCATTAGAAAGCGCATTTGGCAGGGAGACTCCACAAAGAACCGCCCGCGAACTGGAAGTTCTGATGCATAGATATAATGGGGAGGGTTTGGGAGATCGAAATTCTTTAGAAACAAAGCATGATTTGTTAAAGGCAGTTGTGAAAGGTAGAATTTCAGAGATGGGCGAGCCTTTCCGCAACGACCGCAATTTCAGAGAAGAGCTTGCAAAAGCAACTGGAAAGCGCTTTTCTTCAGAGCAGGAGAAATTTGATGAAGCTCAGAAATATATGCAGGATATAAGAAAAAGGTTGCTGAAAAGGTTTGGTGAAGTTGAGAAAAAATATTTCTTAGTATGATTATCTTGAGCTGCTCTTTAATAATTCCAAAACATGCTTAGTTGGGAGGAAGAGCTTTCTTGGAAGAGCATTTAAATCGAACCATTTCCAGCCAACTATTTTGTTCATTTCCATAACTCTTGGTTCGCCGCTAAATTTTTTGCACAAAAAGCCAATTGTAATAAAATGACTATCTTTATCTATCTCCTCTGAGACGCCTATTAATTTCAGTTCCCCTGTAATTTTGAGGCCGGTTTCTTCAAATGTTTCTCTTTTAGCGCAGTTTTCTAGAGTCTCTCCAAATTCTAATTTTCCACCGGGCAGACTCCAGCTTTCTTTGCCCCCAAACAAATTAGATTTGCGTTTTCCCAGCAGCACCTGCCTTTTCCCACTATTGTTTTTGAGCAGCACAACTCCAATGCCTGCTCTCACTGCCCTCTCCATAGATGTTTTTATTTAAAGATTGTTTTAATTCCTTATGGAGCTTTTTTTAATATTTCTGCTAAGCGCGATTGTAATTTATTTTTCCAGCATATGGATAGTAAAAGCAGGGGTGCAGCTTTCTAAATTACTTGGTCTCTCTACATTCACTTTTGGTTTAATTTTTATTTCCCTTTCAACTTCTCTTCCAGATTTGTTTGTGGGTATTTTTTCAGCTCTTGGGAAAGTACCGGCAATAAGCATAGGCGAAGTGATTGGAGCCAACCTTTTTGACCTTACAAGTGTATTGGGGCTAGTAGTGATATCCGCAAGCTACGTTGTTATTAAAAGGAAAGAATACGGCCATCTTTTGGAGCTTCTTTTTATTTCCTCAATACTTCCAATAATTCTCTTCCAAATGAGCTCCTTGAACATTTTCCATGCAGGTATTTTGTTTTTCATCTACTTTGTTTATATTTTTAGGCTGAGCACAGACAAAAAATCAAAAATAAAAAAGCAGAAGTTAGAGCGAGAGAAAATTTTCAAGACAGTTGCTTTTTTTGCTGAGGGGGTAATTTTATTGTTGCTTTCAACGCGGTTGCTGGTGGACTCTGCAGTGAGAATATCTCAATTGTTTAATATTTCGTATGTGCTAATTGGAAGCACCTTGGTTGCCTATTCTTCCTCTCTTCCCGAACTTACTGTGGAGCTCCAGGCAGTGAGAAAAGGTGAAAAAAACCTTGCTCTTGGTGATTTATTTGGCTCAGCAATTACTAACATGACTCTTGTGCTTGGAACCACCATCGTAGTAGCGGGCAGAGTAATAATAGAAAAACTTGGAGTTATTATACCATACCTGCTTATTTCGACAATGCTGATTTGGTATTGGGTGTCTAAAGACCAGAGAATAACAAGAAAAAGGGCATTTTTGCTACTAATTGTGTATTTGTTGTTCATTTTAAGTGAAGTCTTAAAAATTGGTTGAAAAAAAGCGAAAAGCATTTATTTAAGCGAAACCTTTTTTAAATAGAAATATATAATTTTGTGAGAGAAAACAAGGAGGTAGTTCTAATGGCTGAAAAACCACATTTGAATTTGATTTTCACGGGTCACGTAGACCATGGCAAGTCCACTTTAGTTGGAAGGATTTTGTATGATAGCGGCGCATTGCCAGAAAATGAGTTAAGAAAGCTTAAAGAAGAGGCAGAAAAGGTTGGAAAACCGACTTTTGAATTTGCTTTTGCAATGGATACCACTAAAGAAGAGAGAGAAAGGGGAGTAACTATTGATATTGCCCATAAAGACTTTAAGACCAATAAATATTATTTTACAATTATCGATGCCCCCGGGCATAAGGATTTTGTAAAAAATATGATTACCGGGGCTTCTCAAGCAGATGCAGCAGTATTAGTAATTTCAGCTAAAGAAGGAGTACAAGCACAAACAATAGAACATGCATTTCTTCTAAAAGTTTTAGGAGTCCAACAATTTGTTTTTGCATTTAACAAAATGGACGCTGTGAATTATGACCGGACTAAATTTGAGGATGTAAAGGCAGCTGTGAAAGCTAAGCTTAAACCAATAGGCTACCCAGTTGACCAAATTCCATGTGTTCCAGTATCTGCATTAAAAGGAGATAATGTAGTTAAGAAGAGTACCACCATGGATTGGTACACCGGACCAACTCTGTTGGAAGCGCTAGACCAATTAAAAGAGCCAGAGAAACCAACAGACAAACCTTTAAGGTTGCCTGTTCAGGAAGTATTTACAATTACAGGGCACGGAACAGTTCCAGTTGGGAGAGTAGAGTCAGGTGTTCTGAAACCGGGAGAAAAAGTTATTTTTATGCCAGAAGGGATAACTGGCGAGGTGAAGAGCATCGAAATGCATCACCAACCATTGGAGAAAGCAATACCTGGAGATAATGTTGGGTTTGCAGTAAAAGGCGTGGATAAAAAGGCAATTAAGAGAGGTAGCGTTGTAGGAACGCCCGATAACCCGCCAAAAGTTGCACAGGAATTTACTGCCCAAATAGTTGTTTTAAATCATCCAACAGCCATAGGCAAGAATTATACGCCAGTATTTCATATTCATACAGCACAAGTAGCTTGTACCATAACTGATATATTGGAGAAGAAAGACCCCAAAACAGGCGCTACAACACAAAAGAATCCAGATTTCATAAAGACCGGTGACGTGGCAATTGTTAAAGTGAAGCCAACACGGCCAGTTGTTGTTGAGAGATACCAAGACTTCGCTCCACTGGGCAGATTTGCTATAAGAGATATGGGGCAAACAGTCGCAGCAGGCGTAGTTCTCGATGTAGTACCAAAAAAAGAATAAATTAATATTTTTTTTAAATTAGTTCTTAGGGAGATAGGGACTGGAGGTTCTTATCATGAATAAGGCACGTATAAAGCTGCAAAGTAAAAGTTACAAAGACATTGAAGAAGTATGTAAACAAATTGAAGAAATTGCTTCTAAAGCAGGTGTAGAGCTAAGAGGACCGGTGCCTCTCCCGACTAAAAAACTAAAAATTGTTACTCGTAAGACTCCATGTGGAGATGGAAGCGACACATACGAGAAATGGGAAATGAGAATTCACAAACGTCTAATTGAAATTGCTGCAGACAACAGAGTACTCAGAGAAATTATGCGTTTGAAAATACCTGATTCTGTGCATGTGCAGATGAGCCTTAGCTAAATTTTTAATATTTCACAAAATTTTAGAAATAGCCCTGCGGAAATGCTCACTTATGTGATAGCCAATATCAAATAAAATTAATGTTGAAAAATAAAATATGTTTTTTGAAATTATAGAAATAACCAGTGCAGCTATTTCTGCGATAATACGGTATCTGGCAATAATACTAATTATTTTGTTTTTTATTTTATGTACATCGTATAAATCATTTATCTCTTCATCAATTAAAGCAGCTACAAAAATCACCAAAAAAGCAATCCAACTTATTCTGAATAAGTTCACTTTCATAATAAAAAGTATGGTTAAATAAGCGGCCAATGCAGAAAAATGCGCGAAATTATCTACTTTTTTGGAAAAGAGGCATGCAATAATAACAGATAATATCACTGTTGCCGCCACATAGCTCAAAGAGCTGGCATATGCAGCAGAAGAACCGGCCAGGACTGCTATAAAAATAGCACTTAATTTTACTTTTTTTCCAGTTATAATATCCACCAACTCAATTAATAGGCCGGCAGCAAAACATAGAACAAGTAAAATAACTGTTGTGAGCATAAATTTATTAGAATATAGTGGTTATATTTGTTTGTGCCAGGGTGGCAGAGCGGTAATGCGCCAGCCTTGAGAGCTGGTTCCCTTCTTGGGAGCAGGAGTTCGAGTCTCCTCCCTGGCGTTCTATTTTTATTTGTTGAATCAATTATTTTTGTGTGTTAGAATGAGCAATTTGTATATCACCACTTCGAGAAAGCCGAAAAACTCTACTAGAAAATTAGTTAAGTGGTTGGCAATACTTATGAAGGCAAAAAAAGAGAATAGAGGAAAGAGAGATTTTGGAGAAATTGAAGAAAGGGCGAAGACATTCGGATGTCCAAATTTGTTATTTATTTATGAAAGACACGGTAATCCGGACTCCTTAAATTTCTACAGAAAGAACTGGTTGGGTCAAATCAAGATTAAAAAAATAGAGTTCAACAAACTTCCAAAAAGAGGAGAAGTTGAATTGGTGGTGCCTGAAAAAATTGAGGAAATAATTAAGAAAATACGTTCCCTTAATTATTCAACTCATAAAAAGAACGAGATTGTTTTTAAGAGCAGAGGCACAGAATTGCTGAAAATTATTCTTGGGGATTAAATGAAAATAAAAATTGAAGTTGAGTTTAAAAATGGAGAAGAAGCAAGCAATGCCGCAAAAATAATCAGCAATGAAAAAAATGAAAAAATTAGTTTAAAGCGGCAAATTAGGGGACGCAAACTAATTATTGAGATTAAAGCAGCTAGTTTCTCGTCCTTAAGAGCGCGCACAACCTCAATTTTGCGAGATTTAAAGGTTATTAGAGACGCATTCTCAATAAAATAGGCCGATTTTTCTAACCTGCTTTTTAAGTAGTAATAGCTAATTTTTTTATGAACTCGCAACTGTTCACTGCACTGTTAGTTATTATATGGATAATTGTTGCCATTTTAGCCTATTTTGCTGTTTTTGCTTCCCACCCCTCGGAACTCAACCAAACGATTAGCTCTGCTATTAAAACGAAAAGTGTGAATATGTGCTATAAAATTAAAGGCACTAATGAGAGGAACAGTTGTTTGTATGATTTGGCAGCGAGCTCGGAAAACTCCACTATATGTAGTTTGATAGATGCTCCCTATTTGGTAGACAAGTGCAACTTTCATGTCGCTAACCTGACGCATAATCCAGATATATGCATTAGAATTAGAGATGCAAAATTAAGACTAAGCTGCTACGCTCATGTATTTCCAGATCATTCTCCCTGATTATTGTTTGCGGTTCCATAAAAATAGCAACATAAGTGCCAATGCGCCTAAAATAAAACCATAAATAAATGTTGCTCCATGCCCTACATACTGCCAGAGACAGCCAGCTATAAAACTTCCTGGCAAAGCTGCTATCCCAACAGCAGTATGAAATGCTCCTAGTGCAGTCCCCCTGCTTTTCCTGCTTAGGTCAGAAACGTACGCTCTTTGAGTTACTTCTACAAACGCAAACGAAATTCCGTAGGTACTAAACAATAGTATGAAAAAGTAAATTGAATTAGAAAAAACGAAGCCGAGCGAAGTAAGAGTGAAAAATAAATATCCTATTAATAAAGTTTTTTTCCTTCCAATTTTATCGGAAAGTTTTCCTACTGGTATGGAAAACAAGGCATAAACTATATTATAAAGCACATATAGCGCAATGGGGATAAGCAGAGCAAACTTATGCTCATAGAAATCCTGAACTCTCAATATGAAAAACATGTAGCTGAAATTTGCCAAATAAAATATCATTGAAATTATTATAAATTGCTTGAGATTTTTAGGAAGATTTTCTAAAGTTACTTTAATATTTGTTTTGGTTTTTTCAAATCTTTTTTCTTTTACAAAATATAATGGCAGCAAACCAAAGAATGCTACTACTGCGGCAATTGCAAGAACAAATCTGAAATTAAAGTTGAAATATATAAAAAGCAGAGCTAAAACAGAACCAATTACTGCTCCGGAAGTATCCATTGCCCTATGAATCCCGAAACCTTTTCCTCTATTTTTTATTTTTGTGTATGCAGCTATCATTGCGTCTCTTGGCGCGGTTCTTATCCCCTTGCCGACTCTCTCCAATGGCTTGAGAATTAGTAGTTGCCACCACGATGTTGCAGCTGGAAAGAATAATTTTGAAACTGCGGAAGTCAGGTAGCCTACAAACACCAATTTTTTTCTGCTCTTGCTCCTGTCGGAAATATAACCTGAAAACACTTTCAACAAGCTCGCAATTGATTGGCTTAACCCGCCTATCAATCCAATCACTACGCCGGTGCCCCCCAGAGCCACTATATACATTGGAAATATGGGCATAATCATTTCGCTGCTTATGTCCGTCAATAGGCTTGTCAAACCCAGAAGGGCGATATATTTTATTGCTTTATTTTTAAATTTTGTATTTTTATAACTCATTTTGATTCACTTTTGTTGAAGAAATATACTGCCGCGCTCAACAAAATTATTACAAAAATACTACTTATAAAAATATCAAAAACTACAGGAAAAGCAGATAAGTTGCAGAGAATTCCTCTCATCGCATCAACACCGTAGGTTAAGGGGTCTAAGTATGAGAATACATATATATACGAAGGAAGCGCCTTTATTGGAAAGAGAGCGCCGGATAAAAGAAAGAGGGGAAACACAACAAGATTCATAATCATCCCAAATCCCTGAATATCCGTCATATTCGCTGCAAGAATCAATCCCAGGGAAATAAAGATTATTGAGATTAAAAACATCGGAATTAATATTGTTACAAACCCGATTAAATTTTCGCTGCTAAAGCCAATAACCATTGCAACTATCAGTACTATTATTGATTGAATCATTGATGTGGTTGAACCTCCAATCGCGCGGCCGATTACTATAGATAAATTATTTATTGGAGCAACTGTGATCTCTTTTAAAAATCCGAATTCTCTGTCCCACAGCACGGATATGCCCGCAAATACAGATGTCGACAACAAAGACATGCCAATTATTCCCGGAACTAAGAATGAAATATACGAGATGCTTTTAGGTAATATGCCGCCAAAATTCGCTTGTCTAAAGCCCAGACCGAGAAATATTAGTAACAGAATAGGCATAGCTATCGTACTAACTATCCTTGAGGGAGAGCGACTATACCTTTTCACTTCTCTCAACCAGAGTACATAAACTGCTCTTGTATCTATCATTTAGCTGGCACCATCTTTTTTCTTAAATTTTCCAATTTTAATTTTCCATTATTTTCCCGTTCTCTTATACTACTTCCGGTAAAGTGAACAAATACATCTTCAAGACTGGGTTTGTGCAAGTCTATTTCATTAATTTTTATTTTAAGCTTTTGAGCTAAATAAACAATCTTTGGTATTGCCCTGTTTCCTTCTTTCACAGTTAAAAATAAATTCATGTTACCTTTGCTTGCCTTTACTTCTCTTATCCATTTTAATCTGCCTAATTCATTTGCAAATCTGCTAAAATTATTATTTATTTTAAGTGATATTATATCTCCCCCCAGCTTTTCCTTAAGTTTGTGTGGCGAGTCAGTGACTATAATTCTTCCATGGTCTATGATTGCTATTCTGTCGCATAACCTGTCGGCCTCTTCTAAATAATGGGTTGTCAGTATAATTGTAATTTTCTCTTTTTTATTGAGTTTATTTATATATCCCCAGATGTGGCGGCGAGTTTGAACGTCCAAACCTAATGTGGGCTCGTCTAAAAACAATATTTTTGGTTTATGAATTAATCCTCTTGCGATTTCCAATCTTCTTTTCATACCGCCAGAGAAATTACCTATCAATTCGTCGGCTTTATCTTTGAGTTCGACTAAATTAAGCATCTCGTCTATTCTCTTGTTGCGTTCCTTTTTTTCCATTCCATAAATCATTGCGTGAAATTCCAAATTTTCCCGTGCGGTTAAATAAGAATCGAGCGCGGGCTCCTGAAAAACTAAACCAATGCTCTTTCTTATCTCCACTTTATTTTTGTAAACATCATGCTCATCAACTTTCGCATAGCCCGAGGTAGGAGTTAGCAAAGTACACAGCATATTGACTGTTGTGGTCTTTCCTGCGCCGTTCGGTCCCAGCAATCCAAAAATTTCCCCTTTTTTTACCTTAAATGATATGTGGTCTACTGCTACTAAATTATCGAACTGTTTTGTCAAGTTCTTAATAGATATGATACACATTTACTGCACCTTTTTTAAATCTGAAAGACATTTTTCCAAAATCTTTGCTACTCCTTTGTTCCTCTTGGAGGGCATATTTTGAATAAGAGCATTTATCTCGAAAATTAATCTCTTAGTGCTTTTGTTTTCTCCTCCAAAAACATCTAAAAATAAATTTCTAAATTGAAAGAATCTTTCCATCGATTCCTTCCTTAAGCGCTTTATATCATATAATGTCTTCTTTCCTTTGGCGGTGAGCTCAAAAATGTTTTTAGAACGCTTACCAACGCTCAACACTTTTATTAGTTTTTCATTTTCTAACTGCTTCAAAATAGGATAAATAGTCCCCTTACTCGGAGTCCAGGCCCCACTGGTTTTTTCATTAATTTCTTTTAACAAATCATATCCGGATTTTGGTTTTTTATTTAGCGAGTGTAAGATAAAAATCGCCAGAAGCCCTCTGCCTCTTCCGCTATCTTCCTTAAACTTCCATATTGTTGCCATACTCTATTTTAGATTCCCGACTTTTTAAATATTTCGGATTCGAACCGTTCGGAATAACACTTACGCCGGAGAGGTATTTAATTTAATGCAGGGAGAGGGATTCGGACCAGCATTAGACCCCGCTCTTAAACTAGGTTTTCAAACCACTTAAAAGTTTTGTTATCTCATTGAAAACAAGTTGTTTCTTCTCTTTGCTCAAATGAAATAGTGTTTTAGATACCATGGCCTTGGATATTGTAAATATGTAGTTCAGTTTTATTATACTGTTTTTTACTGCTCCTTCTTTCTTTGAAATAGGGATCCCCTTCATTTTAACATTGCTTGTTATGCCTGCTACAACTACATTATCGAACTCTTCGAATAAGACAAGAGCGGGCCTCTTTTTAACTTCAAAGGTATCTGTGAATTGTACGTTGGCTATAACAACGTCTCCTGCTCTAAGCATCTTCCCATGCCTCATCGTATTCGTTGTCCCATAATTCCCTCATCTTAGGTTGCTGAATTTTGTGCAGAAATTCATCATATTGGTTTCTCATTCTTACACTTTCTGAATGTTTTATTAAATACAGAATTAATTCATTGTAAGTTTGCCTCGGGTATTTTTTAATCTTTTTTAACTTTTTTACGACAGACTTACTTAATTGAATGGTTGTAACATCAGTCATTATATATCGCCTATAGTTACTATATAATTAATTATATATAAATCTCTCGGAGAGTCATTCGATTGTAATAGATAAAGCATATCGGGAATTCCTTGCAAAATAGGTAACAACTGTAAAGCTCTTATTTCCTGCCTTCTTTTCGTCTATAAAGCCCGTATTTGCCCCCATATGCTTTAATTTCCATTACGAAGTTAATGCTGTGTAAGATATTTGAACCAGCATTAGAACTCGCAGTATGTTTCACATTTTCTGTTTTTTTAGGACATATATTGCAAAGTGCGGGTATTTTGCTTCCGAGTACCACTTGAATGATTCGTTTCCTGTTGCCAGCGGTTTATGTAATTCTTCTATTTTAAAGTCTGTTTCTGAGAACACTTCTTGGTAGTCTTTTTCTGTCCAGTAATAATCGTAAAATATTATGTTGGTTCCTCGTACTCTTAATTTTACCTTCATCCCGCTTTGGATTTCTTTATTTTCAGGATAGCTATAGACAAATGAAGCACAGTCGTGTTTATACATGTTTTCTGCATCAGTGACTGCTATTATTATCCCATTATTCTTTAATACTCTGTTTAATTCATTGAAGATTTCTTTCATTTTTTTCTTAGAGGGTATTTCCATTAATACTGCAAATAATAATATTATATCAAAAGAAGCATCATTGAAAGGCAGTATTTCATTTTTTATAAGATAATAACTTCCTTCAGGATCCCGTTTCTTAGCTTCATCTAATATCTCTTTACTTATATCAACCCCAATAACTTCCAAACCCAACTTTTTTAAAAAACGGGTAGAACGTCCCCCCCCACAGCCAAAATCAAGAGCCCTTTTACCTTTTGCGTATTTGTTAATTATCTTTGGGATGTCCCTAAATCCCAAATAAAAAGTATCTTTGATATCAAGCTGAGAGTACTCTTTTGCAAACTTTTTGTAATTGTGTGAATGTATTTTAACCACTTTATTTTATAGATCAGTTTGGCAGTGCAGGGAGAGGGATTCG
>WALN01000017.1 GCA_015522865.1 Microcaldota archaeon
CATTACAGCAAATAATATTCACAACGACTCAGTAGGAGTTTACATGGAGTCATGCGGAGGCAACAAATTTTATAATAACGCCTTTTCTGCAAATAATCTTGACTATAACGACAACGACACTTCTTCTACCTCTGCAAATAATTTTACTATTGAAAGTTTCTTTACCGCATTAACTAGTAATATTAGTGCAAACCTTACAGTTAATTCATCATCTCTCGGCGCTTACCCAACAGGATACGACAGCCTTAACAAAAAAATTAACTTAACAAACAATTCAGCATCAGCTTATGCAAATGTTACATTTTTCTATTCTGATTCCGGGTATGATGAACCAACAATTGATTTGTGGGAATATAATGGCACCACATGGAACAGAGTGCCTAATACTATCCAGGACACCTCTGCAAATTCAATTTCTGCAAATATAACTAGTTTCTCAGTATTCGATGTTTTGGGCAGGAAGAGCTCAATAGGAGGCGGCTGCATCAATTTTAATTTGAATGTAAACTACACGTGCTCTCCGGGCCTGATTGTTGTCCAGACATTGAGGCACAACTCTCCACTTTCAAATGTTAGAATAAGAGTGTTCAAGGATTCTGTTCTGATGTCCACAAACTACACAGATGAAAATGGATTTTTGAATTTCTCTGTTGATGCTTCTGGAGATTATAGAATAGAAGCATATAAGTCAGGTTATTGCTCAGAAAGAGAAAGCTTTACACTTGGAGAGTGTGTTGTTTCGACACCCACACCAACCCCGACAACCACAGCAACACCGGCTCCTACTTCAACTGCAACTCCAAGTGCAGGAGCAGTTTCTGCAACTCCCACTTTCACACCAACAATTTCAGCAACACCAACCCCAATACAGACACCATCTCCCACACCAACTCCGGCACCAAAACCAGTTCCCCAAGGAATCAATCCAATATGGTATGGTGTAATAATTGTTCTGGCAATTGCAATAATCGCAGTTGTTTACAAATACAATCTAATTAGCTCTTAAGCGGATTTTTTGTTTTTTATCTTATTTTTGTGTTTTGTCTTTCATTTAACACTTTATTGAATTTGTTTTTCGCTGTTTTTTAATTTAGCTTAGAGCACATGGGCATCTATTCCCCTTTTTCTCAGTTCATGCGCAAACTCGTCTTTAAACCCATGCACTACATACACTTTTTTTGCTTCTGTTCTCTCCACGTACTCCAGTAGTCCATCAAAGCCAGAATGGTCGCTTAAAATAAACGGTTCGTACCAACTACTTCTCAAAAATAAGTTCCATCCAGTTGCTTTTGCTCCCCTCACTTTTCTTTTATACCCCTTTTCGAGCATTTTTAGCATGTCCCATTTAATGAAGTTCATAGGAGCAACCGCAATAAAAGGGCCTTTCACGAGTGCTTCCGATTCATCGGTATTTGGAGAGATAAAATCCAAATATTTTCCATTCTTTTCGTAAATTTTATTTATCTCCGAAATTTTCTCAGTTACAAGCGGAGCAACAGATGCGTATTTGTTAATTGCAGCGATAACTTCCTGAGCTTTCCCAAGTTCATAAGCTCCAACTATCCCAATCTCTCCTTTTTCTAAAATTTTCTCAGCCCATTTTCCGATTTTCTCATATTCTTCCTCTCTTGGAGGAAAAACATATTCTCTTCTCCCATAAGTAGCTTCTACTATTAACATATCTGCCTTGGGAACTTCCGCAGGTTTTTCAATTAACGAGCCATTCAAATTGATATCTCCAGAATACAAATATGTTTTAGAATTTTCTATCCACAGTTGCTTACTTCCAAGCACATGTCCAGCATCAAACATTTTTGTTTTAATGCCAGAAATTTTTTCATTTTGAAATTCTTTCCCAGTCCTCACTTTTACCAATTCTAGTGTAGGTTCTGAAGTAGTTATTGAAAGAGAAGAAATTAAATGGTCAAAATGTGCATGAGAAATGAAATTAAAATCTCCTTTACTATCTAAGCCAATTTTAATTCCATCTACTTCTAGTATCACTCCAGGTGGGTGGGGAGCTAACATACTGAAATTAATCATTTCTACTTTAAAAACTTCTCTGGTGACCATAAAAAGCAAAAGCTTTTTATTCTATTTCTGAGTTCTAAAATTGATTAGATGTCTCTGGAGTCGTCTTTGCTGAAACTTTATTTTTCACTTGAGAGTGGCTATTATAAATTAATGGACAAGCTCCAAAAGGCAGGTATTCCCGCATACAAATGGTTTGTGAACCCAATTGAGATGCAGGGCTATCCATCATTTCCATTTGCTGTTCTGTTTTCTGGTCTGGTTGTTATACTCTTGTTGGTTTTCCTCGTTCTGCCTGTTTTTTTCCCCGCTCCTACAAGTTTAATAGTAAGAGTTTATGCTAACGAAGCTCCTGCCAACTCGGGAGTTGTAAAATTATTTTCCTCAACTGGTTTTACTGCACAGGCAAAGGTAGTAAATGGAAGCGCGGTTTTCGAGAACATACCCTCAAATATTGATCTGCAGATGAGAGTTGAGAGCAAAGGATATGAGCCGTTTAAAAAAACAATTGAAAGTGGCAGGGAAAGGAAAGTTGTTGCTGTATTAAATTCAATTTTGAATTTCCAGACAACGGGCGCCATGAAGTTAGAAATTGTTGATCCAAGCGGAAATCCGATAAATGGGGCAAACGTTCAATGCGATGGATGTTCCGAATCTCCTTCCCTAACCTCCTCAGATGGCGTTACGTGGCTTAAAGCAACAGCCCTCTCTAATTTGCATATAGTTGTTTCTGCAAGCGGGTATACATCGAATAGTTTTGATTTTGTTTTACAGCCAGGAGACTCGGAAAGAGTTACCTTATTCAAAGAGAAAAAACCACCTGAAAATTTGAAATTTAGCGTTGCAGTTTATTTAGCTGATGAGACAGGAAAAACCATTGACGGAAAGGTGGAGTTGAGAAACTACATGGACGATTCACTAATTTCTACAGGAGTCACCTCTTCTGGCTATTACATATTTAAAGATGTTCCAAAGGGCGCAACAGTCTATGCATCCGCAACTTCTGATGGATATACTTCCACAAATTCCAAATCAGACCCCAAAACGCTTTATGCAGATGTTACTGTTCACTTAACAATGAAGGCGGAGAGCGGCGGAAACAGAACAACTATCAGGACATTTGGCGAGGGAGATGCAGCACTTCCAGGAGATGTAAGTTTGTTTGGGCTTCCTATGGCAAATACCACTTCTACAACTGTTGAAAAATTTGGTTATTTGGACCACAAGGCAACAAGCGGCGTTGTAACTTTTGTTCTTGACCCTGCTTGGTGGTACTACGTCTTGGCAACAGCAGACGGCTACTACCCGCAGCCTTCAGCTCCATTTGCAGCTGGCAGGGATGTAAATTTGACGCTTATAAAAATGTCGAATGATACCGCAGCTTATGTGGACGCACATGTTGAAGGAATAATAGAAGGATTCAAGATGCCAATAAACGGAGCAAATGTTGAGATGAGGAACAACTTTGGCGCTCTTATCTCAGTTCCCGCAACAACTAATGAAAACGGAGATGCAAGAATAGGGCCTGTTCTCAAGGATCAGAACGTTACTGTAACCGCCTCTTTCCCGCCTTATGAGGACTCAATAAAGCTGAGGCTGCTTGGTGGAGACAATAATGTTTCTCTCTTGCTTACAGAGCCCCCGGTAAATATCACATGCAAAGCAGTTGATACAATCACCGGAGAAGAAATTTCAAAAGTTAATTTTACTGCAAAAGAGTTTAATGAAACAGTTTCAAACTGCTCTGGAAGCGGATGTTCACTTGACGCGTATGCGTCGGCTCCAGTTGAGATAGATGCGCTTGCTCCTGGCTATTTGGCTGCTTCTGATTTTATTGTTCCAAGCGCGAATGAGAGCAACGAGATTGATTTGGAGATGATACGCTCTGATGATGTGTGTTGCTGGAGCGCTGAGTGCGGCTATCCCGTCTCAGGAGAGCAGGGGCCAGCTTCTGGCTTTAACTGGCCAGATGAAAGCGAGTGTAATGGCTATACCACAAGTGGCCAGTGCACAACAGGAAATTGCTTGTGGAGAATAAATAAATGTATGAGCTGCCAGAACGCTACATGTGGAGATTACGCAAGCAGAAGCATATGCACTCAAAATCCATGCAATTTGAAAATTCCTTGTGCATGGAATTCTGAATTGGGGCTGCATGGAGCTTGTGTGCCGCAACAGTCAGAAGGAAGCCAAGCATTTCCAACAAATTTCTGTATAAGGCTTTTTAGCCCTCAATTAATTGATGAAACCGGCAATAGTGTAAGCGAATTGGTGCCCGGAAGAAAACAATTTTTGAAATTCAGAGTAGCGTCTGTTGGAGCGGACTCTGTTGGAGTCAAAGCAATTGCCGGACCACTTGACAGCAATGAGAACGCAGAAGACGAAGCCGCATTTTTCTGGAACGTGTTTCCCTCCAATTACAAAGATGTGATAGCTGTGCTTGCATCCAAGAATATGACCGCAGTTGGCAGCACCTGCTTTGGCGATTCGATTCCGCTCGGTTCAGTTTCAAGATGCGGCTATCCAAAGAAGTGGGTGCAGACTATATTTAAAGGGACTGATGGAGTGCATACAGTTATGTATGAAATTTATGCGAACCCATTTGCTTCGACTGTTGCGCAGAAGGTAGGTATACATTTTGTAGCTTATGCAGAGAAAAACGGCACAGTTAAAAGAGTTCCGTATGATGGGTATTTAGAATTCAATCCATCCAGCGACAGGTTGACAACAACTCTGCCTAACTGCGCATGGGTTGGTCCCAATCCTGCTGCAGGTTCTGGCGGAGGAGGCTGCAGGGGGCGTTATTGTACTAAATAAGGTGGAAAAATGAAAAATATGCGGTGGTTTTTAGGAGGTTGTTTTGGGGGGGGTGGAAAAATGAGATTTAATTTGAGAATGGTTTTTATTGTTGCATTTCTTGCTGTGTTGTTTAGTGGTAGTGGAGTTGCTGCACCGATGTGGAATTTCAGTCTTCCTTCCCAACTGAATATTACGCAGGGAACCAGTGAAAATTGGGATTTAATGAGTTATATCGATAAGTCTGGTTCTTATACCTTTCAAAAGCTCAGCTCAGGCAATGCTAGTTTTTGTAGCGTTAGTGGTTTAAGCCTTCGCTGCGACGCAACAAATATTGCCCCTGATAATTATTCACTTTCAATAGAGGCCACTAAAGTGAGTGATGGAAGCACACATACAAAAACAACAACAGTAAAGGTTGTAGCTCCGGGAGTATGCCCTCCATGTGATAAAGACCATGTTTTAGTCACATGCACTATATCCGAGAAATGTCATTCTGATACTACTTATTCCTACCTCTGCACCAAAAATGACGGAGATGGATATAGCTGGACGGGATGTGATGAAACTAATAAATGCAAGTCCTATTACAACGAGACGCTCGGAAAGAGAATGTGGTGCACGAATTGGGGAGGTTACTGGCAGTGGAGATCTGTCCCTGAATGCGAGGAGCAAACTAATAGTGATGGAACACTTAAGTTGACTGGGGGAGATATGTGTTTAAACACTAATACTAATAGCCAATATTACAACAGCCCGGTTTGTGACAATGATGGTGATTGCAAATGCGTATCAAGGGATTTAAATAGTAGTTGTGAGCGTATAGCTACTGTTTTTCCAATCCACTGCAACACATGCGGTGTTGGGGAGAACAGTCACACATTTGACAAAATAATTTTTGCAACAGGAGTCAATCCTAAATCAAACTGCCCTAATGGGGGTTCGATTTATTGGGCGTTCCAAAATGAGACAAATGCAAACGGTATTGCTCCGTATGGGCCGAAGCTTAACTCAGAGTGTACAGGTTCTGGAGATGGGTGCAATGGGGATTTAAGTAGTCGCAATCTACAAGGCGATAGTAAAGGCGCACCACTTAAGGCAGTTTATGTGTATTACAACGACGACGATAAGAGTTATTATTTGTTCTTTATAGGGGGAGACAAAATATATGAGAAAAAATTGATTCAAACTAAATATTCTCTTACAGTAAAGCAGCTATCATCAGTATCTATTAAAGGAAACCTTACTGGTACATGGGCAAGACTGCTCGCATTTCCACTTCCAACAGGTGGTTTTGTAGCATTTTACTCTGACAATAAAAAACTTTGCAGATATGCTCCATATGAAGGTGAAGAATACAAATGTATAGATTTGACTGGAATACAAGCTATTGACTTAACAAACTTTTATGGTATCCAAGATTATGGAGATTATGTATATAATTTGAACATGTTCTATTATCTAACTTCTTCAAAGTTAGAAGCCAGATATGTCTCTGACCTTGGACCTTTTACTGATTACTCTTCATATAGTGTTTCTGGCGGAAAAGAAATGAAGTTAGGAGCTCACAATTGGAAAATTTTCTCATATCCGATTGTTTATTGGTCGTCTTCTGGCGGAGTCAGGTGGACTTATATTTACTATCCCAATTTCAAGCCGCGGCTTATAGATTTCCATATTCCAAAAGATATAGGAGTTTCAAATACTATGGACGGCCTTGGTACTGTTATTGCATATGTTATTAGAGGAGGTCAAATGTACTTTTACTATGTGGACCCTGATTTTGTTGTTCATTACAAGACTCTATTTCCCGGCAAAAACTATGAACTTTTAGGAAAGCCCGGCACGACAGCGATACTTGGGAGAGATATTTATTGGGTTGACACCACACACAACACAATTAGAAAAGAAGCCAATGTTATTTCTGAGAAATATGGAGGTAATAGCACTGATGAAAATGGAGAGGTTCATGTAAATTCAACAACCTGTGCAGCAAAGAAATGTTCTGATTACAACAATTACGAAGTGGCGGATGATTTGAAAGATTGTAGTTCCAACAGTTATTTACTGTGCGTGTTTAATCCGTGCGGAATATTCGGAAATCATGGGTGCACTTGGAAGGGATCGCAATATTCAGGTTCCTGTTTAGTTGAAAAGGCTCAATGCAACGGCGGGAAGTGTTCTTCTTATATAACTGAAAAAGACTGCGAGGAAAACGATTGCCACTTCAACGGAGGTTATGGATGCACTTGGAATGGCGAAGAGTGCGTTAATGCAAATGGCAATCCAAACGGACCGTCCTTAGCTTTTGATTATATAATTTCTGATACAGGCAACCACAGAGTGCTTCTTGTAAGCAAAGGTGGCCATACTGTTTGGAGATATGGCTGCAACACTCTTTTAGACAATGGAGAATGCAAGGCAGGAGACGGAGAATCAGACCTTGACTCTCCACATGATGCAGTTTATGTTGAGGCCAATGATACAGTTGTTATAGCGGACAGCCACAACAACAGAGTTCTTGTTGTTTCGCCAAATACGACAAGGAAAGATGAGGAAGGTGTTGCATACGGAGGAAAAGTTTTGTGGGAGATAACAGGACTTTCAAATCCTTATTCAGCTATTCCAGTTTTCGAGAATGTAAGCGGAAAGCCTGTATGGAAAGGGAAAATATTAGTTACAGAGCATGGCTCTGAGAGTGGAAATGACAACGGCGATGTAAAAGAATTTGATAAGAACGGAAATAAAATATGGACTTTTTCTGATGTGAAGCATCCCTCAGATGCATATCCTATTTATGGTACTGACTTGGTCCTTATTGCAGATACATCCAATTCCAGAATAATTGAGTTGAATTACACAAGCGAAGAAATTGAGTGGACGTATGGATGTAAATCGTCTTCAGTTTCTCTTACTTCTGGCGATAATGTACTTATCAGTTGCTCTGGCTCTGCGGAGAAAGTAAATATTGAAGACAGCCAAGCATATTTGAGTTTCGGCAACCTCATTTCGAGCGTTATTCAAACCTCTGATGGAAATTATTTACTTGCTCTGCCAGACATTTATGTAGTTAATGTGACTAATGAATATGGCACTGTTTCCTTTACCTACGGCACCTCCGGTATGAGCGGTTCAGAAATAGGCAATCTAACAGCTCCATTCAGGGCAAGGCCAACAGACAATAACTGGTTGCTCTTAACTAAGAAGCCGACCCCGCCGCCAGATCCATGCAACTGCTCTAAACAATATACATGCACGCCACCGAGCTTGCAAGGGACGCCTCATTCGTTCTGCTCCTATTGCTGGGCCCATGAAAAGAGTCTTCCCACTTTCAGATGTTGTGACTCTCCAGAGGGTACATGTGAAAAAAATGGAGTTTGCTATATTGCAGGAGCTCAAAATGACGAATGCGAGTTGTGCACATCAGCAGGCAACTGGATATTAACCAA
>WALN01000018.1 GCA_015522865.1 Microcaldota archaeon
CAGAAAATAGTATACCCTTTAATTTTTTTTATTTTCTTTAGCAGTTCTTTTTCCTCCTCTGAGAGAGCAAAATTGTATTTGGATAGAAGGAGCTGAGTTTGTTCGCGGCTTATATCGGAATACAATCGCTCGTCTTCAAAAACCTGCTTACCGAAAGTAATTCCAGATATGCTTATAGCCGCTTCGCCGCCCTTCTTGACTTCTGCTACGCTCTCCCCATTTATTTGTATGTCTTTCACGACGCCTATTGAAATGCCCTCTTCGTTCATTAAAGAAATGCCTTTTCTAAGCAAACCGCACACAACCCTCACACCAAAAATGCAGGGGTTGTTTTTCCTGAAACAAGTGTTGGGAATAACTTCTATTTCAACTGGAAATGTCAAATTAGACAGCATTTTCTGCTTCTCAAGCTCTTTTTTCTTCTTCGCCCACTCTTCATAGTCCTCGAAAAGCTTGTAAATCACAGAGCTTTCTATTATTTTCACCTTATTTTTCTTAGCTTCCTCTTTAATAGTTTCTGCAACAGGGGGTACATTAAAAGCAAAAATAACCGCCAAAAAAGGGTCTTTTTCTTCCACAGACGCTGCCTCTGCTACATCCTGCTTACTAACCGCACCTACAAAGGCTTTTCTTACGGGGATATGGGCTGAAGAGCTCATCTTTAACACGGCCTCGAGGCTGCCAATAGTGTCGCCCTTAATTATAATACCGGTTTGCTCGCTGTTAAACATCACTTTAGCTATATCTTTTTCTACTTCATCATAAAATTGCTTTTCATCATTGCCAACAACCAGCAATGGAGAACCTGGAAGAGCTTCTTCTGCATTTTCACACGCAATTTTAATAGCTGCAGCCGCGGTTACTTTTTCCACTTCTTTGAATTTCTTTTTTTTATCCATCATCTCCTGCAATGGAAGTGGCCTGAACAATATCTTGACTCTTGAAAATTTGGGGCCGTCCAAAGTCGCAAAAACAATTTTGTCTCCCTGTTTAATTGTACCGTCATACAAAATAGCGTCGATAGTTTTTCCTATGCCTTTCTCTTCTCTCATCTCCAAAACAACGCTCCTTCCGGTGGCGCTTTTGTGAAGCTCAAGGTTTTGCTCTAGAAACCTCTGCGCAAGGCCTGCCATTATGGTCAGCAGCTCCGCTATCCCCTCTCCTGTTTTGGCACTAACCGGCACTATATTAATCTGTTTTTGCGGATCGCTAATTCTATCAAAACGCTCGGCTGAAAATCCATAAGCGTATAAATCCGCAACCATTTTGTAAATTTTTTGGTCTAATTCTTCTTCAACCTTATTGCTCTGAGATTTAATAGACTCCAAAAAAGAATTTGTATTTTGCGGATTCCAACCTTGAAGCAGATCTATTTTGTTGGCCGCAACAACAAAGGGCGTTTTGTACTCTTTTAATATTTGTATAGCTTCCCTCGTCTGGGCCTGGATGCCCTGCGTTATGTCTATTACTAATACTGCAATGTCTGCAATGCTCCCGCCTCTTCTTCTGAGGTTGGTAAATGCTTCATGCCCCGGCGTATCGACAAAGAGCAGCCCGGGGATAACTAACTTAATGTGAAATTTTGAGAGAAGTGGAGCGCATATTTTTTTAATAATTGGTGAAGGAATCTCAGACGCACCAATATGTTGGGTGATTTTTCCAGATTCGCGTGAAGCTATAGAGCTGCTTCTTATTTTATCAAGTAACGATGTTTTGCCATGGTCTACATGACCCAGCATAGTGCAGAGAACTTGGCGCAGCATAATAATCACTCATATATTCTTCAACCAGGAAAATTGTTTAGTAGTTAAATAAAGAGCAAAAATACCGATAAATAGAAATAAAATAAAGAAAAAGTTGCAAGTAGAATTTATTAAATCGGCGGATAAATTAAAAATGCCAGCGGGATAGAGCAGTGTCAGGGGATAGGAGAAAGAATAAAAAATAAAACCAAGAAGGACTAATATCAGTGGCAAATTGAAACTTGTCCCTCTTATTTTTGTGGAGATTAGATAGAGCAGAAAAAAGATAGCAGCATTAAGCAGTATTATAATCACATCTACAAACAGCACAGCATCCATCCAACACACCAATAAAAAAATTACGAGCTGTTTTTATTTAAAGATATTGACTATTTTTGTGGGATTGTGTTAAGTCCTTCTGCTTGGTGTATGCCCTGGTAGAGCTTGGAGGATGAGCCGGTCAGCTTAAAAAATATTATCTGCACAATCCTCGCGTTTTTCTTCAAATCAATGCCGAAAGGGTTGTGGACAAGAAGAACAGACGCGCTCCTGCCAGTATAGCCCGGATCCCAAAATCCGGTTATTATAGAAACTCCGCTTCTTCCAACAGAGCTTCTTACAATAGAAATTGCCGCGAGGTCTGATGGCATATTTATAATCTCATTGAATGTAATTCTATACGCTCCCGGGGGCAGATGAACTTCACCTTCAAAATGTATTTCTTCAACGTCGGATATTTTCCTTGATGAGTTATCGAAGTCTACCTTGCCTGCGCCTTCAAATTTGTAAATTTTATCAAACGTAAGGTCAAAAGAAGCGCCCTGCAGCTGACGCCCAAGGTCAATAAAATTTTCAATAAGCTTCTCCTTCTTTATTCTTTTAAGAATTTCCTCTTTTTCTAAAATCATAATGCCACTACACAGCTACCCATTAATTTCATCTTTGCTATAAACAAGATGCTCGTTTGACAGCGGGTAGTTAAATATTTCTTCTTTTTTGAAAAATCTTTTAATTTCTTCTTCTGCCTTTTCTTTAGAATCAGAAGCATGGACTAAATTGGACTGAACACTCATACTAAAGTCCCCTCTAATAGTACCGGGGACGGCTTCGCGTCCATTGGTTGGGCCACAAAGTTTTCTTACCACCTCGACTGCATCTACTCCCTCCACCACCATTGCAACTACTGGGGAGGAGCTCATAAATTTTTTAAGGCGTGGGAAAAACGCTTTGTTTTTGTGGTGCGCATAATGTATATCTAATATTTTGTCATTAAGCATTATCATTTTAAGCCCAACTATTTTCAGGCCCTTTTTTTCTATTCTGCCGATTATTTCTCCAAGCAGCCTCCTATTTACTGCATCTGGCTTTAACATGACAAATGTTCTTTCCATAAAGTATTAAGACACGTTAAAAATAAAAATTATCTGCCCTCAACTGCCCTTTTTATCTTCAAAACTCTTGCTTTGCGTTCGCTATCCTCTCTTTTAAGGTAGTAGGAGTAGGCAAAAAAAGCTAATATAAGCGCAAATAAAATAATGCCGCCGCCAACCGCAACAAAAAATCCAGAAAATGGAGAATAAGCGCGAATATTAAGCGGAATAGAATAAGTTATTCCATTTCTGCTAAGGAAAAGTGAAGAGTTAATTACTCTATTGGCAGGGAGAGAGGCAGAAAAGGAAAAAGATCTGGTTCCTCCGGATTTTATAAATTGCGTTTTTGCATGCAGATGAGTATCTCCAAATCTGAGTAGAGATATCTTAGAGTCGGGCCCCAGATTTTTTACAGAAAGAAAGATATTTGCAGATGTGGTGTTTGTCACATCCACTTTTTCAACCTTAACTTCAACTGTTGGTTCAATGGTTTCTATTTTTGCATTTGCTTTTTTCTCTCCTTCTGCTGCGCTTAGCACCACATTAGCAGTTGTATGAATATCTTCGCGCGGCAACAGCATAATTGAAACCTGCCTGGTGGCGAATGGAGAAAGAGAAAATGGCGCCTGCTCCACCTTTATATTTCTTGGAAAAACAAACATCGCATCTTGAATTTTTCTCGCCCCTTTATTGTGCACTGAAATCAAAAACTGCTTATAAATTCCCTTTTCTAATATCAGATTTTCCAAGCCCGCAACATCTATAGACAGCTGAGAATTATTAAGCTCAGGAGAAACCACATCAACATATAAATTTTTTGAAGTGGAGTAATCTGCAGTTTTTGCAGTAAATACTAAAGAGTAGCGCTTTTGCGGGGTGCCAAATGGAGGAGCCACATAAACGTAAGCGTCTTTTGAACTGTTTGCATCAATCTCCGTGTCTGATGGTGTTAGGTGCGCCCACTCTGGGCCGGTTATGGAGAAAAATACTCTCTCACTGTTCAGTCCGTGATTAGTTATGTGTAATTTGAAAATTTTTCCCGTGCACTGAGCAGTAGCTTTAGTATCTCCATCAACACTTATTGATAAACCAGAGCATTGAGAATGCCCAAGCACTTCAAGTACAGATTGTTTTGAATAGTTGCCTACAAAGAGGCGATAGTTGTAATCCCCAGGAGAGGCGTCGCACCCAAGCTTAAAGGCAACTTTTAGCTCTTTAGTTTGCTGCGGATTGAGCGAAATGGTATGGGGAAGAGATAAATAGTATTCGCCGGAGTAGGAAAGGGGGTAAACAATTTTTTTGTTTCCGCGATTTGAAATTTTTATAGGTATCTCAATACTCTCGCATGGGCACATGCTAATTTTTTCAGGTATAGAAATAATGGGCGAGTAGCAATCTGAGATATTTAAAGTGAATTCCCTGCTAAAACTATTAACATAGGAGGAGGCAACAACTCTGATTTTATAATTACCTGGAGAAAGAGGCGGAGCGCGTATATAGAATGGCACATTCTCTCCGTTTTTAGCGTACAGATATGTTCTTGATAAAGTTCCTCTAATTCCGTTGAAATTCAGCTCATAATAATCATCTTTTCCCCTGTTTAAAAAATTAAAATGCAGGACAATAGGATCTCCTGCGCAAAAACTGAACTGCTCAGAAGAAAAAATAGAGGCGGAATATAAATTCTCTACTCTAACATCAATTGTCTTTCTGTACTTTGCTCCGTCTTCTTTAGAAACTGCCTCGAATACACAATGAAATATTTTGTTGTTATCATAAAATGATGGCGAGAGAATCAGCAGGATAGTTTTTTTCTGCGCGGGTATTATTGAAATTTCATTTCTGGAGAGTTTCGCAAACGAGCAATTTGAAACAGAAAGAGAAAAAGCGTCTGAATTTTTTCCTGTATTGGTCAGATATATTGGCTCTGAACTTTTGCCCCCTGCTTGCGCAACAATATACGGCTGAGAATTTATAGACAAGCCGCCACACTTCTCAATACGAACATAGGAGGAAGCAGAAGCATTCGTTGTGGAATATTCTGTATATATAGTAAAGGGAATTGTCTGTGCTGGTGCTTTAATATTAGTGGATATATATAGAGAAAATTGTTTTTCTTCACCTGGTGCCAAATCAAAAAAGTTCTTTGGCAGAAGATAAATATTGGCGGGTAAATCTGTTTTTAAAATACCCTTCTCGGGAAAATCGCCGCTATTTTTTAGAGTGATTTTATAGCGCGTTGATGCGCCGGCGCAAATTTTTTGTGGAGAAGAGATATGCATCTCAAGGGCGGCGCAATTTTTTATCTCAACACTTTTTTGCACTTCTATTAATCTGCTGCTATGCTGAGCGCTCGCAATTATAGAAAAGGAGGCGGTTTGAGAATGGGCGTTACAAGAGGGGGTGACAAAAGCATAAACAGAGACAGCGGAGGCGGGCGGAACTTCAACTGTAGACGGAACAGAAACAGATAGCTCTTTGTTGGGGTTATAAACACTTAACGAAAATTCTTCTGAAAAAGTATTCGCATTGGTCAAAGAAAAATGGAAAGAAGTGCTTTCGCATGGACAAACAGAAAGAGAATTGAGATTAAGAAAAAATGAAAATAAGAAAAAAATAAATATAAAAAATTTAGTTCTCACTTGAATCCCCCTCAGCTAATTCTCCTTCTGAAGGGGCGATGCCTGCATTTTTTTTCTGCAAGTACAAAAGTACACCGCCAATAACTACTAAGATAATTACTACTGTCAATAATGCAGTCTCTAAACTGAGAGAACCAAGCGCAAAAAGTCCACTACTGCCTGAGAGTTCTTTCGCTTTTTTCAAGTCAACTGAAAATGGAGTTGAAGTTACTGCTCCTTCTGCATTTTCTATCTGGAACACCCCAGAATATGCTTTTTCATTATAATCTTTTGCTTTTAGCTTTATAGTAAATTCCTGGGAGCTGTCTGGATAGAGTATGGAATATGTTGGGTCAATGGAATATTCCCATCCATCTGGTAGCCCCTTCACCTCTGGCTTAATAGTCTGAGTTTTCTTTCCGTTGTTTGTGACAACAAAAACCAATTTACTCTCTGACGCACTTTTGTATTCCGGCGCTGCTCCAAGAACACTGATTGCTGCATTCCCTCCTTGTATTATTGACAACGTTGCTTCTTTTTCTGTATAAGAATTGGGGCCTATTGCCTTTAAAGTAAAAGTATAATTGCCGGATAGCGCATTGGTTGCCTTTAATTTTAGCTGAAGCACTTTTTCTGAAAATGGCGATATATCCTCAGATGGAGAATAGGAGACAGAAACACCCGAAGGCAGATTGGATGCATCAAGCTGTACTGAAGATGCTGTTGAAGAGCCTGTGTTTTTTACAGTAGCTGAAACTAATGTTTCTCCATTTATCGGTAGCGCGGCTACATTATAACCATCTATTTCCGTCTGTACTGAAGAAGGTGGAGTTGATTGAGCTCCTAATACTGAAACAACTAATGTGTAGGTTCCCACAATTCTTCTGTTGCCGTTAACAAAGTGATAGAGCTTGACCTTTACATTGTAAACTCCGCTATCAGTGCTGTAGGCGGGGTTCACATATATCTCGATGTCTTTTTCTTCGCCTGGTGCAAGAGAGAAAGAATTGTCTGAAAGCGAAATTGTCGAAAATGGCAGAGAAGTGCTTACTTCGTAAGTTTCATCACTATTCCCGTTGTTTTGAACTTTGAGAATTGCTGTTTCAGAATCCATTTTATTCAATGCGAGAGAAGTGGGGGATAGCTGTGCGTATGTCTGGCTTTCTCCTTCAACATCGAAGCACAGTCCCTGCTGATAAACTACTGAAGCGCCCTTTCTTACTGTTAGAACTACCTGGTGCTCTCCAGCGGTCATGCGTGAGCTATCGAAGTAAAGATATACTGAGCGCTGTGTCCCCTGTATGAAATTTAACAATGCATGCTGACTCAGCGATACACCTAAATCATCGTCTGTTGAAAGCATGTAGTCCCCGCCAATAGCATCATTTGTGAAAGTAATTTTGTAATATTTTGTTGACTTGCTTATTTTGGGGCATCCTGAAAAGTCAGAATAGAAATCGTAATTGCTATTTGGAACTGTGACATAAATATTTGCCGAAAAGTCGTTGATTGGAGAATCTAAATTGATGTTAAACTCGTGAGTTCCAGACGCGCCGCTTGGGACATTCACATACAACTTAACTGTCCTTGTTTCGTATGGGTTAATATTAAACTGAGACATCTCAAAATGTACTGGGAAGTCGCCGTCAGCTGAAAGCGTCACCTGACCCGAGGAATCTCCTCTGTTTCTTACTATAACTTTAAATAACGCTCTGGAGTTTGGAACAACTCTCTGTTCAGATGGTGTAACTTCTAGCGAGAGCCCGCCCTTTACACACATCGGAAGTTCTGTATTTTGGGTGCAGCCTGAAGAATCGGTTCCGCTTACAACTGCTAAGCTTGCTCCAACATAGTCTGCTGGTGGGTGGGCGGTAACAGTGATAACTTGTTCTTCATAAGGAAGTAAAGTTATAGTATCTGGTCCCTCCACGCTGAACGCAGAAGAGTAATCTAAGAATATAGTGTTTGTGTCATTCACATTGTTCTTCACTTTTATCTGATATGTAAGTGCAGCTGCTTCACAATTTGGATATTTAACAATTTCCATTGAAAACGAGTTGCAAGTGTATTGGACTGGCTCAAGTAGGATGTTTAAAGAATTTGTCTGGCCTGCGGTAATTGTCACCTGCTTTGTCTGCGTTTCATAACCATTTTTGGAAACAACAACAGAATAACTTCCCTCTGCCAGAGTTATTGAAACTGTTCCGCCTTCATCTGTATAATAGTCCTCTCCGCCTACTGATATTTTTGCTTCGGAAATTTCTTTATTAGTTTGGGAATTCCTTGCGGTTACAACCAAAGTTCCAGTTGAAGGTGATGGGGCTTTCTGAGTTAGAAATGCGGGGGCACATTCTAGCATTGAGCCATTGTTGTCAACTTCTGCGGTTATTTTGTAGTATTGTGGGTAGGACAAAGAAGCTGAATAATAACAACTTGTGCTGCAACTACCATTCTCTTCTCCGGAGCATAGCATTGTCTGCGAATTTCCATTTCCGCAATTCACAAATGCATTTCTATAACTCTGCGTATCAAAATTTGTAAATTCTACTGTTGCAAAAGTACTGCCGGCTCCGTATATCTCAGATGGTGAAACTGTAATTGTGCATGAGGGTGTTGGATTTACAACTTCATCCAAATACAAATAGACTTCTTGCGTATCGCCCGGGTTGACTGTAATAACGTTGCTTTCCTTAGTATAATAGTTATCAGCAGATGCGCGTATGATATATTGGCCACTGACCACCTCGGTCTTAAACACACCACTTGAGTCGGTATAGCCTGTTTGAACTATTTGAGAAGAAGTTGCGTTTAATATCTCGACTGATGCGTTTTCTATTGGAGCAAAGGTTGAACTGTCCTCAACATTAACTGTTATTGTTCCGTTTTGAATTGAGGCGGCGAGATAAAAGTAAAGTATAGAAGTTTGGCCAGAGGATATTGAAACTGTCTTTGTCTGAGTTTCATAGCCGCTGTGCGAAATGGTTACTTTATAATTGCCGTCTTCTAATGAAGTGGCATAATAGCCGTTACTGTCGGTGTATGCCGTAGCAACAGACACGCCATTGAATGAGGAAACATTGACTTGTGCGTTCTCAATAGGCGAATCATTTGAGGAATCTTTTACATAAACTTTTAAAGTGCCCTGCATTGGCGAAAGCTGCTTAACCTGAACTGGCTGTGCATAATAGCCATCAACAGATGTAGTAATAGTATAGGTCTGGGGGTAAGATGAAGGAACACCATAGTGGCAGGTAGTGCTGCAGGATCCTGAAGAAGAAGCGCCGCAGTTTATAAGGGCGGATGCATCCCCGTTTCCGCAATCTACTGTTGCAGTATGGGAAACAGCATCAAAATTGCTGTATGAAATAGTTACAAGAGAATCTCCTTCTCCGTAAATAGTAGTAGGATCAGCAGAGGCGCTGACATAATGGTCAGATGCAACTACATTTACAGTGGTTGTTAAACAATATGTTCCAGACGCAGTTGCGCTTACAATATATGTGCCTGGCGTGGAATAAACACACTGAGCTGCGCAGCTTCCGGTAACTCCATAGCAGCCCGTAGCAACAGCGGTATTTCCTGGATTATTTGAATCGCATTGGACAGTTATTTGACCAAGAGGCGGCTGCTCTAAAAGATTCTGATAGTTTATCCATATGGTGGAATATTGGCCGACCTGCACCTGAGATGGATAAGAATAAAGCGAACAGTAGGCGGTAGCACCAGAGGGCTGCAAATAGGCATTATAATAGTTGGTGCAATAGTCATAAACATACACCGTATCATAAAATGGAGAATAGCCAGAAGCAGAAATTGACAATGTATGATAGCCAGAAGCTAAATTATAAAAATCAGCTACTCCGAATGGAGCATAAACAGAATAACCATCGACAGTTACAGTGCTTCCGAAGATGTAGTTATATGTAGATGCATCAAAAACACTCACTTCTAAATCTCCATAAGCGCTGGTGAATGCAGCTAAAATTAAGAAAACTATACCAAATATCGCAAATCTTCCGTAGTTCATTATACCACCTATTTTGTTACTACTATGTAGTTGTTAAAATATATAAACGTTTCGGTTTTCAGAGTTCAGTGTCTGAGAGCTCTGGTTCCTTTTCAGCCGGTTTTTTATTTTGCTGATTAAAGTAGTAATATGCCACACCGGCAGCTAAAAGTATAATAATTCCTATTATGGAAAACAAAACATTCGGGCTAGTAAATGATGAAAACATACCCGTTGCTGCGGACATCTGAGCTCCACTAACTGAAAAACTTTCGCGTTTAACTTCCTCGCTTCCTGTCTTCAAAACAAAGCTAAGAGAATAATTACCAGAAGTTGAATTGCGGCTGGAGAGAGTGACCGTAAAGTTTTGTGATTGATGGGGCGCTATAGTAATTAAAGAAGGCTCTATCTGGTAGTCTATGTTTTTTGGAACCCCTTCGATTAAAGCCGAAAGAGAGATATCTTTATCGCCTATATTTGTTACTGTGAATACTGCTGTAGCTTTTCCATCCTTATATTTTAAGCTTTTTGAAAGGTAAATTAAGGACGAGAGCGACTTGACAACCGCCTTTATACTTGTTGAAGCCTGTGAGTTCTCTCCGGACGCTTTAAGAATAAAAGAGTACTGGCCTACCTTCACATCGCCAACATTAAACAGAACAGAAAATTCCTTGGTTGAATGCAATGGAATATCAAAAGCACTACCTGAAGTTGCGGTTATACCAGAAATCAGATTTGAAAAACCAAGCTTCACATTTTTAGCATCTCCATCTCCCTTATTTTCAACTGATATTTTATATCTCACTTTGCTGTTTGGAGTTAAATAAATATCTGGGACAGAAACAAATTGTAAAGAAGGAGTCTTGGGCGGCTGGGGCTTTGGCAGTACATTAACAGTTATGTTTGTGCTCCCTTCAAAATTATTGAACTTCTGGTTTCCTTTTGTATCTGAATAAAATGAAAGAGTAAGCGGATAGCTCTTTGCGGCAAGTGTTGCATTTGGAGCAAGGGTAAGAGTAAGTGTGACTGGTCTGTTTGCATCAAGCGAGGTATAATAGTTGGAAAAGTCTATTTTTGAGAAATTAGTTGTGGAGTTAATGAACACATTTTTATGCCCGCTCTTTATCCACAGCTCTATACTTATGTTTTTGTTCTCTCCTATTTTTACTGTTGGCGAGGTGTCAGAAATCTGCCAGTTTAACTTCCCTGCACCCGCAATATATTCAAAGCAAAGGTCTTGCTGAAACACTCTATTTTCATTTTCATCTATCCACAGCGAAACAAAATGTTTTCCTTCGCTTAGCTCTATTGGGTTCAGAGTAACCTGGACCGTCTGGTTGGTGTCCTTCTTAAAATCATTAAGTGCTTTTGGTGAAACATCTGGATCGAGATGAGCATCAACGTCGCCTACATTAACATGGTAGTTTCCATCTCTGAGTGCGTTGTATATATTAACATCAAACGATTCCTCGCTCCCGCTTATTAATTTGCAATCTCTAAATGTGGTGTAGAATACAAGAGAACCGCCGGTAATTACGTCTAAATATAATTTTGTGGTTGCGTTTCCAAGCCCAGGCGCAGAGGCATTAACTGCGTATGTATATATGCGAGTTGTAGCGCTATCGGGCACATCAACACAAATTTGAGTTTGACCAGAATCTCCGGCAGCGATTGTCAGCGCGCTGTCTTTGAGAGTTGGCGAATAATAGCCATCAACACTAAGAGAAACTGTTTTGGTGGTGTTCGCTCTGTTATCCACCATCAAATCAAAACATTCTTTATTTCCCAGGATAACTTTTTTTGTAAAATCAACAGCATGCACGCTTATTTCCTGAGCATCTGGATAGTTGGGGTTGCTTACTGAAAGATACAAAGATTGCGAGGCGTCTTCATATGTAGAAATCGCATCAACAGTGTATTGATGAGTGATAGGAACTGCGGTAGTAGGCGTATCAACGCAGAACTGAACCTCTTTAGAACTAGCATTTTCAATTGAAAATGTATCTTTATCAAATCTAAAACTGTAATCTCCTTGCGCAACTAGCTTTACATCGGTCACTCTATCTCCTACATTTTTAACTAACAAATCAAAACATTGTGATTCTCCTGCTCTCACATCTTTTGTAGCATCTGCAGTTGTTATTACTATAGGATGATTTTCAGAACTCCTGAGATCTAGATATAGATTAAGCTCAGGGTCATTAAGCGAAGAACGCGCCTGTATTGTCGCTTTATAAACTTTAATTTCAGCATCATCCGGCGCTTCAAAGCATACTTCTGTTTGCGCTGACTCTTCTGCCGGGACATTAAGTGTAGTTTTGTCAAAAGTAGCCGCGAAATCAGATGAGATCGTGACAAAATCAACTGAATGCTCTTGGTCATCTATGTTTTTAACAACTAAATCAAAGCATTTCTTATCTCCTGGTTCTGCGCCTTTGACGAAATCAAGAGCGTAAAAACTTATTTCTCCATATTGATTTGTGGAGTTAACACTGAGCAATAATGAAATTTGAGGCTCGTTTAGGTCTGAAAGGGCAACAATATCATAAGAATGTACTCCGTCTGTTGCAGAAGTAGGCGTATCAACGCAAAAATCAACTGTTTTTGAGCCGCCACTTTCAACCGTAAAATCACTATCGCTGAAAGTAGTATCATAATCACCCTGAGCAACCAACTGCACCTCTCTTGCATGAGCGTCTGTATTCTCAACTTTTATTGAAAAACATTTTTTATCTCCTGCATTTACTTCTGCAGAGGTATCGCTTGAACTGAGAATTATTTTCCCCTGCGTCGAAGAACCTGAAACTTCTAAATAAACAACTGAGGTATCATCATTCAAATCCGACAAAGCATCAATAGTATATCTATAGGTTGAAGGTGAAGTGTCAGAGGGAACTGTTACGCACATTTTAAATGGTTGGGAATCATACGCTGCAACAGTTAAATTGTCTGGGTCAGAATATGGGTTGAAATTCCCAGTAGCAACTAAATCTACATTGTGAGATTGAGAATCTGTATTGTGCAAAACAAAGTCAAAGCATCTTTTATTCCCGGGCTCAACATATAATTTAGTATTTAGAGCTTCAATGTAAATTCGGGCCTCTTCTTTTGTAAGCGCTACATTAAGTGTTGTTGTTTGGTCTTGTAATACTGAAACAGTTGTGGTGTACAATTGATAGCCCGTTTTACTGATGTTCAGTGCTCTTGAGCCTACAAGAACCGAATCAAAAGTTACATTGCCATTAGAATCTGTGTAGGCAGAACTACCATCATCTACTTGGACAAGCGCACCGGATATTGCTGTATTGTTCGAGGCATCGCTTACATGAACTTTTAAAATTCCATATCCTTCCTTTCCAACAACAAAAGTATGCTGTTCAGAATATAGTGAACTTCCATCTGCGTCTTCTGCGTAGCCATAATATGTAATGGAAGTGCCATTGGAAAATGGGCCGATTACAACAGAGCATGGTGAGGAAGTGCAACTCCTGCCCTGCAAAGAAGAACTATTTACCCTGTAGTCTATCTCGACAAGAGTTAAAGCGCTTGGGCTTGAAGCAGTTGTAGCTAAAGTTATTTGATCATTTTCTGTTACAACTCCAGACGGAGAACGAGAAACTGAAACGTTCAATGCTCCGTTCGCTGGCCCAACAACAAAAGATTGATGATCTGTTTCAGCGTAATTATGGTTGGGTGAGTTGTCCTCAGCAATTGCATAATAACTTACATTATCTCCCTCAACAAGCGCGCTAAGAACAACTGAACAATAGGAGGCCGACTCGCAGTGTTGAACCTGCCAACTTTGCCCATTTATAGAATATTTAATTTCAATCCAGAAAATCCCGCTGCTATCATTTGCATGAGCATATAGAGTAACATTCTCCCCCGCGCTAACAGAAGTCGGGCTCCTCGAAACAGATATATTTGGGGGGGTTATATCATCGCCAGATCCGCCATAAGGCATCAGGCAAACTGGAAAATAATTTGATCCGTCTTGTAAATATATCGCCTGCTGTTTCGGTTCGTAAGCATAGGCACTGGTATACATAATATACGGAGTCGCGTTTAATGAAGAGAAATATGCAAAGCCTGTTGAGTTAGTATATCTGTCTTGATTGTAAATATGTATTCTGGCATTCGCTATAGGAACTCCGGTATTGCAGTCGCTTACAAACACTGAAACAGTGGCTGCAGAGACAAAATAGACAAACAAAATTGAAAATAATAAAGTCCAACTCTTTTTCATTTGAGAACCACCTATTTAGTATTACTTAACAGTAGTTACAAATATATAAAAGTTTTGCTTCTTTACAAATATTACTATTATATAGTAGTTACATTATAAAGAAAATAAGCATTTAAAAGTTGGATATTAAAAGATAGTAGGGGGGCTATAGTATAACCTGGCAGAACGGCAGGCTCCAGAGTTGAAATGCCGCAGGTGTTCTGAGCACGTGGTGCGATGATTGTTAATTTGGAGCTCTGATTTATGAGGAGCAGAAGACACCTGCAAGTCTGGGTTCGAATCCCAGTAGCCCCACTCTTATAAATTATAGAAAACGAGGACTGAACTTATGTATGTTGGAGGGATAGATGAAGCAGGCAGGGGCTGTGTTATAGGCCCCTTGGTTATTGGCGGCTTTCTAATTGATGAAAATAAAATTGAAGAGTTAGAGAAACTTGGAGTAAAGGACTCAAAATTATTGAGCCCTGCAGAAAGAGCGCGAATCGCAAAAGAATTGAGGCGTAATATTGTATGGACAACAAAGGAAATAAGTGCAAATGAAATAACGCAAAAAATGGGGACGAGAAGTTTGAACGAAGAGGAAGCAAGAGTTGCTGGGAAGATAACGAATGAATTTGCTGAAAAAATTGGGGAGAAAGAAATTAAGGAAATAATAGTTGATGCGCCGGATACAGATGAAAATAATTTTTCGAACAGAATAAAAAAATATTTGAAATTTAATGTAAGAATAAGAAGTGAGCACAAAGCAGATCTGAATTATCTCGTGGTTGGTGCTGCGTCTATACTGGCAAAAACAAGGAGAGACGCCCAGATAGAAAAAATAAAAAAATTAGTAGGAGAAGATTTTGGAAGCGGATATTCTTCTGACGAAAGGACTATTTCTTTCTTAAAAAAGAGTATAAGAAAACCAGAGCTTCAGGAGTTTCTGAGGCACAAATGGAAAACTGCAAAAGAACTCAAAACGTTTCAAGCGGACCTCTCTAAATTTGTGTGAATTCAGCAAAAAGAATTTAATATGTTCCTGATAAAAGTCTATATGGATTTTTTAGTTGAGCAGGAAAAATACTTGGAAGCGGGTATACATATAGGGACAAAAATAAGAAACGGTTCTATGCGCAAGTACATCTACAAAATAAGGGAAGATGGATTGAATGTTTTGGATTTAAAAGCAGTTGACAATAAACTTAGAGCTGCGGTAAATATGTTGTGTCAATTTCCAGAAGAGGAAGTATTTATAATAGGCAATAAAGAGAATGCAGAATATTCTATTAAAAAATTCTGCGAACTTACTAATTTCAAATCAATAACCGGAAGATTCACTCCGGG
>WALN01000019.1 GCA_015522865.1 Microcaldota archaeon
TATCTACTCTGGCTTTACTGCGATGCATACATACAAAGCAATTTACGAATCGCACAAAAAGCCTCCAACTTTTGTCATAATTTCTCCCAACCACACGGGCTATGGAAGCGCGATAGCTGTGAGTGGAGAGGATTGGAAAACGCCGCTTGGAGATGTGAAGACAGACAAAAAATTGGCGGAAAAAATTGTTGAAAATTCAAAGATAGCAGAGTTTGATGAAAGCGCGCACACATTTGAACATGCAGTTGAGGTGCAGCTGCCCTTTCTCCAGTACTTCTATAAAAAAATAAATTTTGTTGGAATAACGATGGGAGAGCAGGATGAGGAAAGCGCTGAAGATCTGGCTGAAGCAATTCTAAAAGCTGAAAAACAATTAAAAGAAAAAGTGCTCGTTATTGCGAGTTCTGATTTCACGCACTATGAGAGCAGAGAAAGCGCCCATAAAAAAGACAAATACTGCATAGAGGCAATATTAAAATTAGATGAAAGAGAGTTCCTGAAAAGAAAATACGAAACCAATGCAAGCATCTGTGGTTTTGCTCCAATCATGGTGGCAATGAAATACGCAAAAAATAAAAAAGCGAAAAAGGGGATTTTGCTGGATTTTTCTGACTCTGGGGAAATTACAAAAGATCTAAATGTTGTCGATTATGCGTCTGTTATCTTTGCTTGAGAAATTACCTGAAATAAGATTAAAAATAAATAGAAAGCATAAAAAAAATCAAAGAAAAAAATAAAAGATTCAACCTTGGATATCAGCTAAACTTCCCGAGCCTTTTCCTGGCTGTGAAACATCTTCTAATGGTACCAGTATAGGCCTTCTTTCAAATTCCTGGTAGTTTGAATAGTCTGCTCCTCCCTGCCACCAGTCATACATTGCTTTTGCTCCAATAACTGCTGCTGGAAGTGAAAATATTACTCCGAATCTCAATGTAAGGTAGATGCATGCTATTGCCAAAACACCCTCTGCAACTGCCTTTGCCATTCTGTCAATAGTAAGCTCAACTATCTGCGAGTACTCATCCACTATTTCTCTCTTGGTTTTATCCACTCTATATGGTGTTCTTCCAGGATTCCATTTATAGCCAGGCAGTTCTTCTATTCTTTTGCCTTTTCTTTCCGGGAATGGTATCTCTTTTCTTAGAATAGGCCTAATCATCGCCTTTCTAAACGCCCGCTCAAACTTAATAGGACCTAACATCTTAACCACCTCAATACATAGCCTCTCCGCCGTTGTTCATGTATGCGCTGTGTGCTATTAACTGTACTGGGTCATCTTCATAATCCGCCCATGCTGTGTAATAACCTTCTGCTCTTGTCCACCAGTATGTTGCGAAAACAAATAGCAAAACTGAAATCACTCCCATAATACTTGAAGCTTCTGTTAATGCTAAAAATAATGTATAAATGCCCACTATGCCGCAGAGAATCGCATAAATAGCAAACTTGTAAACAGTTTTCAGTACCTCTCTCCAAAGAGTTACCAACTCATCTCTTGTAGAAACTCTCCAAAGTGCTGATGCATCAATTCTCGTAAGGCCTGCTGTTGGTTTGTCTGCCCTCCATGGTTTGGGATTTGGCATTTCAGTGAATACTGTAGGCATCTTCCCCCTAAAATATTTTTCCAATATATCAAAAACCATTTTCACACCTCTTGTAACTCTTTCACAGTTACATATATACACAAACTTATATATAAAGGTTTCGCTTGAAAATTTAGCTGTTTTAGGTAGGTAAGATGTAACTTTTTGTCAGTTACATTCTTAAAAAAATAAGAGAATTAGCTAGACTTATTTCTGAAGAATCTAAGGAATACAAAGCCTAAAAATAAAAAAAGTTACAAAACTTTGAATTTGTATCCATATGCAATAATTCCCTTGCCGTCATTTTCTGTAATTTTCCTGAACACCATTTTAACTGGCGCGCCTATTCTTATTTTGTTTCTTGGAGAATCCGCAAGCATCGAGAATAATTTAATGCCATTTTGCAATTCAACAATGGCAACGAAGTAGGGAAGCTCGTTTTCAAAACCGGGTGGCGCGGAGTGAACTTCTGAAAATGAATAAATTTTTCCTTTCTCCGGCATCTTTATATCGACTATTTTTCCCTTCCTCCTGCAATGCGGGCATATCTTCCTCCTTGGGAAATATATTCTTCCGCAATTTAAACATTTAGAACCAACCAGCCGATATCTCTCAGGCATTTTTCTCCAAACTAATGGTAAGTTCTCGCCCATCAATATCCCCTCTCAAAAATATGCACAACAACAGAGGCTCCGCTCCCCCCTACATTATGCGTAAGTGCATATTCTAAATCTTTTACCTGCCTGCCGCTTGCTTCTCCCCTTAATTGCCAGACTGCTTCTATTGCCTGTTTTATGCCTGTTGCCCCTACTGGATGGCCGCATGCTTTTAATCCACCAGAAGTGTTGACCGCGATTTCCCCGTCAATAGCTGTCCTGCCTTCAGCTGTTGCTCTTGCTCCTTCCCCCCTCTTGAAAAACCCAATATCTTCTATTGCTAAAATTTCAGCAATTGAAAAACAATCGTGAACTTCTGCCATCCCAATATCTTTAGGGGAAAGCCCAGCTTGTTTAAAAGCACTTTGAGCTGCGACTCTTGCAGCGTTTATTGAAGTAAGTGACTTCCTGTCTGAAAGCGCAAGCGAATCAGAAGCCTGAGCAGAAGCTCTTATTTTTATCGGCTTTGACGTGTACTCTTTAGCTTTGTCCATGGAAGTTAGAATTACCGCCGCAGAGCCATCGGTTATTGGAGAACAATCCAGAAGCTTAAGAGGCGAAGCAATATAACCTGAATTCATCACGTCTTTAATCGTAATTTCTCTATGGTATTGAGCATATGGATTTGACATTGCGTTGTGGTGGTTTTTCACAGCCACGGCGGCAAGCTGCTCTTCTGTTGCGCCATACTCGAACATATACCTTCTTGCCATCAATGCATAGAGAGATGGGAAAGTGGCGCCATTAAATAGTTCCCATTCCTGATCTCCTGCGCCGCCCAATGCTCTCGTAACATCGGCAGTTGAAACCTCGGTCATTTTTTCTACTCCGCCAACTGCTACTATATCATACATACCTGATGCAACAGCGGTATAAGCAGTTCTTAATGCCAAACCGCCAGAAGCGCATGCAGACTCCACCCTGGTAGAGGGAATTGGGTTTAAGCCCAAATGGTCGGCTAGAAGAGCGCCTACGTGCTCCTGTCCTGTAAGTGCTCCTGAGGCCATACATCCGCCAAAAATAGCCTCAATATCTCTGCCTTCAACATTAGCGTCCTCAATCGCCTTTGCGCCTGCCTCAACCACAAGCTCCCTTAAACTTTTATCCCATAGCTCCCCAAATTTTGTCATGCCTGCTCCAACAATTGCAACATCTCTCATCTTCACACCTATATACTTTTTATCTTCTTTCTGAACTTTGCATATATCGCATAATCAATGTAAACTTTATCCTCAATAAAATCTTTCACAAACGGAGCCTTGCGCACTTTCTTGATATTCGGCGTTACTTTAAACGAGAACGCATCACTGCCCGCACCGCTCCCATAGCTCACAACCAATATCTTTTCTCCTGGTTTTGCAATATCTAAAACTGCAGAAAGTGCAAGCGGTACATTGCCGGAATAAGTGTTGCCGACAACTGGAGAAATATAGCCTGCAGAAAGTTTCTCAAATGGTATTTTAAGTTTCTTTGCCGCTCTTAATGGGAATTTTCCATTTGGCTGATGAAATACAACATGGTCAAAGTCATCATAATCAAATCCCATTTTTTCTCTAAGCATTTCGGCGGCTCCAATTACGTGCTTGTAATAAGCAGGTTCTGCAGTGAATCTACCTCCATGTTCTGGGAATTCTTGATGGGCTCGCCTCCAAAAATCGGGGGTGTCCGTAGAAAAAGAGCAGGTATCTTCCAATTCGGCGATCACGTTTTGGTCTCCAATAATGAATGCGGCGCCGCCAGAAGCGGCAGTAAACTCAAGCGCATCGTTCGGCTTGCCCTGCGCGGTGTCAGCTCCTATCGCCATCCCATATTTTATCATTTTTGACTTTACCATTCCATATACCGCCTGCATACCGGCAGTTCCTGCTTTGCATGCAAATTCTAAATCAGCACCAGTAACATTTGGAACTGCTCCAATAGCTTCTGCAACCGTAGAGGCGCTCGGATTAACAGCAAATGGCTTGCTCTCCGAACCAACAAAAATAGCACCAATGTTCCTAGGATCAATATCAGCTCTGCCCAACGCCTGTTTAGCAGTTTCAACAGCAATTGTACAGCTGTCTTCATCAATAGCTGCAACCGCCTTTTCCTTAACTCTCAGCCCCTGAGAAACATGTTCTCCGTCTTTGCCCCATACTCTCGCTATATCTGAAACTTTTATTCTGTACCTGGGAATATATGCGCCATAGGAAACAATACCGACCATTTAAATCCTCTTATAAAGAGAAAAGATAAAGTTAGAAATATTTATATGTTTGCTTCGCTTATCAACGAATTTACATATTCATTTATAAATTTTGGGCTCGGCATAAAAACATGGAAAAAATTTTAAGTAAATTTTTGGCTGGGGAAATAAAAAGCAGAGAGCTGGAGAATATTATCTGGGAAAAAATCTACAAAAGAGAGGAAGGAAAATGGAAAAATGCATGCAGAGATGCGGCAGAAATGAGAGTAAAATTTCTTGAGAAAAAAATCAACACAAAAATTGAAAATATAAAAGAAGCATTTGTGGACACAAGCAAAATTAAAAAGGGGGTTGGAACAACTGGCATTGAATTAAAAATTGGCGGAGCAATAACGCCGATGGGAATTGCGGGTCCAATCAAAATTAATGGTGAATATGCAAGAGGAGAATTTTATGTCCCAACAGCAACAAATGAGGCGGCGCTTATTGCGGGCTTGCAAAGGGGGATTTCTGCTGCTAATGAGAGCGGCGGAGTAAAAACATTTGTTAAATTCGACGGGATGACAAGAGCGCCTGCTATCGAATGTCCAGATCTAGGATATGCAAATAAATTAATTGAAGCAATAAAAGAGAAGGAATTTTATGAAAAAATAAAACAAGCGGCTGAAAAAGAATCGCACGTGTCTAAATTGATTTCAATTACTCCCTTTCAAATAGGCTCGATTGTTTGGCTGCGATTCGTCTATCAAACAGGGGACAGTATGGGGATGAATTCTGCAACTAAATATACTGCAAATGCGGTAAAAGTGATTTTGGAAAAATTTCCAGAAGCGAAATTAGTCGCCCTCTCAGGAAATTTGTGCACTGACAAAAAATCTGCGCATTCAAATATTTTGCTTGGAAGGGGGAAGGCAGTGCAGGCAGAAGTTATAATAAAAAAAGAAATATTGGAGAAAAAGTTCAAAGGAGTAAATGCAAAGGCAATTGAAAAAATTAATTTAATAAAAAATTATATGGGGTCGGCGTTGTCAGGAAGTGTCAGTGGATTTAATGCAAATGTCGCAAACACTATTGCTGCGATTTTCTGCGCAACTGGGCAGGACCTGGCGCAGGTTGCTGAAAGCTCAAGCGCATTTGATTATGCGGAAGCTCTTGCTAA
>WALN01000020.1 GCA_015522865.1 Microcaldota archaeon
AAATTCTATAAGCTCCTTCATATTTTCATTTCTCTTCTTTAATTTAATACTTTTATGCTATACGCAGCAAATTTAAGTTTTTGTTTTGTAAGGGAATTATGAAAGTTTTAATTGGCTCGCAAAATCCAGTAAAAATAGCAGCGACAAAAGATGCATTTTCCAAGTATTTTGGAAATGTCGAAATTGTAGAAATAAAAGTTGATCCTGAAGTTTCTCCACAACCAATAGACGAGGAAACGTTTGACGGAGCTAGAAACAGAGCTTTGAGTTTGAAGAGGCTAAATGAGGAAAGAGATTTGGGCGCAGATTTTTTTGTTGGTATTGAAGGTGGAATAATTAAATCTTATTCAAAGTGGTTCACTTTTAGCGTGGCCTGCGTTGTTAACCAGGACGGGAAGATTGGAATTGGAACTTCTGGCTTTGTCGAGCTCCCTAAAAAGGTTGTTGAGCAAATATTGAGAGGAAAAGAACTGGGGAAAGTGATAGACGAGCTCACCGGAGAGAAGAACCTTTCGCAGAAAAAAGGAGCAGTCGGGCTTTTTACAAAAAATATTATAGACAGAAAAGCATTTAATGCCCATGCGGTTGTTCTCGCGCTCGCCCCCTTTCTAAACAAGTCATTTTTCCAATAGTTTTTATTATTTGAACTAATTGTTTTTTTATGATTACCTTTGTTTTTGCTGAATCTGCTCTTGAGGAGGTGCCGGAAAAAATACGCAGAAAAGTAAAGGGCAGCATCCTGGACTCAAATATTATGCACAAAGAGATGTTCAAACTTAAAGATTTCAAGAGGCGCGGGAGGCCGGACCTGATTCACTTTTCTCTCCTGCTCCTTCTTGATTCGCTTCCAAACAAAAAATCAGAATTGCAAGTGTTTATCCACACCAGAAATAACAAAGTGATTTCTGTAAATACTGAAACGCGCCTTCCGCGCGCCTATAACCGATTTTATGGGCTCATGGAAAAGCTTTTTGAAAGCGGAGAAATTAGAACTGATGATGGAAAAGTCCTTTTGAAGCTTGAGAAAATGACTTTGAGAGAACTTATTGAAAGAATAAATGCAGACAAAACAATTTTAATGCATGAAAGTGGAAAAAGATTAGGCATTGAAAAGCTTTCAGAAAAATTTTCAGGTGGAAACAATTTAGTTGTAATTGGCGGATTTCCGCATGGAACTTTTTCAGACTCAACTTTTTCTTTAATAAAGGGCGCAGAGATTGTTTCTGTGTTTCCGAAACAACTTCCAGTATGGTCTGTTGCTTCGTTTGTAGTTGATGCATATGAGCTTTACCTCGAAAAGAGAGAGCATTAAAAAAATAGCAAAAAAAAGAGCGTTGAAACTGCTAAAGATGGCAAGGGAAACTTATGACAAAGACCCAAAACTTTCTAAAAGATATGTTGAGCTTGCGCGCAAAATAGCTATGAAGCACAGAATTCACTTGCCAGCAGCTTTCTGCAGGAAGTGCAATACTATTTTCATTCCAGGAAAAACCTTAAAAATACGCATTTCCTCTAAACAAATATTATATATTTGTTTGGTTTGTAATTATACGAGGAGAAAGGTGATTACTTGATGAAACAATCAGATTTAATGACAGTTGCTAGAGCAGAGCTTGAAAAATTGCCTGAGTTGAAGCCTCCAGACTGGCTGATGCATGTAAAAACTGGTCTGGGAAAAGAGAGGCGGCCTGACAATATTGCAGATTTTTGGTATAGTAGATGTGCTTCCTTGTTATTTGCACTCTCACATGGAGCAAGCGGTGTCCAGGCGTTGAGAAATAAATACGGAAGCAAGCAGAAGCATACGCGGGGAGGGAAGTTTCATCATAAAAAGGCAGGCGGAAAGATAATAAGGACTGCTTTGCAGATGTTGGAAAAAATAGGTTTTGTTGAAAAGGAAAAAAACGGCAGAGTACTTACTTCCAAAGGGCAGTCTTTTATTAACAAACTTAAAAGGTGATTATCTGGAAGAAAGCGAAAAGCTCCTGCAGGAAGAGATGGTGAGGAAGAAAGTGCTGAGGCAAATTTTATCCCCCGAGGCTTACGAAAGGATGATGAATATCCGCCTTTCCAATTTCGATTTTTATGTCTCCCTCTTTTCCATTTTAGTTAAGCTTGTTCAGCAGAATAAAATTACTGCGCCTGTCTCGGATAGAGATTTGAAATCTCTGGCGCTTAAGCTCAGCTCTTCCTCGCAAAGACAAGGAAAAATAATAATGAAGTAGAGGGATAATATGGCAAAAAATAAGTCTTCTAAGAAGAAGAAAAAACTCGGAAAAGCAATAGCTAAAAATAGAACTATACCTGCATTTGTGACCTTAAAGACAAACAGGAGAGTTTCACGTAATCCACGAAGAAGAAATTGGCGTTCTAAGAAACTTAAAATTAAAGAAAAGTAGGTGAGTGAAAATGAAGGATATTGAAGCAAGCAAAGAGGCTAAAGCCAAACTTAAGCAAAGAGAAAAGCAGAAAGAGAAAGAAGAGAAGTTGAGAGAAGAAAAGGAGGGGCAAGTTCGAAAGCCCAAGGAAAAGAAAGAGCTAAAAGAGAAGGAAGAAGAGGAAAAGCCAAAAGAGAAGAAAACTCCAGTAGGGGAAAAACCTTCTGTTGAGCGCACTTATATAGTGCCCCTTGCAAAAGCTATGAGAAAACCCGCAAGCAGAAGAGCAAATGCGGCAACGAAACTTTTAAGGGAATTTATAGCGCGGCACATGAAAAACCCCAAAGTGAAAATAGACGAGAAAGTTAACAACGAGATCAGAACAAGGGGAGCGCGGAAGCCACTCAAAAAAGTGAAAGTTACAGTTTCAAAGGAAATTGACGGAACAATATATGTAAATTTGGCAGAAGGATGAAATGCTTGAAAAAATTTCCATGTACAAAAACCCATTCGTAGGCCTTTACGCTAGTGCAAGTGACAAATATGCTTTGGTTGCTTCTCCGCACAAATTTTCATCATCACTTAAAAAAATATTAAAGTCAGAGATTATTAACCTAGATATTAATTATTCCTTACTTACTGGTTTATTTTCTGTTTTAAATTCCAATGGTTGTATCCTTCCATTTTTCGCCGGCAAAGAGGAAAAAATTGTGCGTTCTCTTGGTCTAAACACTTTTAAATTATCGCACCATCCTGCGGTTTCAAACAATATTTTAGCCAATGATACGGCAGCGATTGTGAATCCGGACCTAACTAAGAGCGAGGTGAAGGGGATAGAAGATGCTCTTGGTGTGGAAGTGGTCAAGCGCAAAATAGGAGATTACAAGACAGTTGGCGCAACTTCTGTTGTTACAAACAGGGGCCTATTCCTATTTAACAACTCTTCTGATGAAGAGTTGAGGGAACTTGAAGAGATTTTTTCAGTTAAGGGTCTTCGGGGCACTTCTAATATGGGGTCTTTCTTCAATGGACTCAGCATTATAGCCAACTCCAAAGGAGTGGCAGTTGGCTCACTTACGTCTGGAGTGGAAGCGCAGAGAATTTATGAAGCTTTGTTGGGTTAGCTATAAAACATTTGCTAGAATGAGAAAAGTGATTAAATGAATGAAGAAGAGTATAAACAAGTTGTTTTGCAGAATGAACTGAAAAAAATTGAGGCGTTAATTGAAGAGACGCGTCTTCTTTTACAGGAGATAGAAAACACAAAGAAGTCTTTGGATGCAGTTCAGAATTCCAAAAGCGTTTACCTGCCACTTGGTGCAGGCGTTTTTATTAAGGCAGAAGCTGGCGGAGACTACTTTCTAAGTATTGGGGCAGAGGTTGTTGAGAAAAAGAAGAAGGAAGATGTGAAGTTATTTTTGGAGAAAAAAGAAAGGGAAGTTATGGAGAAATATAAATTATTAACCTCTGAAGCTTCGCAGTTGATGCAGTATTTGAAAAGAGGGAACGAAAATGTTTGAGATGCTTAAAAATAAAATTGGCGCCTTCATTTCAAATATAGCAAAAAAAGAAAAGCAGGTTATTAAAAAAAAGCCACAACAGGCACCTATAAAGAAAATCCCCAAAAAACAGATTAAGAGCGGAGTTCCAGCAAAAGAGAAAAAAATTGTTAAAAAGAATATTATTGGGAAGGTTCGCGCGCTAATTTCTAAAAAGGTTAAAATTGAAGAAAAAGATGTAGCGCAGTTTTTTGATGAGTTGAAAATCTCTTTGCTTGAAAGTGATGTCTCCCTCGACACCACTGACTATATAATTGATAAGCTCAGAAAAAACATTGTCGGAAAAGAGTTTGATAAAAATAAAATCGATGAGGAAATAAAAACAGCTATTAAAAAAATTTTGGAAGGAATGCTGATCGCCCCGCCGGATTTTTTCAGCCTGGTAAAAAATAAGTCCAAACCAATAATTATATTGTTTTTAGGCCCTAACGGAACCGGGAAGACGACCACAATTGCTAAATTAGTCTATCTTCTGAAAAAACATTCAATTTCTTCTGTTATTGCTGCTTCTGATACATTTAGAGCTGCCGCATTAGAGCAGCTTGAGAAACATGCAAATACTCTTAATGTAAAACTTATCAAACACAAATACGGCGCGGACCCCTCCGCAGTGGCATTTGATGCAATCCAATATGCAAAGGCGCATAATATTGACGTGGTGCTTGTGGATACTGCAGGAAGACAAGAAACTAATTACAATTTGCTGAAAGAAATGGAAAAAATTAATAGAGTGGTCAAGCCAGACTTTAAAATATTCGTTGGCGAGGCGATAGCTGGACATGCTCTTGTTGACCAGATAAAAAAATTTAAAGAGGATATTGGTGTTGATTTTGTAATTTTAACTAAAATTGACTGCGATGCTAAAGGAGGAAATACTTTCAGCATCTCTCACGACCTAAATATACCCGTCCTGTTTGTTGGAACCGGCGAAAACTATCCTGATTTGGCGCAGTTCAAGCCTTCATTTGTGGTCAATAAATTATTGTAGGTGATATGTTGGAACATAAACCAATTATTGTTATTTCCGGCAGGAAAGGAACTGGCAAGACATCGCTTGCAAAGCTTCTTTCCAAGCATCTCAATCTACCTTACATTAGTTCGAGGGAGTACTATGAGCGAAAAGCTAAAGAACGGAATATTTCTCCAACAAGGCAGAATTTGGAGGCGCTGGTTTCCAAATTGCACAAGGAAAAGGGGATGGAAAAAGTTATGAGAGAGATGATGAGCAAAGTAAAGTTACATAAAGGAGCGATAGTTGATGGCATACGCTTTCAGTCTGCAATAGAACATTTAAGAAAAAAATTTGGAGGGGGCGTTTTTGTGATAGGTTTGGAAGCTTCAGCAAGAGAAAGATTTGCGAGAATAAAAAAGAGAGGGAACGAGGAATCCCGCCAGACATTTGAAGAGTTTCTAAAAGGAGAAAAAACAAGAGTTGAAAATCACGCAGATGAGGTGGTTGCCAAAGCTGATTTAAAAATCAACAGCCCAAAATCAGTTGAAAATATCCTGCAAGTTTTAAAAAAGAAATTTAATTTATGATGGTTTTACCCTTATGCTTATCTCCATGTCTCCATCCACATTAAACCATTTCTTTTCGAGATTTTTTTCATAAGGATTGTTTATAACTGGCCAGTACTGTTCATCAACTGTTTCGTTCGAGTCTCTAAGCATTATGAACCTTCCGAATGAATAATCAGAATAACTCACTATCCAGTAGTATTTTCTGGCGTCAACTAAGGTATTTGGATAAAAACTAACTTCTTTTTTTTGTGTTTGAGGCGTTGTTCCGTTGCATTTGCCTACTGTTAACACCTCGCCAGAATCATAAATACTTTGATTTAAATCTGGTGCTTTTTCATCGCCTCCAACTATCATTACTCTAAAAAAATATGTTGGCGTGTTTTTTATGCAATATTTGGATATAATTATCTGCTCCAGAAGTGTGCGCTTAGCAAATCTCACTCTTTTCGCTAAATATGGCGCATTTGCCACGTATTTAACAGACATTTTTTCATTTCCGTAGTATCCTGCATTCTCATCAAACAAATTCACTGTTTTTTCGTTCTCGACTAAAATTTCATCTGTTGGCAAAATAGTCGCAGTGGGTCGGGGCGTCGGGGAGGGAGTATAAGTTACAGATGGTGTTGGAGAGGGAGTTGGAGTTGCTGTGGGAGTATAAGTTACAGATGGTGTTGGAGTTGTAGTTACATTTGTTTTTGCTTCTGGGTAAACTAACATCCCAATTATAGACACTAGTATCAATATTGAAACAAAAAGAGCCATTTCGATGTATTTGTATTCCTTCACATTAATACAAATCAGATATTTTTTAATATGTTTGCGGTTGCGGGAAAATGCTTTAATATTTCCTTGTTTTTAGAAAAATATGCGCATATTGGAGATTCACTGCAACAACTTTTCTTATAAACCGCGAAAGAAGGCTATCAGAGATGCCCCGGACCTTTCAGAAGAGCAGAAAAAAAGGGTAAGTTTAGATAATACTTTGGCAGTTATGATGTCTTTTGAAAAAGGCGATGATAAAAGCATTATCCCCCAGCTCTTAGAGCAGGTAAAGAAAAACTTTGAGGAAGTTAAAGCGAATTCCATAATTTTGTATCCTTATGCTCATTTGTCGAGTAATTTGCTTGAGCCTTCAGCTTCCCAGAAGTTGCTCAAAGAAGCTTTCAACGTTTTTAAAAAGAATTTCAAGGAAGTGCATGCAGCTCCATTTGGATGGTATAAAGAATTCTCCCTCAGCTGCAAGGGCCACCCGCTTTCAGAACTTTCAAAAACATTTGCTCCTTTACACGAAGAAAAAGAAGAAGAGGAGAAAGGCGCTGAGGATGGAGTGCTTGAAGAGGTGCTTGTTATTGATGAAAGCGGGATAATGAAAAGGGAAAATGTAAAAGACGAGAAATTAAAAAAGGCGATTGCTTCCGAATTGGGAGAAATTTCAGAATCTAAAGAGTTTGAAAAACCACCGCATATCACTTTTATGAAATCTCTTGAAATTTCAGACCATGAAACTAAAATATCTGATGCCGGCAATTTGAGATACTACCCAAGAGGAGCATTTATTGTTGAACTGCTCAGAGAGCTTAGTTGGGACGTTATAGTGAATGAGCTCGGCGCCTATCCATCTAATACCCCATTCATAATAAATCCCAATTCGCCACCAGTGAAAAAAATGATGGGAAAATTCCCAGAGAGACTGTACAAGGTGCTGCCAGGAAAGAAGGAAAAGGAGCAGGAGTTCCGCCTCAGGCCCGCGTGCGATTATGGAACTTTCTCAATGCTCTCAGATGCAACAATTTCTTATAAAGATTTGCCGCTCGCTCTCTACGAATTTGATTATATATGGAGATATGAGCAGCGGGGGGAATTGCTCGGGATGTACCGAGTGAGAGCAGCTATGATGCCTAATTTTCACACCTTATGTGCAGACCTAGAGCAGGCATTTGAAGAGTTCCAGAAACAGATAGATAAATTCGCTATTCGCATGTACAAATATCTTGGGCTGGAGCCTTCGGCAATCGTTTTAAACTGCAAAAGAGATTTCTTTGAAGCGCACAAAGACGTTTTTAAGAAGTGGGCGAAGGAGCTAAAAATTCCAATAATAGTTAAGCTATTTTTGAAGATGAAAACTTACAAAATTGCCTGGGTGGATGTACTGGCATTTGATAACTTTGGCAGGCCCATGGAAATAGATACTGTGCAGCTGGACACAGAGAGCGCAAAGTGGTGGGATATGACTTATACTGCGAAAGACGGTACAAGGAAATATCCACTAATTATTCATACGGGCATCGGCATAGAGAGAACTATTGCTGGCTTGCTTGAGCATGCAGCTGGGATGGAAAAAGGCCCGACTCTTCCGGTCTGGCTTTCTCCAATCCAGGCGAGGATAATTCCACTTGAAGATGCGGCTAATTATGGTGAGGAGCTTTTAGAAAAATTATCAAAAAACGAGGTGAGAGCCGATATTGATGATAGAAATATTTCATTAAATAAAAAAATAAGAGACGCGGGCAGGAGTTGGATTCCGTATGTTGTGGTTGTTGGCAAAAGGGAGGAAAAAGAGAAAAGTATGAGCGTGACAGTACGCGCATCAGGAGAAAGAAAAATGATGAAATTGGAAGAGCTTATAGAAGAAATCCATTCAAAGAGAATAATGGGAGGAAGGAAAATGCCTTTCAAGCCGATGCCCTTTGCATCTCATTTGAGCAGGCGCCCAATTTTTGTTGGCTAATTTTCTTTCAATTTGTTCCAGAAGAAAATAAGAGAGAAATCATTGAGAGGTTTAAGGAACAGAGCGCCTACAAGCGGTATAAGTATTATTGCTAAAAACAAAGTAAGCACCAAGACACCAAAAACTGTAATATTGATTAGAAAGAGCACAACTGAATAAACAAGCAGTTCAAAAATATTGTTAGCTGAGAGAGAAAGCGAAATTTTTGCTGCATCTATTAAATTTCTGTTTTTAATCATCATTTCTGCTTTCATAAATATCAAAAACCAGAAAATGATTGCGAGCGCCAAGGCGGTAATTAAAAATAAAAACAGTCCAAAAATTATATTTGGCGAAAGAAGCAGGTTAAATACAGAGAGGTCATGCGTTTCAAGCTGTCCAACTAAAGACATAAAATAGGGAATGTTGGCTATGATGTAAAAGGTAAAAGGAATTGATAGTACTATTGCAATAACAATCTCAAAAACAACAATTTTTATGTTGACCCATATCCCTTTCAATATTTTATCTGTCCAGCTCACTATTCTCTTCTTCTTGTAGATGCTGTTTATGAGAGGATATATTGAAAGCTGGATTCCGCATTCCAATAGGACAAGCACCAACGCCACAACTCCAATTCCAAGTGCGAGAGGCAGGACCAATATTATACTCATTTTGCTAACATTGAAAAGCAAGAATTTGAGCAGGTCAAAAAATACTCTAAAAGTGGATAGAAGCACGCCTATAAAGAAAAGGAGAGCATATGGAACCACCACCTTCTGCCATTTTTTTAAGTATATATTTATTGCCTCTGCTACGCTCTCTATTGACTTCATATAGGTTGCATTCAGGGATGATTTTAATATTTATCTAATAATTTTTTTAAGCTCATCAATTCATTTTTATTTTTCCCTTCAATCTGAATTCTTGTTATCGGCTGTGTGTTTGAATGTCTCACTAAAGTACTAACATCTTCTTTCGTCGCTTTTATTCCATCTAATGTACTTATCTCAAAACCTTTTTTCTCCAGCTTTTCTTTTATTTTCTTTATATTTATTCTTGTAGGAATCGTGTAGTAGACCATCGTATTTTTGAATTTCTTTACAAATGCTCCAAACTCCTTTGCCCCGTACTTCGAGAGTTTTGCACTTATAAAAATTGGGTCTGAATAAGGCAGCCATCTATAATAAGTATAGTGACCAGAAAATTCCATACTGAAGGCCGCATTTTTTTCAAAACTTTTTTTCGTTATGTTCGGCGTGCCTATTTTTGAGTAAAATATTGTAAATCTTCTTTTGAGATAGTCAATTACCTCTTCAGAGCAATCAACACTTACAACAATTCTGCTGCCGTCCTTTAGCTCATTTGCTGCAAAAAAAGCGCCCAAAATATCTCCTCTTATTACTTTTCCGTCCACAACTGCAACTGCCCTGTCCGCATCCCCATCAAATGCCCATCCAACTTCTTTTTCTTTTTTTGCAATTTCTTCCAGTTTGTTCAATGTTCCTTCTTTTGGCTCTGGAGAATGGTGAGCAAACTCGGAGTCTGGCGTCGCGAATATTGTTTTTGGAAATATTTCTTTTATAGAGCATGCCGCTCCACCACCAAGGTCAAATATTCCATTTTCTATTTCTGGGAGTTTTTCCAAGTAATTTTTTACAATTTCATTGTTTTCTTTGAACACGTTGCGCTTCTTTGTATTCTGCTTTTCTTTCTTTATTTTCTCAAATTCCTTTCTTATTTTATCCATTTCATTTTTGCCAATTAATGTTCTTTTTTTGAATATCTTCGCTCCATTGTATTCTGGGGGATTGTGGGACGCGGTGATTTGCACACCACCATTTTCTGAAAAAAAAGCCACAACAGGGGTTGGAACAACTCCTATATTCAGCACATCATCTCCGAATCCTTCTGCAAGTGCTTCTGCGAGCTCTAAAGAATTTTTTCTGTAGTCGCGCCCAATAACCAACTCTTTATAACCAATTCTATTTAGCGCCTTTCCCAACAAGAAAAAATTATTTTCAGTTATTTCCTCGCCCATTCTGCCGCGCACATCATACTCTCCAAACATCTGCTTCACTTGAATATTTTATTGTTCTCGATATTTTTTCTAACAAAAGAATGCGGATATATTTTCACATCTGTCCCGATTCTAATTCCGCAATTTATTGAAACATTCACACCTGTTTTTGTTCCTGCTCCAATCACGCTTCCCAATTTTCTTCGTCTACTATTCACTTTTCTGTTGCTTACCTCTACCTCTATATTTTTCTCGTCGAACCTTAGATTTGCGAGTTTGGTGCCTCCGCCTAAATTGACATCTTCGCACAGAACAGAATCGCCAACATAAGAGAGGTGTGCAATTTTTGTTCCCCTCATAATTATAGAATTTTTTATTTCTACTCCATTGCCTATTCTGCACTCGTCCTCTATTGTTGAGAACGGCCTTATGTACGCATTTGGACCAATTTTGCAGTTTTTGCCGATATACACCGGCCCCTCAATAACCGTGCCGCTCTTTATAATTGTATTTTGCCCAATATTCACCTTTCCGTTTATACTCACAAATTTCTCAATTCTTCCCTCATTTTTTTCATGCATCTCTCCCAAAGCGTACTTGTTCGCATCCAGGTATTTCCAATAGTATCCAACATCCTCCCAAAAACCGCCAAATTCAACCACTTTTATTTTGCTTTTTTTTGCGAATTTTTCAACAGCAGATGTAAGCTCTATCTCTCCCCTTTCGGATTTTTTTTCTTTTTTTAGATATTCAAAAATCTCATTTGTAAGCATAAAGGTGCCGGTGTTAACAAGGCCGGACTTTTTTTCCTTTGGTTTTTCCTCAATTCCTTCTAAGTAGCCGCCTTTTGATTTAATAGCTCCATATGGGCGCGCATCTTCAACTTTTTTCCCTATGATAAATAAATACTCTAAATTTTCTTCTATAATTTTGAAAAGCTCTTTGTCAAAAAATGTGTCGCCGTTCATAACAACGAATTTTTCTCCAGCGAACTGCTCGGCAGCTAATAACGCGTTGCCAGTTCCGAGATGCTCCTTCTGCTCGGCGAATATGATTTTGTCTTTAAATTTCGAATTTGAAAAATAATTCATTATCTGTTCTTTTTTGTACCTGACAACAATGATTATTTTGTCTGCCATTGGATAAATCCCGTTAACAATCTGTCCCAACAAAGGCTTTTGCAGTATTCTCACCATGCACTTTGGCTTATTTTCGGTTATTGGCTCCAGTCTTTTCCCCTTGCCTCCAGCAAGCAGAACAAAATCAACCATTTTTAACCACTTCCAAAAGCTCTCTTGGTGAGCTGATTCTATCGTTGTAATTCAATTCCTTGTTCCATTCTCGATTTATTATGATTGTTCTTACGCCCGCGGCTTTTCCTGCCTCGACATCCACTTCAGTATCCCCGACACATATCGTTTCACTTTTTTTGCAACCGATTTTTTCAATTGCTTTGAGGATGGGCTTTCCCGAAGGTTTTGGCGTTGTGTCGGTTCCAGCAATTATTATATCGAATTTATCAAAGCCTATTTTTCTGAGGCTTGTTCTTATCTGCTCCATGTTCTGATTTGTGACAATGCCTAATTTGACTTTTTTGTGCAGCTCCTCAAGCACTTCTTTTATATTTTTTGCTGGTTTTGCAAATTTTTGTATGTATGTTGGATATGCTTTTTCTGTCCGTCTTATCACTTCGTCAAATGTTTCTTTGCTTATCTCTGGAAGCAGTTTTTTTGTCCAAGTTTCTGCAGTATGGCCGTTGAATTTAAGAATCTCTTCTCTCGAGCGCTTTTTGATCCCCAGCTTTTTTAGACAGTCTCTGTACAAAAGGTAAAGCGCATCCCCAGAATCAATTAAAACCCCATCAACATCAAATATAACAAGCTTTATCACAGCAAACACCTATTGTTATTTTCGCATTATGCTTTAAAGTACAGTAACAGATTTCGCCAAATTTTTCGGCCTGTCTGGATTTATTTTGTTCGCAACTGCAGTGTAATACGCCAGCAGTTGTTCGTTAACTGCCGCGCTCATTAAAGGAAAGCGCGCAGAAGTTTTTAGCCATATGTCAAAGAAGGACTGGGCTCTTGGCGCGATGCCTATTATTTTTGCTCCCCTTGTCTTCGCTTCGTATGCGTTATTCCACGTAGACGCAGAGTCGTTATCTCCTACAGCAATTAAAGGGCTGTTTTTTTCAATCAACGCAAGGGGCCCATGCTTCAGCTCTCCGCTTCCAAGTCCCTCTGCATGTATGTATGAAAGTTCTTTCAGTTTCAGCGCGCCTTCCATTGCAGCCCACTTCCATTTTCCTTTTCCTATAAAATAAGCATCTCTTTTTTTCGCCATCCATTTGCTTATTCTCTTTATCCTGCTTAAATTCCCCTTTATAGTTTTGCTCAGTTCTCTTGAGAGTATTTTAAGATCTATTCTCTCTCCAGACAACAATTTGAATATCAATACCTGCATAAGAAATGATTTGGTTGCTCCAACTCCTATTTCCTGGCCGCAATTTAAGTGAATTGAGTAGTCACTTAGTTTTTCAAGAGTAGAGTATGGGTTGTTTATTATTGAAAGTATTTTGGCTCCCTTTCCTTTCGCCTTCTTGACTACTCTTAACACGTCTGCGGTTTCGCCGCTTTGCGAAACTGCAATTATTACTGTGTTTTTATCTATTCTTACTGGCGAGTAATCTATCTCAGAGGCGTCCTCTATTTTTACCTCTTTTTTGAGCTTTTCAAACATCTCCCTCGCGCCTATTTCCCCAGCGTGCTTCGAGCTACCGCATGCCAGTATTACTATTCTCTTGCTTTTCAGCAATTTTTTCGCATTTTTGATTTCGTTCATATTCACATTAAAAATAACTTTTGGCTGCTCAAATATCTCCTTTATTGTATGATGTTCAAAAATTTCACCCAATCTGATTCTTTTCTTTTCCATTTCTTCCCATTTTATTTTTTGCTTTTTTAAGTTGAAATCAAAAAGTTCTATTTTATCTCTTCCCACATACGCAATTTCTTTATCTTTTAGCCTTGCAATTTTTTCAATTTGTATTGGAAATGCATTTATATCGCTACTAAATCCTTCTATTTTATCTCCTTCCCCCACAATAAGCGGCGACTCATTGCATACCCCCACTATTTCTTTTTTGCCTTTTTCTATTGCAAGAAATGCAAAGCTCCCTTTCAATTTTTTACTTGCTTTTGCGCATGCGTCCAAAAGAGTATTTCCATGTTCTATCTGCTCCCCTATAAGATGAGCAATTATTTCAGAATCGGTTTCAGAACTAAATTTGTGATTTTTCATTTTCTTTTTCAGACTTTCCCAATTAGTTATAATGCCGTTGTGGACAATTGCAACTCTTTTTTTGCAGTCAGTAAAGGGATGGGTGTTTTTCAATGAAACTTTTCCATGAGTGGCCCATCGCGTATGGCCGATTGCAACATTTCCTTTTGTTTTTAAATTTTTTCCGAGTTCATCTATTCCATCCAATGTTTTCTTTATTGTTATTTTACTATTGCTAGTAGCTATGCCCGCAGAATCGTACCCTCTATATTCAAGCATTTTAAGTGCGCTGATTACGAATTGAGGGGCGTTTTTTGCTAGATAGCCAGTTATACCGCACATAAGATTAAAAGAGCGGCGTCTGCTTTTTAAATGCCATATACTGAATTTTTTTGTTTTTGTTAATTTTTTTAATATTTTTTAGAAAAGTTTTTAAAATATTTTAATAATATTATAATATGGTTAAAAAAGATATATTATTGGTAAGAGATTCAGAGGCGCTGGACTGCAAAATAGCTGATTTTTCGGCTTTTTCCTCACTTTCCAAGGTTAGGATAAATATCCTTCAGTCTTTAGATTCTCCAAAATATCCGGCAGAAGTCGCCAGAGAACTTAAAATACCGCTTCAGACAGTTTATTATCATTTTAAAGCACTACAGCAGCAAAATTTGGTAAAACTTGTGAGTTATAAAGAGAAAAAAGGAGGTATAGCGAAAACCTTTCAGAGGACTTCGAATGCTTATGCGTTGTTGTTAAAAGACGAGTGGAAAAGTTTTACTCCGGGCGGCAAATTTTCAGAGCCCCCCTCTTATCTCAAATTCTTTTTTAATTATGGCTCTTTTGACGCGAAAATAATTATCGGCTCTCCAGAGCCGCATGGCAATTACAGAGCCAGGGCGTCAGATTTTTGTATTGCTGAATTGGGGGCGCTTATAGGGAGGTACGGAAATTTTTCCTATCCTCTTTACTATTTGGATGTTGAGGTTAATGAGAGTATAAAGAAGAACTCTTTGTTCGTGCTCGGAGGCCCCAAAACTAACATGCTGGTTGATGAGATAAACAAACACTTAAAAATACGCTTTGAATTCCCTTCGTTTAATATTTTCTCCTCAATTTCAAACAAGCACTACTCAGAAAATGTTGGAGTTATTCAAAGCATAATTAATCCATACAATGCCAATAAAAAGCTCTTTGTTATTGCAGGTAAGGACCATAACTCCACTCGAACTGCGACGCTCGCACTTCTTAAAAAAAGCTCGGAGCTTGAGAAGAACAATTTGTTTAATTCAGATATTTTTGCAAAAGTTGTGCAGGGATTTGATGAGGACGGAGACGGGATAGTTGATTCAGTTGAAATCTTAGAGTAAATTTACTGCTCCAAAAACTCTTTCACTTTGTCTTTTGCTTTTTCCCTTTTCTTTTGGTGCTCTTTTAGGAAGCTATTTATCCTTTCAATCAATTCGGCTTTGCATTCTCCGCATATTCTTTTTCCACTTTTACATTCTCTCCTAATTGCTTCCAATTTTTTGTTATCTTTTTCGAAAAAGAAGTAATAATACGCAAAAACGGGGCATTTTTCAGGCTCTCCTCCTTTTTCTCTCTGCTCTTTTATTGTCGCCCTGCCCCCAGTAAACGCATTCATTATTTTTCTTTTGACCTCTTCTGGAGAGTCGCTTGTATAAATTGTATTATCTTTTTGTGAAGCGCTCATTTTCCCCTCTCCTTGAAGCGAAGGCAGAAATTTACAGTGAACTAGCGCGGGTTTCGGATAGTCTAATTTTTCAGCTACATCTCTGGCTATTCTAAAATGGGGGTCCTGGTCAATTCCACAGGGGATTAAGCATCTTATTTTTTTGTTTTTCTCTTCTGACAGGAGGAAAGCGGGCGCTGCCTGCATTGAGGTGAAAAATATCCTTCCTATATTAGTTTCATTGTTAAATCCAAAAACTGCTTTTACTGTCGAGAATGTGATCTTCTTTGCTATTTTTATCGCAAGCGGGTAGAGTTCTTTTATGTTCTTTGTGTCTATAATTATCCTCGTCTTTTTTGGGTCGAAGCCCAAGGCAATAATATCTAACATATTTTCTTTAGTGTATTTCCCAATATCCTCAAAGCTGAGATTTTCCTTAAACAAAAATTTTTCATCATCAGTAATTTGAAAGAGTAATTTGGACTTAAAACCGTCCTGCAAGTATTTCGTAAAAAACCATGGGAGCAGATGGCCCAGGTGCGTCCCGCCAGAAGGGCCCCTTCCAGTGTATAAATATATTTCTTTTCTATTCTCATAATCATTTACTATTTTGTCTAAATCCCTATGAGTAAAGAAAATTTTTCTCTCAAGCATATAATTTTTGCCTGCAATTTTTTCTATTTTTTTCTCCAATTTTTCATCTATTTTTCTCACGCCAAACTGTTTGATTAGCTTCTCATAGTCAATTTTTCCTTCCACTTCCCATGGAGTAACTTTAAACATAACACACCTCAAATCCTTTCCTTTGTTCTGAATATTATCTGTGCCCTTTCAGGCCCAATTGAAACTGAGAGGACGGGCAGCTTGAGCAGCTTTTCTATTTTTTCCACGTATTTTAGAGCATTTCCCTTTAGAGTTACAACCTCTTCTGTTGTAAAACCATTCATTATTATATAGTGTGGCTTTGCTTTTTTGACAAACTCTTCTCTAAGAGAAAGCACCTTGTATTTTTCGCCTTTGTATACATAATAATCTGCTATTTTTATTTTTTTCAAGTCCACTAAAACATCAAGCTTTGTGAGATGAATTCCGTCAAAGCCGTTCAATGTATTTGACAAACGCAGAAGGGGTATGTCTAACCAGCCAACTCTTCTTGGCCTTCCAGTTGTTGTCCCAAATTCATTGCCTTTTTCTCTGATTATATCTCCAGTCCTGTTTTTTAATTCAGTTGGAAATGGCCCGTTCCCCACTCTTGTTGTGTATGCTTTAACAACCCCCTCCACAGAAGTTACCTCTTTTGGCCCGAATCCAACCCCTATAATCGCGCCGCCTGCTATTGGATGAGAAGAAGTTACATATGGATAGGTGCCGAAATCATTATCCAGCAAAGTTCCCTGCGCCCCCTCCATTAATATGCGCTTGTTGTTGTTATTAATCTCCAGAGAAACATCGCATAAATATTTTTTTAGTTTCTTCCCAAGTTTTAAATATTTTTTCACTATCTTGCTCTCAGGTTCTATCTTTACTCCATATAACTGCAATATTTTCTTTTTTTCGCCATAAATTTCTTTTACTTTTTTCTTAAATTCTTTGGGCATAAGCAGAGCTTCGAATCGTATACCTTCTCTTGCAGTTCTGTCAGCATATGAAGGGCCAATACCTCTTTTTGTTGTCCCTATTTTTCCACCTTTGACTCCATCCATAAGCTTATGCCACGGCATGATTATCTGCGCTCTAAAATCTATCCCCAACAGCGAGGAGACGAAAATTCCATTTTTCTCAAGCGCCTTTATCTCGCCATAAAGTACTTCTGGATCTATTTGAACTCCCGCTCCTATTAATGAGCGTTTTTTATGAATTATACCTGAGGGAATTAGGTGCAGTTTGAACGTTTTACTACCTACAACTACTGTATGGCCGGCGTTATTTCCTCCCTGATACCTTACAACTACATCCGCTTTTTTTGATATCACATCCACTAATTTACCTTTTCCCTCATCTCCAAATTGAGCGCCAACAATTATTTTTATCATATTCTCACTGTGGAATTCTATTAATTTTATTAATTATTAACTTACATTTTTTTTGCGCTTCGCTTAGCTTGGGATATGCCATCTTCTCAAGTTCTTTTTCCATAATTTTTTCTGCTTCTTTAGTTTTGCCCTTCTCAATCATCCCCCATGCTTTCATCGAATCTTCCCTAAATTTCTCATGGAGTTTTTGTCTGCTCTCCCCCTCCTCAGTCAACTTAAACATTAGCGCATCCAACGTATAAAATATTTTGTATCTCTCTAAATTTTCTTTCACTTTTCTTTTGTTTATTTTAATTTTTGTCACCACTTTATTAGCCAGCTCCAGACATTCATCAACAGCTAAAAATACAAGCGGGATATACCTTCTGTTAGCTGAGTCATCCAAAGTTCTTTCAAGTGCGGAGAGGGATGCATTTTGCCAGCTTACCTGCAAATAACTTGAGATTAATCTACTAAGAGAACAGATTCTTTCTGAAAGAATCGGATTTCTTTTGAATGGCATTGCAGACGAGCCGACCTGCTTCTCCTCAAAAACTTCATATACTTCTCCATAAGATTGCAAAATTCTCAGGTCAAATGCGAATTTACTCAAAGACTGGGCAATTGAGGAGAGCACAAAAATCATTTCAAAATCCTGCTTTCGAGGATATGTTTGAGTTGTTATTTCAAATGTCTTCAGTCCCAACAGAGCAAGTGTTTTCTTTTCGATTTTTGTTGGGATCAATGCATTTGTCCCAACTGCCCCCTTGATTCCTTTTCCCTTTAGCTCAAGCGCATCCATTAGTTTCAAATCTTCGAGCAGGTCCTGAGCATAAAACGAAAATCTATATCCCATAAGCGTTGGCTCTGCTGGTTGCAGATGTGTATATCCCATACATTCAATATTTTCAGTTTTTTTTATCAATTTAGCAAAATTTTTCAGCAGGAGAATAAGTTTTTTTCTGATTATTTTCATTGCCCTTTTAAACATGATAATTTCTGCATTGTCCTTCACATCAGCAGAGGTTGCGCCCTGGTGCAGTTTTTTCCCGGCCTCTCCACATTGCTTTGAAAAAACTTTAAGCTCCGCCATCAAGTCATGTTTTATTTCTTTTTCAACTTTCAGCGATTCAGTGATATTTATTTTTTCTGCCTCTTTCTTCAATATTTTCAGCTCTTCTCTACCTGCTCCTTGAGCTTCTGCCAAAGCCACCCATATTTTTCTCCATAATTTCCGCTTATTTTCTTCGGAGAAAATTTCTCTCATTTCTTTGCTTCCATATCTTTCAATTACGTCCATTATTTCACCTACGGGCTTATTCTCTGCCGGTCTCTTGGAAATAGCACGGCTTCTCTTATATTCTGCAAACTGCATATCTGCTGAGTTATCCTTTCAACTCCAATACTCCAGCCTGCATGCGGTATCGGCCCGAAATCAAATGCGCTAATATAGCTTTTGAAATTTGACGGGTTCAGTCCGTGCGCTTTCAGCTGTTTTTTCAACAGTTCTGGCTCATGCACTCTCTGCGCTCCAGAGGCAATCTCAAGCCCTCTGTACAGCAAATCATAAGCTAAGCAGATTTCTGGTTTTTCCTTCATAGGCATCGAGTAGAAGCCCCTCATTTTTGTCGGCCATTTTGTTATTATGACTGCATCCCCGAGTAGTTTACACAGCATCTCCTCATCTTCTCTTGTAAAATCTTCCCCGTGTTTTATTTTACTTTTGTTTTTGTTTAGAAGTTTTATTGCCTCTCCATACTCAATTCTTTTTATTTTCGGGATAGCCAAATTTAGCTTCAGCAGTTTCAGTTCTTCTTTTCTATTTTCTTTTACTGACTTTAAAATGTGCAGAAATATTTTCTCAAGCATCTCCAGCGCGTCCTTTTCCTCAGCAAAACCCATTTCAATATCCATCTGAGTTGACTCATTTAAATGAAAGCGTGTATTGTGCTTCTCTGCTCTGAAAACAGGCATAATACAGAACACCTTGTCCGCTCCGCTCAGCACTGCCATCTGCTTGTAGAGCTGAGGGCTTTGAGCCAGATATGCTTTTTTTTCAAAATATTTCACCTCGAACAAATCAGTCCCCCCCTCTGTTGCTTCACCAACTATTACTGGAGCATTTATCTCGAGAAACCCTAATTCAATAGCTTTTTCTCTGAACGCTTTCTGGACCTCTGCTCTTATTTTGAAAATTGCGTAAGTTTTGGGATTTCTCAGGTCAAGCCATCTATAGTCCAGCCGCGTTTCAAGTTCGGATTCTATTTTACCTGTGGGGTCGACAGGCAGTTTCTCCTTTGTTTCTCCCAAAATTTCTATTGAATTTGCAGAAATCTCCACATTTCCCCAGTCATTCTTTGATTCTTTTACAATGCCTTTGCAAATCAAGCTGTTTTCTCTGCTTATTTTATTAATAATTTCTTCTGGGATCTTGTCTCCCTTCACCACCACTTGCACAAAACCTGTTTTGTCCCTCAAAATTACAAAGTTAATTTTTCCAAGCTTTCTTATCTCATGCGCCCATCCGCCGAGAGTCACCTCCTTGCCTATAAATTTTTTGTCAATTTCCTCTATATAATGAGTTCTGAGCATAAGAAAAGTAGCGCAAGTTGTTTTTTATGTTTTTTGTTTGTTTTAACATTTTATTTCATACTCCCATCCCGGCCTCCACGCTCCTCTGTTTCTCCAATCTTCATCAATTGCTTCTGCCCATGTTTTCCCTTTTAGAAGCACCTCAAAAGCAAGCTGCGGAGCTTGGTGAGCTACGATAGCGATATGCCTGCCATCATACTTTCTCCTCAAAAAATCAAGAAAATGACTGATTCTTTTTTCGACATCTTTGTAACTTTCACCATTGGAAAATGGCTTATCTATGTACTCTTTCATTTCAAACTCTCTCATCGGCTTTCCAGTAAAATCTCCATAGTTAATTTCTCTCAGCCTCCGGTCTTCAACAATTTTGTATTTATCCCCAAATGTGAGTTTGGCCGAGTCTACCGCTCTTTTTAAGTCTGAACAGAATACTATGTCGAATTTTCTGTTTGCAATTATCTCTTTAAGTTTTTTAGCCTGCTTTATTCCCAGTTCTGACAGTTTGCCGGGCAGCCAACCAGTAGCTAATTTTCTTTCATTGTCCGCAGTAGTTCCATGCACGAAGTACGTGATTTTTATCATTTTTCATCTGCAAGCATAAGGCAGAAGCTCTTTAAGTTTTTTTACTTTTCCCAACACTACCTAAAAAGGAAATTGATGGGGAGGATGTTGCTATTTATGTGAAGCGACTGAGAGCGTTGAAAGAAATTTGAAATAGAGAAGTAAATCTGAATATTTTAGCAAATATTTAAATTGCAGAAATTGTATATTTGTTAGTGATAGAATGAGAAGAGCTGAAAAGCCGAGAGAAAAAGAGATTAAAAGATTGATAAATGAATTGGGACATGAAAAATATACAGAATGGAAAGCCGCAAGAGATAGACTTGTTGAAATTGGAGGGCCGGCTGTTCCGCATTTGATTAATGTTTTAGGGGATGAAAATGAGGTTCTAAGAAAGAAGGTACTAGTAGTAAATGTACTTGGAGAGATTGGACATCCCGATATAGTTAAGCCTTTAATTACGATCTTAGAAAACAAAAATGAAGACAATTATGTTAGAAGAGCTGCAGCAGAAGCACTTGGAAAGACCCGGCATCCCGATATAGTTAAGCCTTTAATTAAGATCTTAGAAGACAAGGATG
>WALN01000021.1 GCA_015522865.1 Microcaldota archaeon
CATCTACATCTTCTGCCTCTGCTGCGTTCATAAATTCTTCTATATTCAACTCTTTAGAAAGGCCTAATTTTTGTGAAATTTTAGAGAAAATACCCATTTTCTAATCACCGTAGAAATTACACAAAGAGTATTAAATAGTTTTTGCTTTTATGGAAAGAATTTAAAAGCCTCCCTAGGTAATTTAAAGTAGGGGAGAAAATGATGAAAATATGTGTTTTATTAGTTGGGATGGTATTATTTTTTGGATTTGCTCTTGCGAATCCAGTCCACTTCACAATGTCAGGGACAGTTTCAGGCAACACATTATCAGGAAATACATCTGGGGATTTAAGCGGGAATGTAACATTTACGACTAACGAGGAGTTTGATAGCACCTCAACTACGGTCGGGCTGACTAATGGAACATTTACCTATGGAGATGGAAGCAACATGTCAGGTGTGTTTTCTGGGGGGATAGTTAACAACTCAGGAAATTTGTCCAAAGGCACAATGATAGTTAACAGTGGAGATGGAACATATCAATACACTTCCTTGCTTGGCGTTTTCAGAATAGTAGTGGATACTGTTGCGAACACTTGGAGCGGAGAAGCATGGGGCGATATGTCCGATTTCTACAACAAGTCGGATATAGACACGATGGTAAGCGCTTTGCAGTCAAATGATACCGCTCAACAACAGCAAATTAATGATTTGATTTACAATGTAACATTACTCTCGAATAACGTAACTGCTCTGTGGACTAATGCTTCCTTACAAGAGCAGGAAATTCAAAACAACTCCCAGAACATAACCAACCTCTGGCAAAATGCCTCAGCACAACAGAACCAAATCAACAACAACACAGCAAACATAACAGCTTTGTGGAACAACGCATCAGCACAACAGAACCAAATCAACAACAACACAGCAAACATAACAGCTTTGTGGAACAACGCATCAGCACAGCAAAACCAAATCAACAACAACACAGCAAACATAACAGCTTTGTGGAACAACGCATCAGCACAACAGAACCAAATCAACAACAACACAGCAAACATAACAGCTTTGTGGAATAACGCATCGTTACAAGAGGCCGAGATTCAAAACAACACCCAGAACATAACTGACTTATGGCAGAACGCATCAGCACAAGAAACTGAAATCCAAAACAATGCAGACAACATCACCAATCTCTGGAACAATGCCTCAGCACAAGAGGCCGAGATTCAAAACATTAACAATAGTGTTAGTAAAAACGCAGAAGATATTGAAGCACTCAGAGCTTCGATTAGTTCTTTGAGTGACTATGTTCATACTCAGATACAGCGTTTGGATACAAGAATAGACACGATCCAGGACCAGATACAAGAAGTCGAGCCAAGCTATGAGCAGACAATCTATCCCTTTGGAGCAGAAGCGAGCAGCTCTAAACAATCAAAATTTACAAATATAGACAAATTGCTTGGCAAACTGCTAGATACGGTTTACAATGGAGCAACACCAACGTTTTCAGGAGTGAGAGTGCAGAAGTGTGTTACAGTCCCGGCAGACATAAATATTGGAGGTAGAGAAACTGAATTGTGTTGGACAGAACCTAAGTTCGATGCAGAGCTAAAATTCGATAATAAGTCGATACATATAATAATTGGGCCCAGTGATGTCACCCCCCATGTAAGCTGGGAAACGGGAGAGTTAACAATTAAACCGGACAGGCAGGTAAAATGGTTTGCATTAATTAAGCGCCCATATGAAAGAGCGACAGCGGAAATTCACTCTTATATTCCCAATTCAGAAGTTTCTTCTTTAGGCTCCTCTGCCAACTCCGCCAAAAGTGCTTATTGCTCAACACCATACTTAGCAAACATGATGAACATAAGTTGCGGGTAGGTTCTGAACTTTTTTTGAGTTTATTTTTCTTCATGTATCTCTACTACATCTCCATCTTTTAGCCTATAGTCCATCCCAACCTGCTGCCCTGGGAACTTTGTGGAGCCCCACACTTTTGCAAACTTAGCGTTTTTCTTTTTCAGCATCTCAGCCACTTTTTTAAGGGGCTCTCCCTTTTTCAGCACTATTGGCTCTTCATAGTCAGCCGCCTCTCTCGGACTCTTCGTAAAAACCCTTATTATGCCGAGCTTTTTATAAATCTCCTCTTTCAGTTTTTCTAAATCTTCAAAAATTTCTTTGTTTTTAAACAGTATTTTTTCTTTTTTAAAATTTTTTTCTATGAATTTCTTTTCCTCCTCATTTTTTACAAGCGCCATTATCAAATCCGCATTATTTGCAAAACCTTTTAGCAGGCCAATATTTTCCTTTGTTATGCTCGGAGTATCCACAAACTGAATTTTTGCTTTTTTGATAGTCACAACACCCAGATTTGACTGTTGAGTTTCAAATGCTATACTTGTAGATGCATAGTGAGTACCAGCCAACAAATTAAGCAGTTTTGTTTTGCCACTGTTTTCAAAACCAATTATACATGCTTGTACGCCGTGCTTTTTCGGGAATATTTTTGCCCCCCCTTTTTTGCCTTTTTTTCCTTTTTCTATCTCCTTCCTTAATTTTGCAATTTTTGTTTTTATTTCCTTGAGCAGAGATTCTGCTGCCTTATGCTTTGGAGCTTTGGAAAGCATTTCCTTTAATGCCTCTAATTTCTCCTCGTTTGTTTTTGCATTTCTATATTTTTCCTCGGCTGCATAATACTCCGGTCCTGCATTAAGTGAAGCCATGCTATCCCTCCCTCTGCGCCTTCAACACGACCAACTCCTCAAAGAAAAATTTTTTCCTTCCCACAATCTGCACATTAAAATCTGCCTTTTTTAATTTATTTATTATTTTCTCATGTTTATTCAGCGAACTCAAAACCATTAATAAAATCCCGCCCCTTTCCAGATGTTTTGCAAACTCTGCCAAAAATTTGTTAATTATTTTATTCCCACTTTCTCCCCCATCAAATGCTAAATTAATGTTTCCTTTCAGCTTTTCTTCTTTTTTTGTTGGCAGGTATGGTGGATTAAATATAATTGTATCAAATTTTCCGCCTATTTTTTCAAACAAATTACTTGCAATAAATTTTGTTTTTTTCTCTACACTATTCAATTTTGCATTCTCTTCGCTTGATTTTACCGCCTCTTTATTAATATCTACTCCCCACACGCTTGTTACTTCTTTTTTATTGGCTGCTATTATTGATTGAATGCCGTTCCCGCACCCGACATCTAACACCTTCCCCAAAGCGTATTTCTCAACTGCATCGCCAAGCATTTCTGAGTCCTCTCCCCCCTCATAAACTTCTCTGTTTTGCCTTAATTTCATATATTAAATTCCCTTCCCCTCTATTTATTGTTTTTTGTGATTTTGCCGATTGTCGATGCTTATTGCGTTAATTATTTATATTGAGCGTGCCTATTGTACGTATGGATGAGCTGAAAAATAAAATGGCAGGAGAAATTGTTTTAGCGCCCAACCCGGGCCTGGCTATGAAAAAGTGGAGAGAGCTATTCAAAATTCCCCAAATGGAGCTGGCAAATTATTTAAATATTTCCGCATCCACTATTAGCGACTACGAGAGCGGTAGAAGAAAGAGCCCAGGCATAGGAGTTGTAAAGCGCTTTATAGACGCTCTGCTGGAGATAGACAAAAATAAGGGCGGAGAAATAATTAAGCGGTTTCAGCAGAAAAGCGAGGGTTTTTTTGAAGCAATAAATTTTATGCAGGCGGTTACTGCAGATAAATTCGCCCGCTTGATAAAAGCAAAAACAGTTGCCTGCACAGATGCTCTTGACCGACTGATATTTGGAGCAACAATTGTTGACAGTTTGAAAGTTATACTTGACATGCCTTATGAAAACCTTATAAGAATTTACAGCACCACTTCTCAGAGAGCGCTGTTTTTCACTGGAGTTGAAACGGGCAGGTCGCCGATGGTTGCGGTTAGAGTTGCACCAATAAAACCAGCCATTGTTGTTATCCATTCCCCCAAAAAAGTCGACCCCCTTGCCATAAGAATAGCCGAATCCGAGCACATACCATTAATGCAGTGCAACACGAGAATAAATAAAGTGAGAGAAATTCTTAAAAAGTTATAATTTTATCAAAAAAGTGGTTCTATATTTTCTCTTCCCTTCTCTATTTTGCCCAATAAGTTTTTTGCTTATTTTTGCTCTTATTTTCAACTCATTTATCGCCTTAATTACCGCTTTCGAATTTACTGCAATCACGTCTACCCCCTTTTTGACTTCATGTTCTTGCTTTATCATCCCGCCGCATTTTTCAATTTCTTCCTCTAATCTCCTCTTAATTTTATTTCTTCCCCTTATTTGTATAATTGAATCGAAGTATTCGGAGCTCTTTATTCTGCATTCATCGCATTTTTCTTTTACTATATTTATTACTAAATTTTTTATTACTTCTACTCTTACTCCTTTTACTCTCAAAATTATACTAAGTTTTGCAAACCATTTTTTCTTTGCTTTTCTTAACTCCAAAACACTCCATTCCACTTCCTCCTCTGTTCTCATCTTTTTTAACAGCCATTTTTTAACGTTCCTTACGCTTCCCTCCTCTTTGTTGTTTATTTTGCCGCAAATTGGGCATACTCTAAGCACCAGTTTTCTTGGAAATTTAACTACCTCAAATCTCTTCAAATAGCATTTTTTGCAAAAATTACCTATAAATTCTACCTCTTTTTCGCTTCTTCCGCACACCGGGCATATTTTCATAATACAATTTTTATATGCGCAGTAATTAAGCTTTCGTTATTTACATTTTTTGCGTTGTTGTATTCTTTTGGGAGTTATTTTTGCCAAATTTCCACAAAGCATTTTAATAACCTTTTTCACTATTATATTGTATGCTTGAGGATCTGTGGGACAGTTTAAATGACAAATGGCAGTCATTTTTAGACTGGAGCGACGCGCATGGGCTCCCTTTTTCTGACTGGAGTGAATATTTAGAAAATGCGGGCGTGCCCCCCCTACCATTTTTTGCGCTTGTGCTATTTCTAATTATTGTTGGCGCCTATTTTTTTATTGTGGGCATGCCCTCCTTTGTTCCCACTCCGGCTACTCATTTAACTGTAACAGTTAAAGACTCTACAAATATGCCAATTGCAGGCGCAACTGTTGTTGCATCTTCAGATTCAGCAGGCATTAACAGAACAGAAAAGGTAACAGATGCGGATGGTGTTGCTGAATTCAATTTTACTATCTCGCAGAAAAAAGCCCACATAACTCTTTCTGTTGTTGCGTCTGGATATGACAAATACGCAGAGACAAAGTTGATTTTAGGAGGCGAAGAGAACAGATATGACATTAAGTTAACTGAAAGTTTAAGTAATTTTGTAAATTTGCCAGTTGAAATTGATGGCACAGATGGGCAGCCGGTCCAGATACTCCTGCTCGATTCAAGCGGACAGGCTGTAGACCAGCAAAATGATACGAAAGCTACTTTTCAGGTTACTCCTAATAAAGACTATGTAATAAGGGTTTCCGCGCCCGGCTATTCATCAAAAGATGTTAGCATTTCCCTTGCTGACAAGGACTCCTCAACTCAATATATTACAATGGTGAAATTAGGCGAGAAGCCGAAGACAAAAATCCACATAGGCGTTTTTAATAAAAACAACAACCCAGTTGCAAACGCAACTGTCGAGATAAGAGATTACGATTCTAACAATTTGTTGTATACTTTGAAAAGCGATGAGAGCGGCGCAACCTCTCCTGAGGAGCTGCCACTTGGAAGCAAAATAACTATTCTCGCATCCGCACCTAATTATTTGGATTTTTCGAACTCCTATACGCTTAATGAGGAGCGCCTCAATTCAATTAAATTAACTTTAATAAAGGCAACTGCAGAGAACTCCCAGAGTTTGCAGGTTTATGTAAAAAGCGCGGACACGAACTCTCTTATCAGCGGAGCAACAGTGCGTTTTTATGACGGAAATAAATTGGTTGCCGAGAAAAAAGCAGAAGATGGCATCACCTCATTTAACGCGTCGCCTGGAAAAACTTATTTTGTAACTGCTTACAAATCAGCTTACCTCCCGCAAACTCAAAAAGCATCTGCTCCATCAAAAGTCGAATTGTCTCTTAAAAGCGCCAATGAAAATAATTCCGCAACTGTAAGAGTAGAGGTTTATGATTGGAGAAAGGCGGTTGTTTCTGGAGCTTCTGTTTCGCTTTTATATAAGGACAGCTCTCCACTTGGAATCGCGGAACAGAAAACAGGTGCGGATGGCATAGCGCTTTTTGAAGGAGTGCCTTTAAAGTCAATTTACGCACTTGCTTCGCTCCCCACAACAAATGGAAAGAGCGAGGTAAAGGACGTTGAAAAGGGAGGCACTAATTTTACGGTTGTACTTGCGCCTGCAAAAGGTGTTGTGAATTTTCATTTGATTGATGCGTTTACCTCCAAGCCGGTTTCTGGGGCAACAGTTACAACTATCCATAACGAAACATCCGAGAAAAAGATATGCAAAACAGATGCGAGCGGGAGATGCTCTATTAAGCTTACTGAAGGTTATGCATCTGCAACAGTTACCTCCTCTTCCTACAATGCGTTTACTTCATCTCAGTTTCAGATAAATGCAGGAGCAAATACATCTCAGGAATACCAACTTACTCCAAAATCGCTTTCGAAGAAATCACAATTAATTTTTGAAGGTGTTTATGATGTAAATGGAAATAAAGTTTCGACTTTAGCTCCGGGCATGAATTACTGGGCAAAATTCTCCATAAATGCTCTGGGAGTTCCGTTCAAGAGCGCTTCAGCTCATATAAGGATCGGAGAGCAGGGAGACTCGCTTGACAGCTTGCCAGCTGAAATTGTTGCATACTCGTGTTCTGGATGCAATGCACAAAGCGGAGATGAATATAATTTTGATGAGATTGGAAACCAAACTGTTGTGCATAACAGCGCTTCACTAAAATCCTTCAGATGGACAATTTTTAACTTCAACGCTTTCTCAGGTTCAAAAGAACTGAAATTAAAGTTACACACAAAAGCAGTTACAAACTCCCAGTTTTCTCTGCAGTACAACACAGAGTACAACACATCAAAAGGCATTATAACAAACCCCAGCACGAGCTCTGCAAATTCAACTCCAATTTATGAGCGGCCGACACTTTCAAAAGAGCTTAAAATTTCTTATGAGGGGCAGTGTGTAGAAGGCCTTTGCACGAGCACGTATTTTGAAACTCAAGAGGGCACTTCGCAGACCTCTTCAGAAGTTGCAATACCGCAGGAGTTCAAGGTGCACTTCTCAACAATCTCCACCTCGCCTGTTACCATTACTCTTTCAACGGATTCAAATGCATTTGAGTTGGTTGGGGGCAACGCGGGAGGCAAAGCTGCACTCTCCTCTAATTCAGCTCTTTTATTTGCTCCTGCAAAAACTTCTATACACTCGCTCAAAATAACAGATGCTCCTGCAAATGCAAAAGGATTTTTCGTAGTAAGAGCGAAGAGAGTTACAAATGATGGGGTGTTAAATTTAAGAATCACTTCCAAAGGTTCTGAGATGGAAATACCGCTTTCAGTTAAGACCTACCCGCTTTCAAAAATTTTGGATGTTAAAGCGCCTCACTCTATAAATGCATTGGAAGAGACCGCGCTGAAGTTTTCTATTTTTGATAAATTTGGAACGCCGATTGAAGATGCTTCAATTACTGTCGGCAATGGTGCAGACGGACTTGGAGACAATTTTGTAAATACTTTGGGAGATGCCTCCCCCAATAATGGAAAAGATGGCATTTATTTACTGGATGGGGTCACTGCAGAAAGACTGCAACCAATTTACTGGACAGTCAAGGCAAACGGCTACAAAACTGCATCTGGGGTGATAAATGTTAAAGCGCGCAATTTATTTGATGTTTCTCCACGCATGCTGCATCTGAAAGTCGACTCAAAGAAGGGCGAAAGCACAGATTTCACAATCACTAATGGGCTGGATGAGGAGCTGAGAGTTGCAATAAATGTAATTAAGGAGAGCAGGCCAAAGCTCGCGTATGTAAGCGTGTCCGATGACCTCGTGAGAATCAAACCAAAATCAGAAAGAACAGTTTCTCTTAGGGCTGCGCTATACACCACACTCAATGAAATTGCAAAAGAAGCAAGAGTTCTCAAGGAGGATGTGAGGGGCTATATAGAGCTGACTGGAAGAGTGGGCCACAATAGAGATAGGCAGAGAATACCATTTGTAGTTTCGGCTTCTTTCAAAACACTTTCGTTTGACAAAATATGGGACGTCTCTCCAACCTCAATTAGATTGACTGTCGACCCATACCAATACTACAGAAGAAGAGCGATGTGGGGCTCCAATTTCGCCAGACCTGGAGAGATACGCTTTGATAATAATTATTTCCAGAGCTATTACAATTACCAGCGCACCTATATGCCAAACCTCCCTCAGTTCTGGAACCCTCTCCAGCCACAGGCAAATGACAATGTTTCAGTTTCAAGTGACGCGCCCTACCCGCTCCAGATAAATTACCAATTAACAATGCCAGGAGTTTTTGTCACCCCGCTTTCATTTACTTTAGGTTCATCTGAGAGCAAGGAGTTCTCCTTGTATGCAAGAGGCCAGATGCCGAACCCATATTTGTGCATTATGCACGAGACAACTGTAAGAGGGAAGATGAATGTTTATGCAACATTCCAAGGCCAGCGCTCAGTAAAATCTGTCGGTGTTTCAGTTACCTACGAGCCTTCTGCAATTTGTCTGCCGCCCGACCCAGTAGAACTTAAACTGCCAGTTGGATTACAATTGGATTTCCCGCATGGCACTGATTTCCTTGTTAACGCATATGGAGATTATGAAGGACAGACTTCAGTTAAGCTTCCATCTGGACAGGTTATAGTCCTTTCAAAAAGTACAGATATGGGCAAGACATTTCAAAAATATGGTTTGCAATTGCCACGGGGGATGTTTCTCTCGAAAGCAATTATACCTGCCCAGGAAATATTTGTCCTGCCTTCAAATATGGTGAGAATTTCTGGCGATGGTTCGACAACACTTATAATGCCCATACCTACAGAATATAGTTTTGATGAAGAGCCGAATATAAAGAAAGGTTCTGATAAAGTTACAGTTACATTGCCAAAGAGCAAAATAACTATTTACATGCCACTTTCCGCCAAATTTACTGAGGGGACCAAGCACGTACTTATCCCGCCAGGAGCAGAAGTTGTATTCCCATCCGAAGAAAGGCTGCTTATCCCTCTATTGCGGCATATATCTCTGCCTGCTGGTAGCACTATTTATATTAAAAAAGGCGCCTTCAATTCCCAGACAGGAGTTGCAAAGCTTGGTAGCTGCCCACAGACAGTTAAAGTTGAATTTTCAGATGGCTCAGTACTTACATTTGATGCTCAAAAATTAAAAGTGCCTTCAGATTTCGATGCTGCAGATGTAAAATCAAATACAGCAATACTTTTGCCAAACGGCGGGGATTTGCAGTACTATGCATGCAAGGAGAACAACACTTATTCGTTTTCATTCAACAACACGGTTTCTTTTGTTCTTCCTGAAAATGCAAAAATTAGGAATTTTGGTTCAAGAAAGATGGTAGTCTTCTCCAAGTGCACTGATATAAAAGTAGCTAACGGCCCGTTTTCTCAGCTCCCTTCCTCCACAAGAGTTCTTTTCCCATCCTCTGCAGAAGTTTCTGAAAAAGAAATTGAAAACAAAGGAAAGAGAACTATTGTCAAGATCCCAAAGAAACAAGCGGTTACGCTTTTTGCATGCGGAGATAAAGTGAGCTTGAGCGGAGCAGAAGTATATTTCGGAGATGTTGGAGTCACCCCATCAAAACTTGTTTTTGAGTTGAGCAATTCTGCATTTTCACTTAAAAAGAAAATTTCGCTTTCGAATAAAGGTTCAAATGAGCTCACGCTTAAGCTGCAGGAAATTACAGCTGGTCTGAACGGCGGGATTTCTGAAGGCGATGTTGATTTGAGTGAGAAAGAGTACGGGATGCAGCATTCTATAGAGTTGGTCCCACAAACTAAGAACGTTGAAGCAACTGTTACTGCGCATGTGCCTCCTGCATTTGACCAAATGGGGTGTGTCGCTTCTGATGTTACGCTTAATGGCAATATTGTTTTGAAGGCAACGGTTAAAGGAAAATTTGTTGGCTATAAAAATATCCCTGTTGAAATCAAAATTTCAAAGACTGGAACGTGCTGGAGAGAAGAAGAGTACGCAATGCTAAAGGAACTTTCCAGAGTCGACATAAATTATGACTCCGCTTTACAGAAAAAATTAGAGGGGACGCCTGTTCAGTTTACATTTAAGGATATTGGGCACACGCGGCCGCTTACGATTATTAACAACGAACCGCAGCCTGTTGACATATATTTACAGTCAAAGTTAATTAGCTGCAAGAAAGCTGATGGTTCTGTGCTTTCTGCTGCCTCTCCTCTTTTCCTCTCCTCAGGAGAAGCCACGGTTTTAAACTGCACTTCAATAAGGGAAGGCGAAGAAACTGCCAAATTTGCAGTTAAAAGCAAATTTACTCATTCAGAACTAGAATACTCTCCAATAAATGTGAACGTAGTAGTTCATACTGTTGAACCGCAATTGAAAGGAATTTACTACGCTTCGCCAGAAGGGGTGCTCGCATCAAAGAGGCTCGGTGAGAAGAAGCCAGCGCATCCACTATGGATATGCGAAAATATGTTCTGCGATAAAGCTCAGTCAAAGGTTTCCTATGACGCCTTCCTAAGCTCAATAAACAATTATGTAGACAACCTCCAAAACGAATATCCAAAATCAGTTTCTCAGTTCTGCGACCAGTATAATGAAGCTGGCGGCTATGGAACTAAATTTTACAGAGCAATAACAATTCAATATGCTGGCGGCAATTACAAAGAGTCGCTTGATTTTTGGCAGAAGGACGCTTCTAAATATTTAACGAGCACCAAAGGAGGAAAACTTACTGTTAAGTACTTCTCTCCAGAAGGAGCTCCTACTACATTGACCTCCGGAGAATTTAGTGGATGCGGAATTTATGAAGTGAAGTTGAGATTAGATGCGTGCAAACAAACCGCTTTTGAAGGAAAAGACAAAAAGGAGCA
>WALN01000022.1 GCA_015522865.1 Microcaldota archaeon
ATAGCGTTAATATCTATTTTTTCAATATAGTATAAAATTGGCTTTTTTGTAAGTGGCTCTAAATTAAGTTTAAGTGCCTCTTTTGGAGAAATCCAGATAAACTCTTCTGCTTCTTTATTCAATTTCACTTTTCTGGAATCTGCTTTGCAAACAAAATCCAAGCAAACAAAATGCTTTTTCTTATAAAATGTTTTTCCAAGTATATATTCCACCCAGCCCAAAAATTTAATTTTTGAGATAGTTAGTCCAGTTTCTTCTTTTATTTCTCTTTTAAGGGCATCTTTTGCTCTTTCTCCATACTTTATATGTCCCCCCGGCATCACCCACATATTGCTCCACTTGTGCGACTTAACTAAGAGTAGTTTGCCCTTGTTGAAAACTAAAGCTCCAACTGTTACCTCGGGGTGCATAAGAACAATTGGAAAAGCAATTTTAAATAGACATTTCTGTCCAACAACATTTAAAAATAACTCAAGTGTACTTAATTAAGCATTCTTATTGTGAAAAAGGTGAGAACATAGATATCTTCTGGTGGATATTGGGAGCAACAATTATTGATGGGCTAATAGCATTTGTAGGAATTTTTACTCTATGGATGAGTAAAAGGACATTTAACAAAATAATAGGTATATTGGTGGCTTTTGCTACTGGCGCGTTGCTTGCCGGTGCGTTATACCACATGCTTGCAGAATCGCTTGAGAAGCTACCAAAAAATGTAGCGTTCTCCTGGCTAATTGTCGGCTTTGGGCTGTTCTTTATACTGGAAAGAGTACTAAAATGGCATCATTGCCATAAAAGAAAATGCAAAATCCACCCGTTTAGCTATTTAATACTTGTAGGAGACGGTTTTCACAATATTATTGATGGGCTGGTTATTGGAGCAAGCTTTATAATTTCTATTCCGTTTGGCATAGTAACTACTTTGCTAATTATTGGCCATGAGATACCGCAAGAGCTTGGAGATTTTGCAGTTTTAGTTTATGGTGGCATACCGAAAATTAAGGCGCTAATTTACAGCTTTATAGCACAGCTCACATGCGTAATTGGAGGTGTTGTTGCATATTTGGCAGCAGGCATCCCAAATACCACTTCATTGCTATTGGCATTTGGAGCTGGCAATTTTCTCTACATCTCTGCATCTGACTTAATCCCGGAACTGCATAAAGAGCCGGATACAAAAAAAGCAATATACGCGTTTATGTACTTTATTGTTGGAGTATTATTCATGCTTGGGATAAAAGCACTTTTTAAAGCGTAGATTACAGTATAACAAATTTAAAGAGCAGCCCTTAATTAAAATATGGACATTATTTTATTCCTTGCAGTTGTTTATCTGTTCACATTCTTTGTAGGTATACTGCTTGAAAAAATAAGAATTCCGTGGATTTTCGCCTCACTTATTTTCGGCTTGCTGCTTGCTGCGTATAACCCATTTCCAATAGTAACAAATTCAGAGACATTCAAATTTCTTGCAAATTTAGGGATGCTGTTCCTGTTACTCATGATAGGTCTCGAAATAGACCTAAAAGAAATGATTAGCAAATCTAAATTTTTTATGAAGGCAACTACTTTTATTATTTTGTTCGAAACATTGTTTGGAAGCTTAGTAATTCATTTTGTTTTTGGGTATTCCTGGTTTATTTCTGTTCTTGCTGCTATGTCCTTTGCTACGGTTGGAGAAGCTGTGCTTATACCAATCTTAGATGAGTTTAAACTTGTGAATAAACCACTTGGGAAAACAATAATTGGTATCGGAGTATTAGATGATGTTTTTGAAATTGCAACACTCACGATTGCATGTATTATGGCAGGGGTAGTAGTTAAAAAAGCAGTTGATTATTCACATATCGAAATAACTATGTTTTCTCTGATTATTTTATTCATTCTCGCATTTGCTATAATAAAATTGAGAAAAGAAATAAGAAAACTCAGAGCGCCCAGTATCGAAGCTATTTTTCTATTTGTGATGTTTTTATTCTGTTTGTTTGTAGCAGTTGGAGAATACGCTGATGCAGCTGCAATTGGGGCCATATTAGCTGGAGTAGGGATAAAGAATTTCTTGTCTGAAAAGAGATTAGAAACTATACTCTCAGAAGTAAAAACAACCGCATACGGAATTTTCGCGCCTCTGTTCTTTGTATGGGTGGGTTCCGGAGTCAGTATAAATTACCTTATTACCTATCCTCTGTTAGTCATATTAGTAGTTATAGTTTCAGGAGCTGCGAAAGCAATAAGTTCGTATATAGTCGGAAGAAAGGAATTAGGATTTAAAGAATCAATAATAATGGGAATATCGCTTACAGTTAGATTTTCTTCATCAATAGTAGTTATGAAAATATTATACGATAGCGGATTAATAAAAGTAGGACTATATTCTGTTTTAATAGCATCGACTGCTGTGTTTATTATCGTTCCGATTTTCATATCCTATTTAATAACACGCTGGAAAATTTCACCTGCGAAAACCCGTGGGCTAATTACTTCATAGGGGATGCAAATAAATAAAAAGCCGTTTAAAAGCTAAAATCAGAGAAATGTTTTTAAATAATAAAAAAATGCTCAGATAGGTGAAGATAAATGGTTGATTATGGAGAAGCAATAAAAAGACCGTTCACTGATTTTACGAAATTGGTGATTGGAATTATTTTGCAGATAATCCCAGTAGTAGATCTATTGGCTTATGGATATCAAATAAATTGCGCAAAAACAGCAGCGAACAAAAGGAAGGAACTCCCAGAATGGAAAAACTGGGGAAGTTTATTCATTAAGGGAATTGTTGCAATAATTATTGCAATTATTTACATGCTACCAGCAATAATTGTCGGATTGCTAACCCTTCTGCCAATAATCTCAGGAATATTTGGGGGAGCCGCAGCACAATCAGCAGGAGCAAGCACGTCTGGAATCGCGGGAATACTTGGAGCATCTCTGGCTGCGTCATTAGCAGGAGCAGTAATCACAATAATATTAGCTATCCTTGCAATGTACTTAATTCCAGCAGCGACTGTAAGATATGCTGTTAAAGATGAGTTCGGAGCTGCATTTGGATTCGGCGCGGTATTTAAGAGAGCATTCAGTATAGAATATTTAGTTGCATGGATAGTAATGATGATATATTCGGGAATAATCGTAGGAATCCTCTCACTAATTCCAATGATAGGCACATCAATAGGAGGCTTCATAGCAGGAGTAAGCTCAATGACGGTCTTTGGAGAACTGTACAACGGCTAGGCACATACCGATTTTTTTGTTTTTATTTTATGTTTTTCTTTTTATTCAGCTATTTAACAGAAATTTTTTCAAAATTTACATATTTCCTAAGTGCTTCTGGTACAACTATTGAACCGTCCTTCTGCTGGTAGTATTCCATTATTGCAGCTAAAGTTCTTCCAACCGCAAGCGCGGAACCATTAAGCGTATGTGGAAATTCGAAGTTATTCCCTGCTGTATGATACCTCATAAACATCCTTCTCGCCTGGAAAGACTCGCAGTTACTGCAGGAGGAGATTTCTTTGTATTTGCTCTGCCCGGCCATCCATACTTCTAAATCATATGTTTTTGAGGCAGAAAAGCCCAAATCGCCAGCGCACAGCTCTACAACTCTATACGGAAGCCCAAGCTTTTCCAAAACTTTTCCTGCATCTTTAACAAGCGCCTCAAGTTCTTTATATGAGTTTTCTGGTTTGACAATTTTAACTAACTCAACTTTGTCAAACTGGTGCTGTCTTATTATGCCCCTTGTGTCCTTTCCATGAGAGCCCGCTTCCCTTCTAAAGCAGGGAGTATATGCAGTAAGGTAAATTGGCAGTTCTTTCTCCTCCAATGTTTCGCCAGCAAATAGATTAGTAAGGGGTACCTCGGCAGTTGGGATCAAGAACAAATCATCGCGCTCGCATAAATATAAATCCTCCGCGAACTTGGGAAGCTGCCCAGTTCCAGTCATCGTCTTTCTGTTGACCATGTAGGGCGGCGCTATTTCTGCATATCCCTCTGTGTGCGCCAAATCAAGCATAAAATTAACTAAGGCGCGCTCAAGTTGTGCTGCCTCCCTCTTTAGAACCGTAAAACGAGCGCCAGCTAATTTTGCGCCCCTTTCAAAATCTAAAATACCCAACTTCTCTCCAAGCTCCCAGTGAGCTTTTGGCGCAAAATCGAATTTTTTGGGCTCCCCTATTTTGCGCACAACAACATTTTCGCTTTCATCTTTCCCCTGCGGAACTGAGGAATGTGGGATATTCGGAACATAGAGCAACAAATTGTCTCTTTTCTCCTTTAACTCTTTTGTCTTCTCCTCGCTCTCTTCTATTTCTCTTTTTATCCTTGCAGACTCCTCTTTCAATTTTTCAGCACCTTTACCTTCTTTTAATAACTGTGCAACTTTCAGAGAAATCTCATTTCTTTTATGCCTCAGCTCATCTGTTTCCCGCAAAGAAGCTCTCCATTCTTTATCCAACTCTAAAATCTCTTTTGTGGGGGGATTTTGCCACCTGCTTTTCATCGCCTTCTCAATCAACTCAGAATTCTCTCTGAACATTTTTATGTCCAACATCCTATCGCCTCAACAGTTCGCTCCTAGCTGCCTCAAGCTGTCTCCTATCAACATCAACTTTTTGCCTTAAATTGCCAACTAAAGAGGAAGCGAATTTTACAGTGGAAAGATTTTCATAAATTTCGTTCATCATAGAGTAGAAAAAATGCGCGCTTTTTTTGTCATTCTCCTTGAGCGCGATCTGCAACTCCCTATGAAGCTCACCAACAACATCAGCAAGACCCAACAAATAAGGGACAGATGGGGATTTAAGATGAGTAGAGGAGGGTATTTTTTTGTGCTCTAAAATGGAGAGAAGAGCCGAAGCTTCAACATACTCCTGAAATGCGATATTGGTCACATTTGAAAATTCTGAATAAAGCGGAAGAAGTGAATTAACAGCTTTCTTAATTCTTTTAATTAATTTCTGAGCTTCTTCATATTTTTTCGAGTGAATTAAAGAAATTGCTTTCGCACACTGCCTTACTGTTTCTCTGCTTAAATAAAAAGCTTTATCTTGCTTTTTTTCCTTTTCTTTCAGTTCCGCCAGCACACTCTTAATCGAAGTTTTGAGCATATGTTTTGTAGGTCTGCAATATTAAAATATATATTGGAGAATAGCGCAGTATTTAAAATAAAAACAATTAATTCTTATGGTGGCGTTATGAAAGCAATAATTTCTTTAAGCGGTTCGCTTCTTTCAAAGGATGGAGAGATAAATGTAGAATATTGCAAAAAATTTGCTGAGTTAGTTAAAAACAAGGAAGTGGGTGTTGTTGTTGGAGGCGGGGGGATGGCGAAGAAATACGTAGAAGCAATCAAGAAAAGCAAAAATTCTGAGTTTTTGGCAGACAGGGCGGCTATTTTAATAACAAAAGCGAACGCTATGCTTATTCAAACTGCGCTTGGAGAAAGAGCATTTCCCAAAATTATTGAAAATTTTGATGATGCCGCCCTTGCATTTGAAGAAGGAAAAATAGCTGTTGGGGCCGGCACAATTGAAGGGATAACAACAGATACAGATGCAGTGCTAATGGCAGAGAGAGTGGAGGCAAAAAAAATAGTAAATGCAGGAAAAATTGACGGAATTTATTCTGAAGACCCGGAAAAAAACAAAAATGCAAAGAAGTTTAGGGAACTGAGTTTTAGAGAATTCTTGGAGCTTGCAGAAAAGAACGATAAGAGAAATGCCAAAGTTTCATTTCCGTTTGATTTAGTTGCTGCAAAACTCGCTGCAAGAAGCGGCATAGAGATATGGTTTGTAGATGGGAGAAATTTGGGAGAGATAGAGAAAGCACTAAAAGGAGAAAAAATAAAAGGGACGATTGTGAGGTAAAAATATTTTGATTTTACTTAGAGCCGCAAAATATCTAGTTTTTATACTGTTAAACAAACTAATTAAATGCTTTTTTGTTGTAATTATTTGGGGAAAGAAGTGATAGATTCAAAAACGCTTTACGAGCTGAAAAACCAAATAAAATCTCTGAAGAAATTTAAGGGAAGGGGAACAGAGTTGATATCTGTATATGTTAGCGAAGGCTATCCCCTCCATGAAATTACTGCCAAACTGAGAGATGAATACGGACAGGCATCAAATATTAAGAGCAAAACGACACAAAAAAACGTCCAGGGGGCGCTTGAGAAGATTATACAGTATTTAAAAAATTTTAAAAGCACTCCGAAAAATGGGATTGCGGTATTTTGCGGCAATCTTTCTCAAGAAGTTGGAAAAAGCGACATACGCTTATTTTCGATTATTCCTCCATCGCCGCTCACAGTTCAGTTCTATAGGTGTGAATCTCAGTTTACTCTTGATCCACTTGAAGAGATGCTCGGGCATCAGGACAGCTATGGGATAGTTGTAATGGATGGGTCTGACGCTACTGTTGCTGTGCTAAAAGGAAAAAAAATAAAAATAATAAAAAAAGTCCATTCAACTGCTCCAAGCAAGGTATTTAAAGGAGGGCAGAGCGCTGCAAGATATCAGAGACTTAGAGAAGAAGGAATAGCGTATTATTTCAAAAGGATAGGCGAGGCAATGGATGCTTTTCTGAATATTAAAAACTTCAAGGGAGTTATTGTGGGGGGGCCCGGCCCGGTAAAAGAAAATTTTCTCAAATCAAACACATTTAACTACCAGTTAAAAATTTTGGGAGTAGTTGATACGGGCTATACTGATGAGCAGGGAATAAAAGAAGCTATGGAAAAGGCATCAGATATAATTGCAGAGCAGGAAGCAGTAAAGGAGAAACAATTGGTAAACGAATTTATGAAAAGAGTTGTGAAAGGTGGACTTGCGGTTTATGGTTATAATGATGTGAAAGAAGCTCTGGAAAATTATCAGGTAGGCAAATTGCTTGTGTCTGAAGGAGAGGCGGTAAAAAAATATACTTTAAAATGTAATAAATGCGGTAAAGTAAAAACAGTAATTGCTATGGAGAAGCCGCATAAAAAATGCTCGTGTGGCGGATATTTTGAAGTGGAAAAAGAGGAGGATATAATAGAGGAACTTATAGAAATGGCAGAAAAGCAGGGGGTTAAAATAGAAATGATTTCAGAAGATACTGCGGAAGGCGCTGAATTCAAAGCTACTTTTAAAGGGGTCGGAGCGTTTCTGAGATATAAAGTAAGTTGAGGAAAATAGATGCCTAAATTCGAGCCGGAAGAATTCATAGTCGAGGAGATAACAAAAAGTGGCGAAATTTTAAAAATAAATACAGAACTAGAAAAAGAAGCAGTTGAAGGCGATTTCACTTATTTCGCGCTGCAAAAAAGGAAATGGAATACTGTGCAGGCAATAAGAAAAATTGCAAAAGCTTTGCACATATCGCATAAGCGTTTTTCATTTGCTGGAACTAAGGATAGAAATGCAATAACAACTCAATTAATCTCTGCGTTTAAAGTTGAACCACAAAAATTGAGAGAACTGAGAATAAGGGACATAAAAATATTGGGCGCGTGGAAAGAGAAGGAAAAATTAAAAATGGGGGATCTGTTGGGCAATGCATTTACTATAAAATTTGAAGGAAAAATTAAAAACATAAAGAGCTTTCCGAATTTTTTTGGAGGGCAGAGATTTGGCTCGATTAGAAAAAATACTGCAAAAATTGGGAAATTAATTATAAAGGGAAAATTCAAAGAAGCTGTGCTAGGGTATATATCCGCTCCGGGAGATGAATTTGAACAGTCAAGGGAGGCGAGAGAAAATTTCAGAAAAACATTAGATACAAAAAAAGCATTGAAGGAGTTCCCAAAATTTTTAAAGTATGAACGCACGCTGTTGGGGCACCTGCAAAATTACCCGACAGATTATATTGGAGCCCTTAGAAAACTTCCGAGAAAGCTACAATTGATGTTTGTGCACGCTTACCAGTCTGAATTGTTCAATAAATTTCTCGAAAAGAGACTGAAGGAAAAAAATGAACCTGAAAAAATAGAAGTTGGAGAATACTACTGCAGGACAAATTTTTATAATTTTCCAGAAACTGAAAAAATAGAGAAAGCAGAAAATGAAAAGCAAAAAGAAAAACTGAATGAGGAAATTGAAAAGAACAAGGCGTTTGTGGTTGGAAAAATTATCGGGTACGAAAGCGAATTGAACAATGAGGAAAAAGAACTGCTAAAAAAGGAGGGAATTGAGAAAGAAGAATTCAAAATAAAAAGTGTGCCGGAGCTAAGCTGCAAGGGGAATTTCAGAGTGCTTTTTTCCCCAATAAAAAATCTGAATAAAATTGATAGTGAGCATATTTATTTCGAGATACCGGCTGGCGCATATGCAACAGTTGCGCTAAAATATCTTGCTGCATCAAGAACAAGAGAACAAGGAGAAGTGTAGCGTCTTATTTGAGAATGATTATATTCCCGCGCCCTCTTTTTATTTTCTTTATTTTTCCCTGCTCCTCAAGGTCAGAAAGCATTAAACTAACTTTAGCCTCGCTCAGTGGGAGCTTTTTCCTGAGTTCCTTTTGAGTGATTCTTCCTCCTGCGCCCCCAATAATACTGACAAGCGTCTGCAAATCGTCAGGCATTTTTTGCTTTTCCATAGGCTTTTTTAGAACAAACAAAGCAACCAGAGCAGAAATTATAATAACTACAGATGCAAAAACAAAATACTGGAAATTGTTGGAGGGCGAAGATTCGTAGACCTTGCCATCGAAACTTCCAGAAGGGGGGTAAATTTCAGTGAAATTGGCTGGAAGAGTGATAAGCGTTTCAGAGTTATTTAATATGGGGGAAAGTATCAGGTCTAAATTATAGGTGCCGTTTGAAACAATAGTAACATTTTCCTGAGCGGAATAAGCTAAGGAGTTGTTCTCAAAAAATAAAGATCTGACAGAATAATTTCCAGGCGGCAGAAAAAAGGAATAAGTACCATCCTTTGAAATGATTTTTTGGTGGGGTGTTGAATTTACTTCAACTATTGCGTTTTTTTGTGGTTCAAAAGAAAAGCAATTATATATTGTACCTTTAAGAAATGCAGAACCGACTAGAAGAGCAAAAGAGAAAAAAATAAGTGCCGAAGAGAAGCGCATAAACTCTTTTGTAAACAAAGCTATTAAAACCTTTCTTTAAGTGATATAAAGGGCCGTAAAGTTTTATTTTTGAAATTAAGCGATTTAAGAAGAGAAACAACAAACAAAGAAAGCACTTGGAAAGAATATATATAAATAAAACAGGGTTTCTGAAGTTGGTGATAAAACGAAAATATGGTTGATGCCTATCTTGATTGGATTGCTGCTTGCGCCATTAGTGTTCGCAGCTAACAACACAACGAATAAACAACCAGTAGAACAGGCAATTGAACAGTTGTGCGGACCAAGACCGGGCCCCCAGGGACGCTTGGAAATAAGGCACATGTATGATATGGGAAAAGAAATGAATATTAGTGCAAAAATGGAGGGGGTAATAGAAACCGCAAAAAAATACGGAGCAGACACAAGCGAGTTGGAAGCGATAAAATCAGAAATAATGGACAAATTTAGAAATATAAATACAGAAAATATTCCTCAATACAACAGAGTAATAAAAGAAATAGGGAAGCAGATAAGAGCATTTAGGCAAAAAGCTCACAACATAACTGAATTGCAGGGAAAAGGCGATGAAGTTAGAGAGAATATAAAAAAACATGCCGAAAAGGTAAGTAAAGAAGTAAAAGAAAAAATTAAAGAAGCAAAATCAACAGCAACGGAAGTTGCACTGAGAGTTTTTGACCTGCACATCTGTATAGCAGAGAACCATATCAACAGATTGGTGCAACAGGGACTTAATACAAGTAGCTTAAGTGCAAAATTAGGCGAAATGAAAGCAGAAAGGAGCAATTTAGAAAGCGCTTTGAACAGCAGCGACAGAGAGCGGATAAAAGCAGAATACGAAAAAATCAAAGGGCTGTGGAAAGAGCTGAGAAAGGTATATGTTCAGGTACAACGCACAAGAGCTCTAAAATTCGTTGACAAAATAGTGGAAAAAACGGAGAAGTTAATAGACAAACTGAACTCGCATAATCAGAATGAAGCTGCAAATGAAATACAAGGAAAATTAGACGAAGTAAAATCGATCGAAGGAGAGATAAGTAGCGATGTAACTAATGGAGATTTTGAAGCTGCAAAAAACGCATCAATAGAATTAAGAAGCGTAACGAAAGAATTAAGAGAAACAATCAATAAATGGTTAAAAGAACTAAGGCCTTTTAAAAAGGGGATGATTAATAAGACAGAGAGAATGATTAATAAGACTAGAAGGATAATTAATAAGAGCGTGGAAAACATAAAAAAGCACACGCAAAAATGGGTTCAGAACGAAACGCCGGGGATAAATAGTACCGCCCCATATGTTCCAAAAATGAAATGGTGACAAAATGAGGAAACTAATAATTTTAGGTATTCTTTCAATACTGCTCTTGGGTTTTGGTTGTATAAAAACTCAAGGGCCTGCAGCCACAGCAACGCCAACTCCTGTGATAACAACAGCTACTCCAACAGTTAACGCCTCGGAAGAAGCGCCAACAATAGGAGACCTTCCTTCGAGTTCAGATATAGAAGTAAACGTAAGTGGTTCGAGCGATCTGAATGAAAGCGTTTGGTAGCTTTTTTCTTTTTACATTTTTTTATATTTTATAAATAACTAGCCAGCAGCATAAATGCTGAAACTATCTGAATCGAACATTTTAGTACAGTTTATGCTGTACGGCGCTGGCTTTTTCCAAAATATATAGTTAATTTTATACTTCTTAATGAAACTGGATGAATTCGAAAAAGAATGGAAGAAATCCCACAGATCTCTGGCTCTCTGGTTTCCGTTCCCAAGACCTTCAGCAAAGGAGCCGAGAACTATTTTTTTATTCGCATAATAGGGGATGAGATAGTTGTCAGAGAACGGAGCAGCTACATTATTCTCTGGTAGTGTTTTAAGATAGGCCACTGCTGAGAGTTCTTCATTAGTAAATGGAACTGCTCTAAAAACAATAGTATGGAAACCAATATAGCCGAGGATTAAAATAAGCAAAACAAGCAATTTCTTGCTTTCTATATTGGAAGCAACCACCCCTGAGAAGAAAACCACTGGGAAAAAGAGATAGGCAAATTGTCTGAACTCAAATGGGACGAAAGGTATAAGCAAAATAGTGCCTACAAAAATGCTGAAATTAATATTTTCGCTCCTATGTTTCGAACGCAACCATATAAAGTAGCCTGCAAGAGCAAGTATAATCGAGAAAAGAGTGAAAATGTGAGTAAGTGAAGCGGGCTCAACCCAAGGATTGGTGATTAAATAACTGCGCGGAACAAATAGAAGGAATAGAGCTGTTGGTACGGAAGAGTAAAGTACAAAATTGAATAACTTCTTTGAAAGGAAAGAATAAACTAAAAGGACTAAAAATACGACTGCAAAAGAACGAAAATGCGAAAAAGCTAGGACGAACATGAAGAATCCGAATGAAGCAAAACGGTTTTTGTAGAAAGCTATCAAGACAACTAAGAAAAGGACTAAACCTAAAGACTCGCTTATCGGAGTAACCATCCTGTAAAACAACCAAGGGACAGAAACGAGGAAAATGGTAGCAAAAAAAGCAATTTTTTCATTTCCTATTTTAGAGGCCAAAAAGAAAACAGAAAAAATCAGCATAAATATTAAGATGAAAGAAAAGAGTTGAAGAGAAATAGCGGAGGATATTCCCAAAAGTACGGAAAGAGACGCAAGGGAAAAGTCAAAAACAGGAGGATAATTATAACCACTTGCACCAATATGTGGATTGATTGGAGGAAAAGTATTATTTATAATTGAGTTGGTAACTCTTAATCTCTCAAACGCATCTGCGGTAATTGGACCGGAGTAATAAAGCTGAGCTAGAAATACAGCCAAAATAACAAATATAAGAGCAAGAGATACATACTTCAAGTTTTTATCCATATTACCACTCAGAGATAACAAATGCCTGTTTCTTATGTTGTTCATAAGTTAAATAAGTCAAAACTCCATTTAAAATATTGTTCCTGCCGTAGCCAGAAATGAGGCAAAAACCGCCGCTACAGTAAAGTTTTTTCATTCCTAAAAATTCTGTAAAATTCAAATTAGCATTCTTAATTTTTACTAGAGTTAAGGTGTCTGCTGCATCTGCATACAAATAGCCTTTATGCGGAAGTTTCCTTAACTGAGCTGTGAGATAAGATGAAGAGTAAGAGGTGTTAAAGATTAGAAATGCGGCCCATCCAGACTTTTCAGAACTTACCACTGAAAAATTATGAGTATTGAGGAAACCAACCAACTGAGAATTTGAATAATTCTCCGGCAGTCCATAAACGAAAAACTGCTTAGCGTATGTTCCTTCCAAGTTTTCGTTCCACATAAAGAACATCCCAGAAAGAGCCACTAGAAATAGGAGTATCGAGGAAATTTTCTTAACATCAAACAATTCAAATGTTGAGAAAAAGAAAAGCGTGACTGCAGAAGCAGCATAGGTGACCCAGACTCCTAAAAATGCGGTAACTAAAACTGAGAAAATGGAAAATACAAGTAGAGCAGAAAAAGCGCCGAAAGGTTTTAGTTGCCTCTCAAAAAGTTTGGCAGTAAAATACGAGAATGAAAGAACACCAACTATTGAAAACCACCCACCATCGAAAAATGAAACAAAAGCGCAAAAGGAGAGAAAAATGAAAGCAATAGCCTCTAAGTTTATTTTCTTTAAAATAAGCAGAGCAAAATACAACACTCCAAATATAGAAAATATTAGCAGAAAAGTGTATGGAAGTGAAATTCCATGGAAGGTTAAAAGAGAATGTTGGGAAAGCAGATAAAAGAAGGGCCGGCCAAAATCAAACTTTCCGCTTAAATGAAAAGTAGCATACAGAAACGATTTTATAAAATGAGTATGGACCAACATCGACTTTTCCCACTCTGATACTGGCGATGTGACAAGTGTGGAGACGTCGCCACTTAGTGGAGCTCCAAAATAATTCAGGCAATAAATAGTAAATGCCGCTCCGAAAATCCATAAAAGTAGAGAAATAAAAAAATAAATAAAAAACAACTTCCTTTCCCCTATTCTTGCAAGCAATTTTTTAAAATAGTCAAAAACTCCTTTCTTCGCGAGATACAGAATCAGTAAAGAAACAACAAGCCAGGCTATAAAGAGGTAAGTTTTTGCATTTGAGTTTCCTTCTGCAAAAATTTTTACAAATGCGTGTATATATTCTATCATTTATTCACCTTGGGAAGAAAAAATACGCTCGAAAGTATTGGGATCCAGAGGCGTGAAATGTCCCAAACAATAAGTGCCGCTGCAATTAGCTGCTGGCTAACAGCAGAAAACGCAAAGATGGCCAACAGCTCAACTACCCCAATACCCTGCGGAACAAATGGATTCTTTGAAATTAAATATAATACGCTAAACGCTGCGAGAGCCTCAACAATAGAAACATTGATGGAGAACGCATAAAATGCAAAAGCAAATGAACAAATTTCGAAAAAGAATGAAAGCACCAGCAGAAATAGAAAAAGCGCTGAAAAATTCTTTAAGTAGAGATTGAAATATCTGGAAAGTTTTTTCAAATTAGCATGGTGTTTTCTCAAATGTTTCGAATATTTCTTGAAGAAATTTATTGTTCTCATATCAAGAAGGTATTTAATAGAAATTATAAAAGCAAACGGAAGGGCGATGCCCAATAACAAAGCTCCTAAAAGATAGGATTTTTCACGTAAAAACCAAATAACAAAAAGAAATGAAAAGAAAATGGCGATTAAAATTTTGTAAATTTTTGTGACAAATGAGCTTGCAATTGCCTTTTCAAAAGATACTGATTTCCTTAAGAAATAAGCTCTTAAAAAATCATTTCCAACGCCAGCAGGGGTGAGCATGCCAGAAAGAGAAGCAAAGCCAGCTAAATTAGCTTTTAAAAACGAAAAATTCCCAGAAGCTGCCCATGCACAATTCCACAAAAAAATACCAACTAAATAGCTGAGAATAGAAAAAAGCAAATAGACAATATTTGCGGAAAAAATAACATTTTCAGCCCCAAAAAGTTTGTAAAGGGTAAAAAAAATTACAAGCGCTACAAACAAAAAAACTAATTTATTCAACTTCTCAAACATAAGAAAACTTAGTAAATAAATAATAAAAAGAAATAGGTAAACGCGGGGGGCGAGATTCGAACTCGCGAGGCGCTAATGCGCCAGTAACTTTCTGCTATATGAGGAAGACACAAATCATCTCTATTCTTTCTTATTAAGACCTTTTCATCGGTTTCTTTCTCATTAAAGTCTTTCCGTCGGTTCTTTCTCATTAAGACCTTTTCATCGGTTTCTTTCTCATTAAAGTCTTTCCGTCAGTTTCTTTCTTTCTCATTAAAGTCTTTCTTTCTTCAAAAGAAAGAAAGAGTTTAGCAGGCTACCGCAATACCACTATGCGACCCCCGCACATTCAATATTTGTAATAAAGAAATTTTAAAGCTTTTCAATGAAAATCAGCGAAAATCATATTAATAAATAAGTGCATATATTTAGGGAAGTGGTAGCATGAAGAAAAGAGGGTTCTGGGAGGTCATATTCCTTGTTTTTGTGTTTATTGCACTTTTTGCTTACTCTCTAGGCTCCTATGTAAATTGGGGCGAGCTATTGTATGCTCTGGTCGCTGCTGTTTTTGCGTATATATTAACAGCAATAGTAACGTAATTTAGGATGCGCGCATTAAATTATAAGCCTCTTCCAAATTTGAAACTTCAATAACAGAAATGCCAGTTTCATTAGCAACACTTACATGCTCGAAAATAGTCGTGCAGGACTCATATACTCCATTTGGCAGCTCTTTCTTTGTACAGTTTTCCTTAGGAACATTTTCTACACTCTCTCCAACAGGAACTAACAGCGTAGAATAACCTCCTTTTTTGACTGCTTGAGCCTTTGCAACTACCTTCCCAACAGGGGAAATAGCACCATCTGACTGCAAAGCGCCGGTTATGAGAATACCCGGTTTGAGCTTCTCCCCTCTCAGAGCAGCAATTGTAGCTATTGCGAGAGCAGCACCAGCGCTCTTGCCGCCAATTTCGCCTGAGTCCGCAATTATGTTGTAATAAATATTATAATTGTTAGCAGATGGTCCAACAACTCCTTTCGCAACTCTTGCAGCAAGTTTTACTGATTCTTGGGTATCTGGGTTTACAAGTGGATTCGCTGCATCAGCTTCTATAAATATTTTGCCATCACCGGGCGAAACAGAAACTGAGAGAGTAGCCAATGCTCCCTGCCCTTCTTTGTTTGCAGCAGGCAGCGCAAGAGTAATGGGATTAAAGGAAGGAGTGTAATTAAACTCTATGTTTTTGTTGGGGAGAGTAAGAGGGGCAGACGAAGAAACAGAAAAAAGCGAGGGAAGCATATCTGCAACTTCATAACCGATTATTAAAGAAAAAAATACTGCAACAGCAAGCAGAGGAATCAAAAATTTTTTCATAGATTAATAAATAACCAAATAAATAAAACTTTTCCCTTTTTGGCCCGTATGGAAAAAACCCACAAAATATAAAAATAAAGCTACAAAAATAAAAACAGAGGAGATAAAATGAATCCGGAAGAAGCAAAAGAATGGGTTAATAAAGGAATCAAATTTCACGAAGCTGGAAAGCATAAAGACGCATTAAAAGCATTTCAAAAAGCGGCTAAGATAGACCGCAAATCGCCAGAACCATTATATCACCAAGGAAAAATATTCAATGAGCTGGGAAAATATAGAAATGCAATAAAAGCTTTGGACGAAGCACTTAAAAGAAATCCAGAGCATTTAGACGCGCTGGTCGAGAAGGGAAATTCACTTAGCATGTTAGGTAAGCATGCAAAAGCATTGGAAGTGCTTGATAAAGCGCTCGAGATCAACCCTGAAAGCGTGGAAGCATTGGAAGGTAAAGCGCTTGAGCTGGACCTCTTACATAAGTTCGCAGAAGGAAGAAAACTCCGCGAGAAAGCAAAACAGATAAAAGAGAACAAAAGATAGTGCGCCAAAAGCGACTGCCGCTTTATAAAAAATTAAGCAAAGTGCAACAGGCATTGCAGAGGTCGAAAAGAGAAAGAAACTTAGTTGACCTGCTCCTTTACTCAGTTCTGTATCTTGCAAGCATTCCCTTTCCTATTTAGAGCTGCTCCTTCCGGCCTGACTCGGTTCGTAGGAAAAGAAACCATACAAGGCAGAACTTCAATGCAAGTAAACAGGGCTAGGCATCTCTCTCAGTCCTCTCTCTGCATCTCACCTGCCTTAAGGAGATTGGCATATAGGGGACCCCTACCCCCCCGGCTAGCCTGCTGCAACAATATTATAAATCTAATAAAATAAAAGCGTTTTGAACAAATGTTATGAAGAACACACGCAAAGCAACAACACAAACTTTTTATAGATAAGTGCAATAATTAATACAAATTTATAGTGGTGATAAAGTGGCAGAAGAATTCTTTGAGATGGGCGATAATTCTGAAGGAGAAATCAAAACCCCGAAAATAATGGTTATAGGCGTTGGAGGAGCGGGGTCAAATTCTATTAACAGATTGTCCAGAGTTGGGATAAGGGGAGCGGAGTTGGTTGCAATCAACACGGATAAATTGCATCTTACTACTATTTCTGAAAATGCAAGAAAGTTGCTAATTGGAGAGGCGATAACAAGAGGTCTTGGAGCTGGTGGCTATCCAGAGATAGGTACCAAAGCCGCTGACGCTTCTAGGGACGCATTAGAAAAAGTTTTAGAGGATGCCGACTTAGTTTTTATAACTGCCGGTATGGGAGGAGGCACAGGTACCGGTGCTTCTCCGGTTATTGCAGAAATCGCCAAAGAGCAGGGAGCAATTGTAATTGCCGTCGTGACCTATCCATTTGCTCTCGAAAGGGCGAGATTAGAGAAGGCGGATATTGGACTTGAAAATTTGAAAAAAGTTGCGGACACTATTGTAGTGATAGATAACAACAGATTAGTTCAACTTGTGCCACATTTACCAATTGATCAAGCTTTCGCAGTTGCAGATGAAATTATTGCCAGAGCTGTCAGGGGAATAACTGAAACTATAACTACTCCCTCGCTCGTAAATTTGGATTTTGCAGACGTGAGAGCAGTAATGAGTAATGGCGGAGTTTCAATGATTGCAGTTGGTGAAGCAAAAGGGGTAAATAGAGCAGAGGATGTTGTTGCAAACACATTGAACAACGCACTATTAGATATTGATTACACCGGAGCCACTGGTGTGTTGCTGCACATAACTGGTGGAAGCGATATGACGCTTGGAGAAGCAAATCAAATTGGAGAGATGCTTACTGAGAGGGTGGATCCCCATGCGACAGTAATATGGGGGTCAAGAATAGATCCTAGTTTTGAGGGAAAAATAGAAGCAATTGCAATATTTACTGGCATCAATAGTCCATATGTACTCGGGAAAACAATAAGAGAACCAAAAACGCCAACACAAGCAACAAAAGACGTTGAAGGAATTGAGTTTCTGTAGAAGCATGGGGATTAATTCTTATTGCCTACTAAATTATGCGGCTTGCCTGCAATAAAATCTTCAATATTTCGAATAGTGGTGCTTAATATTCTCTCCAAGGCTTCTTGGCTATAGAACGCTATATGCAGAGTAAAAACAACATTTTCTCTTTTTAATAAATTGAAATTCTTAAGCACTTCTTTTGCTCTTTTATTGCCAAGTAAAATATCAAGTGCCGGGCCAAGAAGACCCGGCAGGTGAAGGTGGGTCGAACTACGTGTTCAAAACAAGTAGTCAGCATAATACGAAAACAACTTTTCTTCCAACTTGTTGTTTTCTCAGTAAACCAAGTGAAACTAATCTGTTAAGGCGTGCGGACGCTGCGTTTTTACCTTTGTATGAAAAATGCTTTCTTACTGTTTCAGCATCAGCATGTTTAATTTCCTTGATAAAGTTCAAAATCTGCTGGTCGGTATCTCCCAGAAGAGGCGTATTTTCTGCTCTAGTGGAAGCGCCCAGTTTTGCTTCTATGCCCTGAATTCTCTTCTCCAAATTTAAGAGACGGTCAAGCTTTGCGTTTATTTCCCTTAATAGTAAGTTGTAGCTCGCACGTTCTTCGCTTATTTTATTAAGTAAAGTTCCGATAACAATAGGGTCTTTTAGTTGCTCTCTGAAGTGCTTAAATTCCTCTGCAGATTCTAAAAACTCTTTTGAAACTTTCCCCATAACAACACCTTTTTAAAACAAAATACATTATTATTTTATATCACAGCCAGATGAGATGTTTTCAAGACAATGTTTTATTTATATCATGATAATATCATGATAGTTTTTAAGCTTTTCCCTTATTTATTGTAACTTATTATCAGTGGTGACAAGTGAGGAAATGAAAATAAAAAATGAAGTAAAAAAGCTTTTCTCATACTACAAAAGCAGGAATATTGCTATGTTAAAAAAGCTCTCGGAAGACTGCGCTGAGAAGGGATTTGTTGATCAAAACAAAGATATAATAGATGTTGCGATAATTTCAAATGCACTTGCTAAATTTCTGGAAAAAGAAGATGTAATTGAAAGTGACGAATGGAAAAGATTCAATGAAGATGTAATTGAATGGTTAGCTAATTTTATAAAGGCGCCACAAAAGAACCCAGAAATAATAGAGAAAATAATTAAAAGGATAGAGATACTCGGGGAGAAAAAATATCCTTTTTTAGTTGGCTTGATTGAGAAGTCAAAAATAAAAGTGGGAGCTCAAATTTACGCGCATGGCGCCTCGCTTGGGGTTGCGGCGGAACTTGTTGAAATTAACAAGACAGAACTCTCGCTGTATATTAGCCACACGCGCCTGCCCGAGAAGTACGAAACTATTAGTTTAAAGGAGAGATATGAATTTGTAAAAAAGCTTTGGGGCGAATAGATGGATATTGTTTGCGATTCAAGCTCATTAATCTCATTTGTGCAAACATGCAATAGGCCCATTTTTTACAGATTAGCAGAAGAGCTTAATGGAAAATTTATTATACCAACAGAAGTATATGAAGAGATATTTTTGACGCCACTTAAAATAAGGTGGCTTGAGGCATCGGCGCTGAGATTAAGGCAGATGGTTGAAGATGGAATTGTTGAAAAGAGAGAGACAAAAAAGGAAAAAACAGACGAGGTTATAGACATTGCAAATCATATATTTTACGCAGGAGGAAAACCGCTAAAGTTAATACACAAAGGAGAAGCTGGCTGTTTGGGTCTGCTTGAGGAGATGGATACCAAGGTTCTGCTTGTCGATGAAAAAACTACCAGGCTTCTAATTGAAAAACCAAAAAAGATGTACTCATTGCTAAAAAAAGAGCATAAAGAGCACATAAGCATAAACAAAAAAATGCTCGAAGAGTTTTCAAAAAGGACGCGAGAAATGTTTATTATTAGAAGCGTTGAGTTGCTCGCACTTGCGTTCGAAAAAGGAATGCTAAAGAGATACGGAAAGTATGAGGATGAAGCGTTTAAAGCCAATATTTATGCCTTGAGAAAAAACGGCTGTAGTATCTCTTTAAAAGAGATCAGCAAGTATGAAAAAATAAGGGGCTGGTGGTGAAATCTGGTATCACGCTGCCTTCGCAAGAAGCTCTCTTTTTCTTGTAAGAAAAAGAGCCCTTCAGGAGAGAAAAAGAACAAATAGCTTCAGGAGAAGCACTTCTTTGCTTCGCAAAGCACCTCTCTTAGAAAGAGAGCTGCACCAGAGAACTTCTTGATGCAACTTCTTTTAAAGAAGTTGCGCTGCACCAGCACTTCTTGATGCAACTTCTTTTTAAGAAGTTGCTTCCAGAAGCTTACCGCTTTCTTTCTTAAAAAGAAAGAAAGTACTAAGATGTTCCAAAGAAAGAAACGGTAGTTGTTTTGAGGGGAGGGAAGTGGTAGGAAACTGTAGGTGTCTTACTCCGAAAGAGGCAGAGGCTCCGGGTTCAAATCCCGGCCAGTCCACTCAGAAATTCTTTCTGAGACAGCAAAATTGTGGGGCGAGGAAGAGCTATAAAATGTTGAAATAATTTTTATTTTGTATTCTGTTACTACTCTCCTAGAGGAACTTATAGCGCTCGGGCAACCGCTCAAATAAGGGAGCTAAGCTCTGGTTATTTACTGTGCGCTTAATCGCCTCGGCCAATAGGGGAGCAACAGAGAGGTAAGCTATTTTCTTATTTTTTCTCTTTGGTGAAATTGTATCGGTTACAACTACTTTTTCAAGAGCAGAATTCTCAATCCGCTTAAGAGCAGGTCCAGAAAAGAGCCCATGGGTAGCGCACACAAATACTTTTTTTGCTCCATTTTTAGTTAAAGCATTTGCAGCTTCAGAAACAGTCCCTCCGGTATCTATCATATCATCGACAATTACCGCGACTTTTTTGTCAACATCTCCGATTACGTGCATTACTTTAGCCTTATTTGGGGCGGGCCTTCTTTTGTCTATTATTGCAAGGGGGGCATTTAAACGCTTTGCAAACATCCTAGCTCTTTTAACACCGCCAACATCGGGAGATACAACTACAAGAGGTTCGGAATTATATTTTTCAAAATACGAACTGAGAATAAGTATGGCAGTTAAATTGTCCACTGGGAAATTAAACATGCCTTGTATTTGAGGGGAATGAATATCAATAGTAACAACTCTTGTCGCTCCCGCAGCTTCCAACAATTCTGAAATTAGGCTAACGGAAATCGGCTCCCCAGATCTATCTTTTTTATCCTGTCTTGAGTACCCAAAATATGGGATAACCGCAGCAATGCTTTTCGCAGATGCTCTTTTCAATGCGTCTATTATCAGCAACAACTCCAGAAGTCTATCAGGCAAGGTTAAAGAGTCAGTGGACTGAACAACAAATGTATCTATCCCACGAACATTCTCTCCTATTCTTACATAAATTTCATTATCGCTAAAGCGCTTAAGTTCTATTTCTCCTAATTTTTTGTTCAGTAAAGAGGCAACTCGTTCAGCCAGCTGACAATCGGAACCGGAAAAAATTTTGAAAGACATAAGTAAATAAGGAAGATATGTTTAAATTATTTATGCGAGCTCACCAAAATTTTTGCCCTTTGGGATGGTAAATAATAATCATCAGAAGTATTGAGGAGTCCAAAATCAGGGCGAATGCATTGGCGATAATAAGCGGAAAGCTATTAATTAGCACACCATAAACAAGCCACAAAACAAGGCCTATATCCAAAATGAGATACATAAAAAATGAGAGGTCTCTGACCCTTCTTGTTTTCAGAGTTTTTATAAACTGTGGGAGGGCGGATATAATTGTTAAAAGACCTGCCAGTAAACCTACTAATTCAACTAAAACGCTCACTGAATCACTTCTCATAAATAAGCACAGCAAAAAGCACAACAAGCAGCCCAAGCACTATGAAAATTCTGGGAATTAAGTCAGCTGGAGAGCCAACAAATTTGCTCCACCCGCCCTGAGCCTTAACCCCTGGTAGAGGAACAAAATTGCGCGCCTTAGCTCCTTCCTCAGATGCAAAATCAAGACCTGCAAGCTGCTCTGGCATCCCTGTTTTCAGTGGTCTGAGAGTTATCAATATATCTGCGCTCTTGCCAGGAGCCAATTGATAAATAGAAGTTGCGTTTACAAGTTCCCAGCCATTTGGAAGCGAGTCAAAGAAGGGATAAATGTTAGATATGGGGACGTTGCCGGTATTGGATACTCTGGCAGAAAGTAATAGAGCTTTCAATACGCCGCCTTCTTTTATCTCGTGCTTTCCAATTATTTGAAAACCTATTGACTTTGTCGCATAAGTAATTTTTAAATTAAGAGAGAGTGAACCGGAATGTTCTCCAGAAAAGGCAATGAGTGAGATGGGATAATTTCCAACGCTGCCTTTTGGAGGAGTGAAAGTGACAGTAAATACATGTTTCTGGCCAGGAGAAATTGAAGCTGGTGCTGAGACAGAGTACCATGAAGAGTTGACACCGCCTATAATTAGTGAAACATTGTAAAGCTTCTTAGAAATGAGACTGGTAACTGGTATTTTAACATCTGTGGAGTAACCTGCAGGTACTTGCATATTCTGTGCTTCAATCTTTAAATCGGATGCTGCAACGCCACTTACCAGCTTAAATAAAATATTCTCTTGCTTGACTACTCCGCAACTTGAACGTACAACAAATGGAGCAACATACTCTCCAACTGGTGAATTTATATTGCTCGAAAACACAAAAGAAACGTTCCTGCTTTCAAGTGGGTCAAGGGAAAAATAATCAGGCTGCACAGCAACATCTACATGCTCAATAGGTGAAGTTTCTATAGAGTAATTGTCAGTACTGGTTCCAACGTTCGTAAAGGTAACCGGTATTCCGAAAGAGGAGCACTGTGAAAAACTTTTTTCATTTGGTATTGATATCTCAACATCGCATGTTGGAGAAACTTCGAAACAGAAATCCTGTTGCAGGCCCAAATATCCATCAAAATACACCTGAACCATATAGTAGTATCTGCCAGATCTGAGCGATTGGGGCGCATTAATGCTCACATTAAAGAATCCTCGCTCTCCTGGCTTTAGATCTAAATATTCTTTGCTGAGGGAGAGCGCGCCTGTGTGGTCAAAATCTACCAATCTTATTTGAAAAGTGTTCTCGACTTCTCCTCTATTTAGAATGGCAAACTCCTCCCCTACAGAGCCTCCCTGCTTCACCTGGCTACAACCAGAGGGGGTATGGTAAAATGAAACTCCGGACTCATAACCAAAAATGCATATGTTTAGCTCAAGAGGAAACTCCTCCAAACAGCATTCTGCTCCTGCTTTCAATTTTAAAAGTATAGAATAGTTTGAAGCCGGGGTTCCGGGAGGTATAGTAATTGAGAAATGAATTTCTTTTTTTGAGTATGCCGGCACTCTTACTTCAGTATAGTCAAACTTAGTTGAAGAGAAAAATGGATTTGTAGTCTCGTCTTGCTCGACTCTTGCAAAAAGAGTGGTGTTGTAGTCATTTATAAGCGTAAGAGTATAGTCTATTTTGTCCCCATCTCTAAGGAAAATTTTATAATTTGGGGAAAGCGTATATCTCAACTGTGGGGTTGGTGTGGGAGTTGGTAAAGCCGGCTGTACATCCAAAGTTAGGGGGTAGGTCTCTGAGCATCCACCGCCAAGAGCTTCGTTTGAAACAAACAAACTTATACTGTATTCTCCAGCTATTGCATTTAAAGTTTCAACATCCAAATCAAACTTTCTAACTTCATATGGAGCAAGTTGAACTCTCGTATCTGTTGTAAATATGCAGGAGAGATAATCAGGCTCACAATCAGGGACTTTCACTAAAATGGTCTGGGGGGTGTCAAGAGCATTTTCTACTGTTACGTAGAAATGAGCGGTATCGCCGACTCTTACATTTTGAGTGCTTTGAATATCTATAATATTAAAAGAGGGGCAGGCCGAAACAAAAATCCCGGCTAAGAGTAAATAAAAAAGAACTTTGGATGTGTTCATATAGTAAATATAGTTTTTGCTTTTAAAATACTTTTCTAAAATTTACTAAATTTCATGCCTAAATAAAGCTCTAAAACGAAACAATTTAAAAAACAAATGATTAAAAAAAATATGAGTTATGAAATTCATACATTTAGAAAATTCGTGGGCATTCCGTACCAAGATTTCGGGAGGGGCCATCTAGAAGTTTTTAAGAAGGGGTTGTTATTCAAATTTGAGAACCATCCGCTGCCTCGTTTCGCGGAGCTCTGGTTTGGATTTGGATTCCTACTTTTGATTTTTTACGCGTGGGTGTTAGTTTCGCAAAGATTTGATATTTTCTCGGCGTATGTTATTGCTGCTAATATAATTGTATTTATTTTGTGGTATATTTCGCCATTTACTTATCATTATATATTGCCCACCAAAAAAGAGGAGCTGTTTGTTGAGTGGAAAAAAATAAAGAAAGCCGAAGCATATCCTATATTTTCAGCAAGAGGGCCGGTACTAGAAATCAAGGTTGGAAAAAGAGAAATCATATTTCTCCCAGAAGAAATTAAGAAATTGAAATGGCATGGAATAAAGCACCTTAGAGGCTATAATAGAAGCGTTGAGCTGTTAAAAATAATTGAGGCGCGCACCTAAAAATTCCAGAACAATACGTAGAGCTTACTTCTTCCTTTTTGGTTTCTTTCTGCTCTTTCTATCTATCCTCTTCCCCGCTTTTATTTTCTTAGCTCCATAGCCAAAAAATTTCTTTTTCAAATATTCGTAATTTTTCTCTGATATCTCATTTTTTAAAAATCTTTCATCCAACTCTTTCCCAAGTTCTTCTATGGATTTATTAGAGTGTAGAGAACGCCTGTGAGCGGAAATCGCAACAATTAAAAGGAAAATTATGAGAACTACAGCTATTATAGAAATAAAAGTGAGTGTTTTCGATGGGGGAGTTGTAGAAATGGAAATATGCATTTGAGAAGTTGGCGCTGGAGATTTGATTTTGCTGGGATGAGAAAATGAGAACGAAATATCTTTATAATTTTTTTCCAGCTCCTCAGAAAGATATCGAAGGTCAAGAGTACTTTCCATAAAACTCAAAGAATTGCTCCTCTCTGCCTCCGCATCTGTATAGATAGAATTGATATAGTAGAGCTCAGCCCAAACAGAACTAAAGTTAGCCTCTTTCTTTAAAGAAGTTTTAATCTCATTAAACGTTTTGTTATTTGAAAAATTAGATGCTTTTGCAAATGAATAAGCAAATGCCGCCTCATATATCGCGGGTGCATAGTCAGAGCGCGATAGAAAACTGCGCGCGTTTGAGAGATGCCAATCAGCGTCTGAATCTATTCCCTGAAGCGCAGAAGCCCGTTGAATTTCATTGGCTGCCTGAGAATAAAGGAGCGACTCATCTACAGGGGCGCCGGGTATTTTTGACGCTACTTTATTCATCTCTTTAGCAGCAAGCAGCCATTCATGTGCGCTTACTAATGTTTTGAGCATTGATATTATAGGTACTCCTTTGTTACTTTCTATTAAAGCAAGTTTTGAAAGCGCCCATTGATACCTCAATTTCGCGCCAGCAACCCACTCCCAGTTGTTGGAATTCATTTTAGAAAATTTAATACTGTCTGCAAGTGCCTTTTCTTCGTTCATTTTTTCCCAAAAATCTTTTTCAGAAATGTTGAGTTGAGAATAAGTTTCTATAGAAATTTTTGTTAAAAATGCTCTGTTTGCAGCTGAGTAGAAATAGCCCCGCTCAAGTAAGTACTGAGATTCGTTTATAGATTTTTGAGCTGCAGCAACGAAGTCACTGGAGGCATTTTGTTCTGAGATAAGAACTATAGTATCATTAATCACCCTTGAAGCAATATATCTCATCGGAAGTGACTTCTCCGAATAACTCGCTTTCTCTAAAACAAGTGGTTTAAACGCATTTTTGGGAGCACTTACCTTACTGCCTTTTTTTGAATAGGCAAGCTTAAGCAATTCTGAAAAATTGGAAACTTCAACAACCTGAAGTCCAAATTTCTCTTTTCCGTATTCAACTAAATCAATTCCTTCTTGTGCAGACTCTCCAGTAGGAATCGCAAAGAGAATGGCTCTGTTCTTAACTGCCTGCATTTTTTCTATTATTCCGCCAACAGTTCCTATCCTTCCGTCTCTATCTATAGCCCCTGTAACGCCGAAATCCGGCCTAATTGTTTTGTTCTCCAGTTCATTATAAATAAGCAGAGCCATGGCAGCACCGCCAGAAGGGCCGTCAACAGAAGTGGCATCTGATTTTATTTCCAAAAGGAAATTTTTATCTGGAGTTCTTTTTATATAATTCTCTACCGCCTCGACCGCATTTTCTGCAGACTTCTGCGTTTGTTCTGAAACAAGAGGAGAAACGGAAACAAACACTGTTCCATTTCCAGGAACGCTATCACACACTATTTGTGTCAATACTCCCTGCCCATTTGCGCCAACCGCGGGTGCGTTTACAACAGAATGAGAAAACACGAGAGGGAGAAGGACAAATAAAAATAAACTAAATTTTTTCATTTTCTTTCACCAATATTTTTCTCAGAGCATCACAATCATTAGAATGCATTTCGAATTTTAAGCTTTTCTTTTCTACACCGAGCTTATCATAGAACTCTAAAACTGTTTCAACCCTATCGAGCGATTTTTTCTTTCCTTTTTTAAGAAGCACCACGTTTTTAAGAAAGGTTTCATATGTCTCTCCGGCGATATTTAAACTTATAGCGCCATTTACCTCCAAACTTCCCTTTTTGTTATCCCTAAATATATCGCATTTAAACATGCTCAGACTCCCCGCTCTCCAAAATAAATAATTACTCTTTTGTTGCTGCTTCCAAGAGAATTTTCTTCTCAACAGAAGCTACCAGCTTTCTCGTTTTCTCAATCACATCGGGGTTTACTGAGATTCCATCGATGCCCGCTCTCACCAACATCTCAGTTATTTCTGGATAGACTGATGGGGCCTGCCCGCATATAGATGTATGCACACCATATTTCCTGCATACTTTTATCACTTTTTCCATAGAGCTGACAACCGCTTTGTCTCTCTCATCAAACTCTTCTGCAACAATAGGGTTGTCCCTATCTATGCCCAGAGTTAATTGAGTTAGATCGTTGCTTCCTATTGAGACAAAATCGATGCCTGCCTTGCAGAAATCTTCTATTAAAATAACAGTTGAAGGAACCTCGCACATAATCCCGAGCTTGAAATCTTTTGTCTGGACAAGGCCACTGCCCTCAACGATTCTCCTAACTAACTTAAACTCATCAACAGTTCTCACAAATGGAATCATCAATTGCAAATTTTTCATCCCGTACTGCTCCCTTACTTTCTTTATTGCTTTTAGCTCGAGCTTGAAAACATCTGCATCTTTTATATATCTGAAGCATCCCCTATAACCAATCATTGGGTTGTCTTCCTCTGGTTCAAATTCTGCTCCTCCTTCCAAATTTCGGTATTCATTTGTCTTGAAATCAGTTGCTCTGTAAACTACTCTCCTAGGGTAAAATGCAGCACAAACTTTCCTGAGAGCTCTTGCGAGCTTATCGACAAACTCCTGCTGTTTCCCCTCTTTAATTAGAGCTTTGGGGTGCTTACCAATACCTGCAATTGTAAATTCTGCTCTGAGCAGACCAACACCATCAACATCTCTTGCAGCAACTCTTGCTGCTGCCTCTGGCTCTGCCAAATTAACATAAATTTCGGTTCCAGTTACTATATGCGCGACTCCAGAAGATGCAACTGGAGCAGCAACTTTTTCTTCCATCTCAACTTTTCCTTCATAAACAATCCCGTGAGTTGCATCAACAGTAATGGTCATGCCGTCCTTCAAAATTTTAGTTGCGCTTTCTGTTCCAACAATGCACGGAATGCCCAGCTCTCTTGAGACAATTGCCGCATGGCAGGTTGAGCCGCCTTCATCAGTAACTATACCTGAAGCTCTTTTCATAGCAGGCACGTAATCAGGCGAGGTCATTTTGGTTACAAGTATATCTCCCTTCTTAACTTTGTAGAGTTCCTTAAGATCTGATATAAGTTTCACAGGGCCAGATGCGACACCAGGAGATGCGCTAAAACCCCTCAATAAATTTTTAGCTTCTCCAACACTCTGTGAGCTTTCTTCATTCTTATTTTCGCTTTTCAGTTCTTGTTTGACTTTCTTAAATGTGGTCACATTCCTGCTCTGAACAATGTAAACTTTTCCTTTTTCGTATGCCCACTCCATATCCTGCGGAGAGCCATAATGCTCTTCTATTTTTTTTCCAACTGAAGCAAGCTCCTTAATCTTATCATCGGGCAATTTCTGAGCTTTTCTTTTTTCAGCCGGGACATCAATCCATTTATCGCCCTCTTCTGATTTCACAATTTCTCTTTCCTGTTCGTTAATATTTTTTTCAATTATTTCTAATGAAGTTTTGTCAACTACATATCTATCAGGTGTGATGCTGCCAGAGACAACTGCCTCTCCCAAACCAAAACCCGCTTCAATCACTATTTTGCTAGTGTCATTGGAAACGGGGTCTATTGAGAACATGACTCCAGACGCTTCAGATTGAATCATTTTTTGGACTGGGACTGCGATACCGACAGAGACATTATCAAATCCCTGCTGCTTTCTATAGTAAATTGCTCTTGCTTCAAAAAGGGACGCCCAACATTTCTTTACCGCCTTCACAACATTTTCTGAACCTTTTATATTGAGATAAGTTGCCTGCTGACCTGCAAAAGAAGCGGTAGGTAGGTCTTCAGCAGTAGCAGATGAGCGCACTGCGACATATATTTCTTGAGCACTAGAGGGAATTAAATCTGCTCCGCAAAGCTTGTTGTATGCTCTGACAATCTCAGAAGAAATCTCGGAAGGCATTGAGGCATTTATAATTGCTTCCTTTATTTTTTTAGACGCTTCTTCAAGAGCATTTGTGTCGTTTACATCTAAGTTATCAGTGTATTTTTTTATCACGCCAACTAAATTTGCTTGCTTCACAAACTCGAAATAAGCCTGCGCTGAAACCACAAAGCCCGGTGGAATTGGGAAACCTGCGTTGAACATCTCACCTAAATTTGCACCCTTTCCTCCAGCAACAGGAGTACTTTCTTTATTTAACTCATTGAACCAGTATATGATTTTCATAGAAACATCCCATAAATATTAGAGTGCGCCCTTTTTTAAATATTTATTAGAAATGTTCGTATTTGTATTTTCTTATTGCGTAGTTAAGGTCGTCTCTATAGAGATAACCGAGTGCTGCAATTGTTACAGCCAGAACTAAAAGCCAGTGATAAAGAGAAAAGTCAAATATATTGGAAGAAAGCGAGAGTTTCTTCGGTGAAAAATAAATTAATGCAGAAACTGGCGACACATTATCCTTGAGAAGAACTTTTACTCTACCCGCAAGTTTGCTTTGCACAGAAAATTCTCCGTTTTCATTAGTAGTGATTGTCTGCTTCCCCCCATTTGGGAATATCACTTCAATTTCTCTATTTGGAAGTGGGTTGCCATAGCTGTCGACTAATTTTAAACTAACCACATCACCAGTATTCGCAGCGTATTTTTCGGATATAATTTTCGGCGGCGCGGAGTACTCGAGGGGACCAATATTGATTACCTTTTGTGCATCCTTGTAGCCATCTTTTTCAGCCTTTAGCAAATACTGCCCTGGTTTAGTTGCCCTAATCTGCACTTCTCCGTCTTTAGTATAGTAAGTTACTCCATCCAGCTTTACCGCAGCATTGCTAATAGGCAAACCGTCTGCCAAAACCCTAACTTTGAAATTTTCTCCAAACTTAACAAACGAAGGAGAACTCAGTTCAAGTTGTGGAAGAGCAACACATGCATGCTCCTTGCATACCTCTCCACTATTGCAGTCAGAATTTTTAACACATCCCAAAACAACGCAGGTATGATTAATTGCATAACTATTCTCGCAATTCAACGAGATGCACCTACCATTAGAGCACGTTTCTGAATCTGCGCAGTCAGAATCAAAAGCACATTCTGGAGGAACAGTATTGACGCCAAATCTAACCTTCTTCTTGCAGTACTTATCATTTTGCAGATAGGCGTAATAGCTCCCAGAAGTAAGAGCAAAACTTGCTTCGCCATTTTCATCAGTTTCTCCCTGTCCAACAATATCGCCATCTGAATTGTAAACTTTTACATTTAACGCTTCTATCGGCGCTTTATGCTTTACTGCGATGAGAGTTACATTGCCATCAGAAATTAGAGTACTTACTGAAAATGTAGAGCAAGAGGTTGACGAAGATGAATGATAAGAGGGGGACGAAATATAAATATCTGAGACTGTTTGGGAATTTCTATTGCCTGCCTTATCAAAAGAGGTAACAAATAGAGAATAGGTATCTCCCTCCGGTGCGCTCATCTCCACAATATAATTCCCATTCTGCACAACTTTCGTAGAGTTAGCTAAATCGCCGGCGGAATTATACAAAGAGAGATTAGAGAAATCCAAATTGCTGTCCGTGGTTGTGAGGTTTACTGATATTGGGTTCGAGGCAGTTGAGTGAGAGGCGGGGGACAATATTGAAATAGACGGTGGGATTGTGTCTATGTGCAGAGAGCGAGAACTCATAGCTTGGTTCGAAGCACTGTCATTCGCCCACAAATAATAAGAATAGTCTCCGTCTGAGAGATTCGTTTTGTTTGAGTTAAAATACGATTCAGAAGAGTTGTGTTTTCTAAAGTTTGAATAGTAATGAGCCATGATCTCGTCTTCATTTAATGCTCTGTTGTAAATTGAAAGCTCGTCTATTTTTCCTCCAAAATAGTATCCGCCACCATATGCCCAGCCACTTATATGCGCGTCTGAAGTGACCGATCTGCTGGCGGATGTTGTTTTGTAGCATGGAAAGATATTTTGCTTCACTCCATTTATGTACAGAGAGGCAGTAGAGTTAGAAGGCACGCCGTTATAGAAAACCGCAACAACATGCAACCATTTGTTTGAGAGATTGGAATCATTTATCCCATAAACATTTCCCTGTCCTGTGTTAAAACCAAAGCATCCCCCCTGGAACCATAAATCATATGGAGATTTCCAGCCAAAAGGCATTTTTCCTTCCTTTCCATCCCAGTACATCCAAAATTCTACTGTGTTGTGTGCTCCTGCAGAGGTATTTACTGCTAAATTGCTGAGAGAAACATAATCGTTAGCTCCATCAAACTGCAAAGCATTTCCAAATTTCCCTTCTGAATAAACTGCGCCATAAATTGCGCCGTTATTTTTATATTTCGAAATATCCGCGGCAACTGAGGGGCTGTCCCCAACTTCTGAATTGTTATTGAAATTGAATTTTGAAATCAATGAGTTGTCATAGAGCGAATAATTTTTCCCATCCCAATTGAAAATCAAATTGTCTAGATGCGCATCATCTATTGAGGCGTTTATTATTGCGCTTGTGCTATTTGTGTATTTCCCATTTGTTGGAGAGACAAAAGAGAGCTGTGGAGCTTGAGGGTCTTGCTCAGAACCAAGAGCAATTGAGGGAGGGGAAGAGTATTTTCTGACTTTAACAACACCTACATAATAGGGTCTTCCGCCCTCTACAAATACATGCGAAAAGGACGAGTAAGTAATATCAGAACTAGTTGTTTCGCCTACAACTGAGCCATCCAATTTTAGAAGCTTTGCAGTCACTTCTGTGGGAGTAAAAATCAGCTGTGCAACATACCATTGCGAAAGAAGGTCAGAAGAGAGCTGGGTCTGTCCCAAAACTGTGGTGGTTGTTCCGGTCATTTTGTCAATCGCAATATAGGGAGTAGAGCCATGACCAAAATCTATATTGTAGCCATTTCCATTTTCGTCTCCAACTCCTGTTCTGTCCCAATAACAGTCAGTCCCGTCTCCGCTTTTTCTGTACCTCAAAAACTCTACTACCCAACCATTTCTATCTAAACTAATACTCATATTTTTGTAGCCGCCGCTTGGGTGACAATTGGTGTCCTTTCTTATCGAGTGGTTTTGTGCATAGGAAAAATCAGATAGGTATACGTTTCCACTACTCCAATTATACCAATTATTTAAACTATCTCCATTATCAAAAAACTCAAAAACCGCAGAGCCGTTGCTCTCAGAGCTGCTTGATGGATTGCCGTAGTACATATATAATGTTGTGCTTGAAGCGCTGGAAAGAGAAGGCGCCTTAACCCATATTGAAGCATTTTTGTAGTTAGAATTCCAATACTCCACCCAGTATGGAATTTTTTCCTCTGTTCCCGAAGAGGAGTTGAAATAAGTAAAGCGGATTGAACTTTCATCAGAGCTCCAGTTAAAGTTTTCGCCTACATTTGAAGAGTTGAGCGAAATCTGAACCTGAAAATTTGTTAAATTTTCCGAGGAAGAAAGCGCTATTGGCTGGCGGAAATTCCAGGAGGAGTTCCAGTATGCACTTGAGAAGTAGATAAATAAAATAAAAAAGAGCTCAAAAAAGCAAATTTTTCTCTTTAGGG
>WALN01000023.1 GCA_015522865.1 Microcaldota archaeon
AAGCAAAAACTATTTAATACTCTTTGTGTAATTTCTACGGTGATTAGAAAATGGGTATTTTCTCTAAAATTTCACAAAAATTAGGCCTTTCTAAAGAGTTGAATATAGAAGAATTTATGAACGCAGCAGAGGCAGAAGATGTGGATGTGCTACACTCGGAAGCAGATTTCTATGTAAAGCCGATCGCATTGCAGACAGAGGCAGATGTAAAAGCAGTAAAGGACGAGTTGGAAGACAAAAATATTATTTTGCTGAATATCTCTCCAATTGCGCGCAACCCAGTAAAACTTAAAGCGGCTGTTAAAGAGCTGAGGACGTTTATTAAGGGAATTGACGGAGATATAGCAAGGATAGATGAGGACAAAGTTTTGCTTACTCCTGAAAAGGTAAAAATAGTTAAAAGAAAACCAGCTGCATAAAAAAATTGTGCCCATCCCTGCCTATTCCGCCGCGCTTATATACAATTTAGAAGTGAAATAAATGAGATTGGATGCTCCGTCCCTTGAGATAATTGTAACTCCAGAAATAGCTCTGAATTTAGTAAAAAGAACAGTTAATGCAAAGGGATGGAAAAAAATAACTTTTTCTGATATAAATTTAATCTTTACTCCCTTTTGGATGTTCTCTTTTGATGTTGCAGGCTCTAAAAATTCTGGGAGGCTGGCAATAAATGCATTTACCGGCGAAATAGATGACTACGTCCCATTTTTATTTCAAAAATTCAAAAAAATCAGAGAAACGCCAAAAGAAATGAAGCCAGAAATAGAAGAGACAAGTATAGAGAAAAGCGAATTGAAGGATATCCTACCAAAAAAACTTTCTGCAATTATGGGGACAAAACCCGAGGAGATAGTGGTTTCTGCATTTTCAAAATTCTATGTCCCATTTTACAAAATATGGGTGTCAACTCCAAGAGGCGATTATGAAATTAGAGTGGATGGATGCTCTGGAAATCCACTGGGGGCGGAAAAGATACCGGAAAAAGAGAAAACATGGAGCGAATCTGCAGTTTCAATGGCAAGAAAAATGCAAAGCCCATCGGGAATTGTTGAGCTTGCGAGAGGCTTGGGGAGAAAAACTAAGAGCAGATCTCTTTCTTCAGGGCCGATTGGATGGGTGCTTGGAAATACAAAAGGCAGATGGCTGTTAATATTAGTTGTTATTATAGTTTTACTATTTGTTGCGCTAAAGCCAGCTGGGCCTGCTCTTACCTGCAAGCAGTCTGAAGCTCCGTATTTTCACAATGACATGATGTCTCTAAACGGAACCTGCGAGTTCAAAAATCCAACAAACAAACCCATGAGCGGGAGGGCAAGAGTATTTTTGATTCAGGACGGAGTCGAAAGGAAAGATGTATCGCAAATAGTTATCGCCCCGGTCATTGAACCAAATTCTGAAGCTTATGCAGGATTTATGCTTAATTGGACGCCAGATTATGAGCATCATGAGTATGCTCTTGGATTTGAGATTCAGTAAGCTCTTCAATTGGAGAGAGTGCTGCGAGTATTGCATTCGCCTCATCATCAGCAATTCTGCTTCTCTCCATCATGTGTGTAAACGCCCTTGGAACTTTGCTTTTATTTCTCACTGCATCCAACTTTCTAACAATTTTTTTCAGTTTTTTTTCAATAAGCTCTCTCTTCCACTTTGGCGCGGGCTTGTATAAACTAAACTTCTTTTTGTACAGCGAATAGCAAACAACTCCGACTGCATGAGATAGATTCAGAACAGGGTATTGGGAATTCGCCGGGATAGTAACGACCAAATCCGCGCCCCTAATATCTTTTTCATTTAAGCCATTTCCCTCCCCACCAAAAACAAGCGCGACTTTCTCCTTCCCAATCTTTTTAGAAAGCTCTCTGAGAGAGATGCAATTTTTTAGCTTTTTCCTGAAACGTGAAATTTGCGATGTCATCGCAACAACCAGCTCACAATCCTTTGTTGCTTCATTTAAACTTTCGAACTTTTCTGCATTTTCTAAAATTTCTTTTGCGTGCTTCGCAAACATTTTTGCTCTCTCGCCAATCTTTGCTTTTGGCCTCACAAGACGCAGCTCATTAAACTCGAAGTTCTTCATTACCCTTGCGGACATCCCGATATTAAACTCAAATTCCGGCTCCACGAGCACGACAACAAAACTCATAAACAAATTATTCAAAATGTATAAATAATATGATGTGCAAATTACTCTATGAAATTTAAAGTATTTTACAAAATGCCGCATGTAGAACCTCTACTCATAAGAGAAAAAGAGATTGAGAAAATGCCAAGCAAATTTACAATAGGGAGAAGTGAAGAAGAGGTTATCCCGAACACACCACATTTTTCAGTCGTTCCAACAGAAGAAGAAAAGAAAAAAATTGAAGAAAAATACGGCGGGGAGTTACTCAAGCACATAAACAACGCATTGAGGGTTGTCTCAAGACATCATGCGACATTGGAAAAGGCGAGAATAGGATTTAGGTTCAGAGATGAAAGCAAGAACGGGACAATTATAGAAATTGGAAACACAATTCGTAAAACAAGAAAACGTGAAGAGCTGCCCATAAGATTGGACAAAGCTAATTTTAGAATTGGAAACATACACATAAGGTTCGGAAAGAGGTAGAGCATGAGATTCAAAATTTTTTATACGGACAGAAAAAGAAGGGACATTTTAATAAGAGAGGGGAAAATGCCAAAAATACCCAAATACATCTCAATAGGCAGAGCACTCACAAAAGAAGAGGTACTGAAAAAAATAGAGGAAGAGAGAATGGATCATCCAGAGTTGCCGGAACAAGAGGAATTGAAGAAAAATTTAGTTCATATAAGTGTCTGGCCAAAAAACTTGGAAAAAATAAGCAAAGAAATGCTAGAAAGACACAAAAGAGAATTCGGCAACGATTTAAAAGAAGAGATAAAAAAGGTGGCGTCAACAACATCAAGAGCACAGGTGCTCATAGAGAAATTTAAAGAGAGAAGTCTCGCGGGAGAAGAGGAAAGATTCCGCGTTTATCATATTGGAACAAATGCTACTGTGGTGGGGGAAGAAGAGAAGAGATATACAACCGGGGAGAAAAAACTGAAGGGATGGCTGCCTCTCGTTGGGCCAAAGAAAGTAGAAATAAACAAATTGCATAATATGTGGTTTTATTTGGGAGGGGCGCTTTCAATAAAATTCGAGAAAGAGCAAAACGCAAGCAAAATATTTTAAGGAGAGCAAACTATTTAATTTATGAAAAGGATTTACGCAGTATTTTTAGCATTTTTAATTTTATCTTATCTCGCTTCTGCGATTTCTTCTGAGGAGGCGCTTTCAAGAGTTAATCCTTTATTAAATAGCGGAGAGCAGGCGTCGGTGCTTTTCTCATTTCCATTAAAATACAAATTTGGCTCCTACTGGATAGTTGAAATTCATCCTCAATTATCTCCAAAGAGCAAAAATTTAGTAGTTGTAGTATCAGACTCAAACGGCCATGTTATGACAGATACAAAACTGATAAAAGAGATATATAAATATGATTACGAATGGGAAGTGCTGCAAAATGTTAGAGGGTATGGAACTGCACCTGCAGCTTTAAACTCATTTATTGGAGAGGTAAACACAAAACTAGATAACTTCGATAGCGGGGTGGGGGTTCTTGAGCAGTATGATTATAGTTTTCTTAAAACCTCGAAATTGAACTCGGAGCTCAAAAATTTGAGGGACGATGCAGACACATCAAGCAATGCGGTATATGATTTGATAGATAGTGAGCAGAACTTTATGAGAGACTACTCATCAGAGGAGCTCGACACATTACTTTCAAAACAGAAAGAAACAATGAAGGGGCTAAATGACATGTGCAATAGTATAGACTCCCTTTCAGATGAGATTGATAGCATTCAGAAAGACGCACTAAACGCAAATATAACACAGGACGAGAAGCAGTCGATATATCACACCCTCCAGAATATGAATGACTTCACTTCAATAAAGCAGTTCCAAATTAACAAGCTGCAGCCTGCGATTGATGTGTTTGATGCATTAATGAGCGCGAATGAGACGAAAATAAATGACTATATTGAGAGCTTTATATTTAGAAAAACAGCTAAAAATGCGCTTTCTCAAGTGGACAGAGTAAAAGAGGACGTGCAACAAATTTTGCAAAACAAAGCGTACTATTCACAATGCAGCAGGAGCGTAGGAAATTTGGAAAGTTCATGGAAAAAAATAGATCCGTCAGAACCAAACTCACTTACCAACCCATCAACTGCTACGCTCAAAACCTATTTGGCAACCTCGAAAGTAATCAATGGAATAAATACGCTTATTAAAAAAATAAAGGATGACTGTTCAAAACCAACTGCTGCCCCATCTCCTAAAAAAAATCAGCAAAGCTCGCCAATAGTTCCGATAATTATTCTAATAGTCGTGGTTGGCGCAGCTGTTTTTATTTACAAATATTACAAAAAACAGCAGTCAGAAGAAAACGAAGAAATCGAATAGAAGCGGGTAAAATTAATTCAAAACCTATTTAAATATTTGCAGTTATTTTGTTTTATAGGTGATTCAATGGCTAAGAAGCATAAAGCACACAATATAAAACATGAGGCTAAGCTACATGTAGGGCAAGAGATAAAGAAGGAGGAAAATATATTGACTGCTTCTTCTTCAGTTCTCATGGTCGTCGCTCTGATAGTGGGTCTGGGAATCGGATACTTTCTATTTCATTCCGCCCCTCAAGCAAGTGGAGGGATGCCGGCAATTAACCCGGGAGTTTCAATTACTCCATCGACTGCAACTATAAGCAAAACAGAACTTGCAAGCAAAGTTGAAAATTATTTAAATGGTATGCTCTCGTCACGAGGGATGAACGCAAAAGTAAGTAGTGTAAATGAAGGTAAATATTTCATGAACCTTACAGTAGATGTTCTAAAAGGCGGAAAGCCAGTTCAACAGGCACCAGTATACACAACAAAAGATGGGAAAATTATAATATTTGGGCAAATGATGGACATGTCAAAACCACTTCCGACTCCTCCAGCAACTCCAACACCAAAACCGCAGAAAATGAAGAAAAGTGATGTGCCAATAGTTGATATGTACGTAATGGCATTTTGTCCATATGGAAGACAGGCAGAAAGCGGTTTGGGGCCGGCAATTCAATTGCTAAATAATTCAGTTAATTTCACTCCGCACTATGTAATATATTCGGGATACCAAGGAGGAAGCGATCAGTTCTGCATGGCAAATGGCACGCTTTGTTCAATGCATGGAGTGCAAGAAGTGCATGAGGATGCAAGACAGTTGTGTATATGGGAGTACCAGAAGGATAAGTGGTGGAACTACGTAAATGAATACAATAAAGAGTGCACCTCACCGCAACAAGCAGATAGTTGTTGGAAAGGAGTTGCTGAGAAAGTAGGAGTAGACACAACAAAAGTAGAGAACTGTTTTGATAATGAAGCTATAGATTTGCTGAAAAATGAGTACGCACTCAATCAGAAGTATGGAGTTCAGGGCTCGCCAACTGTGTTCATAAATGGAGTAATGTACAGAGGAGGGAGAGGAGCTTCAGATTACCAAAAAGCAATTTGCAGTGCATTTAATACAGAACCAGCAGAATGCAACCAAACACTTTCAGGAAACGCCGCTCCAGCAAGCGGACACTGCTAAATTTTTTTTATTTTTTTATAATTTTAATTGTTTAAGCTAAATGTATACTCTCAGCTGGCATTAAAAAGTCAATAGAGATCATTAGAAGGAGGTTCGAGAATTCTTTTCTCAATTACTTTTCGGACTTTTTTTGGTTCGTACGCAAGCTTGACCAAAGTTGTCTGGCCCCTGATCCCTTTTCCAGATCTAACAGTTGTTATAAGCCCAAGCACCTCCAGGTCGTTTAAATATTCTCTATACCACCTTGCGCTTACTGGGGACTTCCCAATTCTCTTCACAAGTTTGCTATAACTTTCATAAACTTCTCCTGAGAAAAAAATGTTTTCCTTTTCCTCTCCTCCGAGCATTTTGTACTTATTTCCTTTTTTGGAAAGAAGGGAAATCGCGTATAATACCATCTGTTGTTGAAATGGAAGTGTTGAAATAACCTCAAACGCCTTGTCTTCATCAGCCAGCTTGCGTGCTTCTTCAACTATTTCATCAGTAATTTTAACCTTTCTTTTTTCTGCAAGCTCTCCCGCTCTTAAAAGAAGAATTAAAGCATATCTAGCATCTCCATTTTCCTGAGCTGCTATTGCTGCTGCTAAATTAACGCCGCTCTCCCCAATAACCCCCTCCTTAAAAGCCTCTTTAACTCTCTGATTTAGTATGCCTTTAAGCTGATATGCATTATAAGGCTGGAAAACCAACTCTCTTTCACACAAAGAGCTTATGCTTCTCGCATCCAGTTTGTGTTTGAAATTAACTTTATTTGAAATACCAATCATTGAAACGCTTCCTGCGCTTAAATCATCATTTATCCGCGTTAGCGTGTATATCAGCCGGTCTAAATCTCTCACAGTATCAATTTCATCCAACACAATAATTAGGTGTTTTCCCTTAATCCCATCTCCGGCGCCTTCTATCCAGTCTAGTGTTTTTTCATACAGAACAGAGAAAGAATAGCCAGTTTTTGCAAAATCTGGCTGAAATGAATTTATACATTTCTGCAAAACTTTATATCTAGAGTCATAAATTCTGCAATTTTCATAAATCCCCTTAACTTTCTCATTTTTCTGAGCATTAAGTTCTTCAAGCACTTTTTTAACAGTACATGTCTTACCAGTACCAGTTTTTCCATAAATAAACAAATTGGTGGGCTTCTTATCTTCAAGTGATGGAACAACAGCAAGCATGATCTGCTTTATCTCATTTGTTCTATAGAGTAAATTTTCGGGTATAAAATGGGGGGATAGAACCTCTTTGTTTTTAAAAATAGAGCTTTTCTCCTTTAAACTATCAAAACTCAATTTTGCCATCTCTCCCACCTTCAACGCCTTGGCCAGGGTTCGAACCTGGGACCTTCCGGTTAACAGCCGGACGCTCTACCAGCTGAGCTACCAAGGCACCTCTCTTAGAAAGAGAGCTGCACCAGAAAGAACGAAATTCTTTCTTGGGACAGCTTAGCACTTCTTTCTTCTTAAGAAAGAAGGGCCAGCACCTCTCTTAGAAAGAGAGCTGCACCAGAGAAGGCACTTCTTTGCTCCGCAAAGCACCTCTTTCTAAAGAAAGAGCTGCACCAGAAAGAACGAAATTCTTTCTTGGGACAGCTTAGCACTTCTTTCTTCTTAAGAAAGAAGGGCCAGCACCTCTCTTAGAAAGAATAGTAAGAAAAACTTTATTATGTTTTCCTTTAGTAATGCAGATATGGAAATTCCAAAGGAACTTGAAAGCTTTGTGATTATCAGAGAAAGGAAGAATAATGCTATTTCTTTTACAATTCTCACCTCTGACTATCTGGCGTTTGATAAGATGTTTGATTCATACCCTGCAAAATTGAGCGCAATAGCGCAGGTGACAAATGGCAAATGGCAGATAGCAATACTCGCAACAAAAGAGGATATCAAAAACTTTCAGAAAAAAACGCTGGAAAAAATAATTGAAAATAAAGAGTTTATCGAAAATTTGAGAAACAAGTCCAGAAAAATTGCGGAACAACTGCTGCAATTGTGTAAAAGTGAAATTAAAACAGAAAATGTTGAAAAAGCAAGTAATGAAAAATTGGGGGAATTGTATCTGAGAATTGTAAATTTGTACAACGATTTTTGCTATTACAATATACCACTATGGTTCGTCGCAGTAGACGAGCTGGGGGAGTTTATCGAGGAAAAATTAACAGAAATTGTGGGAAAAGAGAAAGCATCTAAAATATTCAACATACTCACAACTTCAACTGAGCCTTCGTGGACATTCAGGGAAGAAATGGAAGAGCACAAAATTGCATTTGAAATTGAGAAGAAGGGGCAGAAAGAATTATTTATAGAAGAGAAAGAAATAGAAAAGAAATTTCCAGAAATATACAAAAAGATTGGGCAACTTGCAAAAGATTTTGGACAAATTCCATTTGATTATACCGGGCCGAAAATTTGGGGTGAAAATTATTTTGTGGAAAAAATAAGAAAAATTTTAAAAAAGGGGAATGTTGAAGAGAAACTTGAAGAGCTGGAGAACTACCACAAAAAGATTAAAAATGAACAGCTAAAAATAGCTGAAAAATACAATTTACCAGAAGAAATTGTCAGGATTAGCAGGGAGGTACAGAAAATTACGGCAATGCAGGATGAGAAAAAAGAATGGCTAACAAAAGTGCACGTTTATATCCAAAATACGCTTATTCCGGAAATATCGAAAAGGACTGGGCTGTCTAGCAGTGTATTGAATAAGGTTTACAAAGAAGAGATGAAAGAAATTTTAGAGGGAAAAATAAAAAAAGATGAAATTAAAAAGAGGGAGAATAATTGTGCGTTTGTTTTTGTTGGGAATAAATTCAATATTTATGCAGAAAAAGAGGCAAGAGAATTGTGGGAATATTTTTATAAGAGAGGAATCAAGAAAGTGAAAGAAATTAAAGGAACTGTGGCGGCAAGAGGCTATGCAAAAGGGAGGGTAAAAATAGTTCTGCATTCCTCAGAAATAGGCAAAGTAGAGAAGGGGGATATTTTAGTAACAACAATGACCACGCCCGATTTCGTGCCCGCGATGAGAAAAGTCGCTGCGATTGTTACAGATGAGGGGGGCATTACATGTCACGCAGCAATAGTTTCGAGAGAGCTGGGTATTCCATGCGTTATTGGAACTTCTGTTGCAACAAAAGCGCTAAAAGATGGGGATGAGATAGAAGTAGACGCTGAGAGGGGAATAGTAAAAATAATTAAAAAAGAGGGAGAAATTACGGCAGGAAATTTCCAGCTTTAATTTTTTCAGGCAAATAAACCTCGCTAATAAAACGCAGACGCTTAGAAGTAAGTGCCTGAATTTCTGCCTTATATTTCTTCTCTAAAAACAAATTAATCTCATGCTGCCACAATTTATTCTTAAACCAGCCGTATTTTAGCAGCTCCTTGCCCCTCCTAAGGTCCACGTCTTTAGCTTTAATTGTCTGCGCCCTCAAATCATACTTATCTATATCTGTCATGCTTACTCCCAGAAAATGGGCTCTGGGACAGCCTAATCTATCTGAAACATGCGCAAGTGCCATGCTGCCGTACTTCATTGTTGAGTATATATACCAGCCATATGGGTCTGCGTCTGTAAGAATATAAACTGGAAGGTTAAGCTCTTCAGAGAACCTTTGTATCAGCCTTCTTGTTCCTCTTGCTGCCTGTCCTTGTGTGGTAAGCAATATGCATTTGTGCTTTTTCCAAAATCTGTCCTCATGTAATCTTAAAAATACTGCGTCCTTCTCTGCAACAATTACATATTCAGCGTCAACATCCACAAACTCAATTTGCTCGACAATTGATGGAATCGCCCATCCGCCAGAGCCGAGCTTGCTCCAATTAATCATGTCCCCGCTATCTCTTATTTTAACATTCCCAACAACCCTTCCCTTGGGATTCGCAGCTAAATGCAAATTTTCTCTGATAACATCAAGCGCGACTTCCAAATCAACAATCGCAGAGTCGGATTCGTTCTGCTCATTAATAGTATTTTCTTTTGTTCCGGCAATAGTATGTTTCAATGCGTAAAACAAATCTCTGAGAGTTGTGTGCGCTTTTTCTGAAATTAACTCTTTAGCAAATGCCGCAACTAAAAGAGTCTGCATAAAACTGCGCGCATGAGCAACATTAAACAAATATCTCTTAGCAACTTTGTTGCCGAGCTCTATTTTCTTTTTATCTGCATTGTACAAAACATTTGAGAGCCCCCTTACGGGTATGTCTATATGCGGATTCTTCTCTTTGCTTATTTCGTCCAATATCTCCTTTCCTAAAGTGTCTATTCTCTTTAGTGTTTCCTCGTCAGAAATTACATTTGATTTCTTTTTTTCCACCTTATTCACCCTCTGCTCCCGATTTTCTTCTTCTTTTGCGTTGTGCTCTCTTCGAGCGCCTCTGCTTCCAAAAGGCCTGTTCTCTCTTCAGCAAGTTTTCTGAGTTTTTCACTTATTTCGACTGCTGGTCTTCCAGTAATTCTGTGTAGAGATTCAGAGACCTCTGTAATATACTTGAAAAATATATTTTTCCTTCTAGTCTTTTCAGCCATTTTCCTGAGTCCGCTTAAGTAAAGCGATATCTTCCTTGCGCATTCCATAACCGCCAACCTAATTTCTTCGACAATTTCTGCCTCAGCAGAAATCGCAAGCTTGCCGGCTCCGGTGTACGGAACATGAACAGAAACAAAATTCACAAAAACAGTCATTGGCTGCTCCTCAAAATTTTTCAGTCCATACCTTCCCCAGTCGATACTTTTTATAGAGGCAGTTATAGCACAATTGCCCGCGTCAAATAGAAGCGGCACTTTATTCGCAAATCTCATGATCTCTGCTCCGCCCTTCCTTTGATTACCTGCTTTTCCGCCGTATGCGATTGCGGCCTCAACTAAAAATGGGATGCCTCCCATAAAAACACGGGGCTTCCTTTCAACAACTGCAAGCTCATCGGGCTGCAACAAAGCTTTGAGCGACTTGGTCAAATTTTCTTTTCCAATTGGTTGCAGTGTGTCCATATCAGGGGCGATCCATTTTATTGAATGGAACGCTTTTACCAGCTCTTCTGCTTCTGCCCAGGTCAGGGTTGAGGGCGCTCTATTCAAATCAATATTTGGGCAGATTTTTTGAATCTCTTTTACTCTTACGGAAGAAGCACGCGAAAAATCATTTACTAAAAATGATGAAATTTTTCTTGCGCCTGAGGCTGATGCCATATCCATAAGGTCGGAAACCGTGACTCCGAGAGGATGGGGCTTTACCTGAGGCGGCAGGGAAGGTATGTAGTTTGAAGAGCGGGGGAATACTACTATACTATTATCTGGCTTAACTAAAGTTATCTGAGCATGGGGAGTTGCAAGAGCAGTTCTTCTCAAATATTCATAAACAGAATGCTCTCCTTCGTTATATTCCACGTTGGCAAATTCTGCTTCTATTCTAACTCCTCTAAAATGGTCGCTATATTCCTTCTCATTCTTAATTACCGGCGCGTTTTTCTTGACGTCGATTGAAAGGTCGCACTCGAATAATTTCCTGCCAATAGAAGTTTTAATGTGAATTGGCTTTCCTGTTGTAATCTGCGCGAAAAGTGTTGCGTATGCCGCTCCGATCCCCTGCTGTCCCCTCTTCTGTCTTAAAACGTGAAATTTTGTTCCAGCAAGCAGCATTCCTAATG
>WALN01000024.1 GCA_015522865.1 Microcaldota archaeon
CTTATTTAGCGTTATTGTGCTTCCGCTTTTGACATATTATTTTTATTTAGAATATTTGGAAGAAAAAAAGCAAAAGGAAATAGAAAAAGAGTTGCCTCCAGCACTTTTCCAGATAGCATCATTTCCAAAGAACACACCGATAGAAAATTTAATTAGTTCGATTTCTGATTCGGACTATGGTGAGTTGTCAAAGGAATTTGACAAAGCGAGAAATCAAATAGTGAGCGGTATAGATGTAAAAACTGCCCTGAAAAACATAAGCAAGAGAAATGACTCCTTCCTGCTTAGGAGAGCTATTGAGCTGATAGTGGATGCATATGAAGCGGGCACTGATTTAAGCAAAACAATGAAAGAAGTTGCAGAGGAATGTTATGAATTGCAAGCTATTGCAAAACAATCAAGAGCGAATTTGCAAATACAGAAATACACTGTACTTGCATCAAGCGCTATATTAGTCCCGCTGATTCTCTCGCTGTTGTTGGGAATCATCTCCTCTCTTAATTTCAATTTTGAAGGAATTTCAAACAACGTAGGAGCAGAGATGCTAAGTAGTTGTATAATTGGCGAAGAGATTTATTTAATAATACTCGGAGCGATGAGCGCAGTATTTATTGCAGCTCAGGAGGGCTCGAGGAAAAAAGCAGTTTTGTATTTTGCTTTTATTTTGCCTCTCTCTCTTTCAATATACTTCGTAGTAAAAACCATAAAAATTCTATAAGCTATTTAAAAAAGCGGTATAAATATTAATATGGTGATTAATTGAGAGTTGAAATAAAAGAATTCGAGAGTGTAAATCTCAAGAACCCAATAATTGTAGAAGGATTTCCCGGAGTTGGGATGATTGGAACAATAGCAGCCACATATTTAGCAGATAAATTGAAAATGAAGCTGATAGGCTATATTCAAAGCAATCTTTTCCCTCCAATTGCAGCAATCCACAATTTTAGACCGGTAAGTCCTGCCAGAGTTTACGCATCAGAGGAGCAGAATTTAATAGTGCTGTTCTCAGAATTTGTTGTTCCGGCATATATTGTTTATGAACTGTCGAAAGAAATCATAGAATTTGCAAAGAAAAAGAAAGTATCGATGATTTATTCACTTGCAGGTATAGCCAACCCAAACCCAACAAATAAAATATATGGAATAGGGAGCACAAATGAAGTTATTGAAAAATTGAAAAAACACAACGTACAGCCAATAAAAGAGGGCGCAACTCAGGGGCTTAGCGGCATTCTGCTTTCAGAATGCAGTTCCCAGAAATTCCCTGCTGCGAACCTTCTTGCAGAAACAAATTTGCAACTAGACGCGAGAGCTGCTGCGCTGGTTATCGATAAGGTCGCAGAAATGAGCAGCATAAAGGTAGAAACAAAGACGCTTATAGAGGAGGGCAAGAAAATAAACGCGCGGATAAAGGAAGCGATTGAAAAAATAAAGAACATGCACAAAAATTATAAAAAATTCGAGGACAATCCGATGTATGGATAGTGGCTGAGATGGGCGAAGAAAACTTTATTATGGAAATAGAAAATCTCAAAATGGTCAAGAGGAGCGGCTGGTGGGCGGCCTGGGTCAAGGAGCCGGAGACAGTTGCGGAGCATTCCTTTGCCACCTCAATTATGGCCTGGATTATTGCGAAAAAAGAAAACGCAGATATCGAAAAATGCGTCAAAATGGCTCTGCTCCATGATGTGCCGGAGACCAGAATTCTGGATTTGCACAAGCTGTCGCAGATGTACTCTAAAGTTGATGAAAAGAAGGTTGTGAGAGAGCAGGCAAAAATGACAGTTATCGGGAAAGAATTTGAAAAATTGATGAAAGAATTTAGAGAAGGGAAAACAAAAGAAGCAATAGTAGTTAAAGACGCAGACCATCTGGAATGCGCCGTCCAGGCGAAAATATATGAAAAAAGATATCCGGAGACAAATGAATGGATAGAGAGAGTTGGAAAAGCGCTGAAAACAAAAACCGCAAAAGAAATTTTTGAAAAAATAAAAAATAAAAAAAATCTGAAATGGTGGGAATTAATAAATATTTAATCTCTTAATTATTCGCGCAGGGGTGGCGGAGTCTGGTCAAACGCGCAGGGCTTAGGACTCTGTTCCTTAGGGATGCCTGGGTTCAAAACTCCCCCTTTCTTTCTTGTAAGAAAGAAAGCGGTAAGCTTCTGTAAAGAAAGAACAGAAAGTGTAAGCTTCCCAAAAAGAAAGAATTTAGAAAGAAAGCGGTAAGCTTCTGTAA
>WALN01000025.1 GCA_015522865.1 Microcaldota archaeon
ATTCCTTCCAACACTTTTTCAAATTTTTTTATAACCCTTTCTCTTCTTTTTTTATTGTTCATTTTGTTTATTTTTCCGAATTTTTCCACCATTTCTTTTGTCGTGCTTCTCTTTTTTGAAACAGGAAAAGTGTCGACTATTAATAATTCTGAATTTTTTGGAAACTCTATTTTCATTTCTTTTGCTCTCGCTCTTCTCTTAGTTTTTTTGAACAATACCGCACCTTTTTTTGAGAGCACCGTTTTTGCGTCTATCCCGCTTGGTTTCCCGTGCATTATTTTCTCTCCTTCCTGCACAACTTCAAACAATTTTTTGTCAGAAACTTTTTTGCCAATTACTTTTAAAATTCCCCTTGCAATACCCGCGTATATCGATGCAGAGTTTCCCATCCCCTTTGGAGCGGCTATATCGCCCCATTCTATTTTGATTTCTTTATTAATTTTTTTTATTTTGTTAATTGCGTTGATAACTGCTGCATGCCCATATTTAACAAAAAATTTATCGCCCGAGAGCTTTCCATTTTTCCACTCCCCTTTCTTTACCTTGCCAGAATATTTTGTTTTTAATTTTATAATTCCCTCCCCGCTTTTTTCAGCCTCGAATTTTATTCTATTGTAAAGGGGCGTTTGAATTGCGAGCGCAGGCGCGCCGTAAACTACTGCGTGCTCTCCAGAAATGATTAGTTTTGTCGGGGAGTCTATTGTAAATTTCATTTATTCACCACTAAATTTCTCTCTCGATAAGATAATTTGCAAAAGCTTCCAATGTTTTCTTGTTTTCTCCTTCTGGCAGAATTTTCTCCACATCTCTCCAGGCGGATTTTACCAGTTCTTTTGTTTTATTTTTTGCGTATTCCACCCCTTGAGTTTCCTTTATAAGCGAAATAGCAGTTTCAATTTTCTTTTTGTCTCTTGTATGTTCGCTCAAGATTTGCATCAGCTGTTTTCCTTTTTTTTCATCAAGCTCCTCGAGAGCTTTTATCACTATAAGCGTTATTTTTCCTTCTGTAATATCATCGCCGATGCTCTTCCCCCACTCCTTTGAAGGCGCAATATTCAGAACATCGTCCTGAATTTGAAACGCAACGCCTATTGACTCTGCAAATTTCCCTATTTTTTTAATCTCCCCGTCGTTTGCTCCTCCTAATATTGCACCGAATTTTGCGGCCATCCTTGCCAGGGTCCCGGTTTTAAACGCGGTCATCTGCAGATATTCGTTCTCGCTTATTTTTTCTCCATGCTCTTTATTGTGCCACCATATATCAAGCCCCTGCCCAAATGCAAGCTTAATCATCTCTTCAACATACACTTCATACAATTTCTTTGCTTTTTTTTCTCCTATTTCTCCTTCCTTTTCTTTTATTATAACCAACGGCAAATAGTACATCGCATTGCCCGTGTTTATCGCAACATCCTCGCCGTAAATCAAATGAATCGCTTTTTTTCCTCTCCTTAATTCCGACCTATCTTCAATATCGTCAACCATTAATGTGCCATTATGTATCAATTCCGGTATTGGCGTGAAGGGCAAAATCTGTTCTTCATTAGCCCCAAATGATTTTGCAATTGATAGCATCAGCGCAGGCCGCCATCTTTTTCCTCCCCTATCCAGCAGATCCCATATCGGAATCAACAGCGAATTTTGAGCCCCCTTCTCATCTATTTCATATTCAATTTTTCCAACAAATCTTTCAATTTCCTTTTTACTCCATTTTCTATTCAGCAGTTTTTCAATTTCCGCATCAATTTTCGGCTTTTGTTTTTCTAAAAAAGTTTTTATCATCTATTTACCTCTTGCAAGCTTTACGTGCGACTCCCCAAGTTCGTATTTGTTTGCGAGTGTTGCAAGCAAATTGAGGTCCTGGCAGAGCGCAGCAGCAGCGATTATCTCTGCCAGCTTTCGTGCGTTTTCCCCTGCTTTTTTTCCGGGTCCCAAGCATCCCATAATTTGTAGTGCTTCTTTTGCGGTTCCAAAATTCATCCCTCCACCATATGCTCCAACTTCCAAGTTTGGAAAATAAACTGAAAACTTCAAATCTCCATTAGCAAGAGCTTCCGCATAATCAAATGCGCTTGAGCTTTCAGCAACCTGCGCCAGGTCCTGCCCAGTTGCGCAGAAAATCGCAGCAATAGTGTTTGCGACATTTGCATTAAATCCACTGACACTTCCTGA
>WALN01000026.1 GCA_015522865.1 Microcaldota archaeon
ATACAGGAGCACGAATATGCAGAATTAAAAAAGAAGAAAGAAGAGGAATTAGAAAAAATAGAAAGGAAGATCCATCATCTTGTTAAGTCAAGGCTCGAGCATCGATAATTCGCAAGGTATAAATATTTCTAATTCTGCGATAACTATTTTTGATATTTTTTTCATAAACCGCACTTTAAAAAATGGGGAGACCGAGATTTGAATTCCCAAGCACTTCTTTCTAAAGAAAGACCTGCACTAGAAAGAAAGCTTCTCGGGTCACCAGCTCCCAAAGCTGGTAGCATTCCAGACTAGCCCATCTCCCCATCTATTTTTTTCTTTTTCTACTGCTCAATATTTTGTCTATTTTTTTGCTGTTATTATAAATTTCTACAATTAAAAAGCAGGACAACATCCCAAGCGAAAGTCCGGCCATCCACAAATAATTGTACATTAAGTTATTGCTTGCATGAAAATAGGCGATAGTCATTGCCACCAAATAGATGACAAATGCTAAAATTATTAATGCATTTATTATAAATAAATTCTCTTTATATTTCATTTTTTCCTCCTCCCTCTTATTCCGGGCAGTTTAAGCTCGGGGTATACTTTCGCCACGCTTATTGGTGAAACAAATGGGGTTATACCACTCGACTCAAATATTTTATTAATTAAATAATATTTAACTATTGGCTTGCTATTTTTAATTTTCTCATTCTCATTCTCAAAGATCTCGTGAAGTTTAGAAAATGATATTTTTTTTGTCTCTTCTACTATTTCATTCGGGTAAAATAGCTGGATTACTTTATTGTACGCAGTATTGTGAATGGCGGCAAGTGTCATTAACACTTCCTCGTCTTCGCTCCCTTCAAACATCCTCTTTCTCACGACTCTCCATCCTTCCCAGTCTGCTATTAAAGCAACCCATTTGTTTTCGGGTTTTCCCTTTAATTCTGTTTTAACAACAAAATTTTCAGTCAGTTTATTGAGGTAATAAGAAAGTGCAAAGATTTCTGCCCCCTCCTTTTTGACAACTGCTTTAAATTTTCTTTTCAAGCTAATTGGTTTTATTTTTCTAATCTCTTCAATGAGCATTTCAATATTGCCCGCTGGTTCTCCAACTTCTTCTTCGAATATTTTATTAATCTCTTTTTTGTCAATAGGTGCATAATTAAACATTTCTTTTCTGCATACATATACTGCTGTTTTCAGTACTTCTTCTATGTTCTCTCTTCTCTCTGCTCTCAGAGAACATTTAGAAGAGGGGAAATCTGCTTCAAATAGTACGAATCCCATATTTGCTCGCCTTTTATTTTTCAGTATTGCTTAGAGCAAATTTCAGAGCCTTTTTTGCAGTTTCTCCAATATCTGTTGTGAATGAATATGCTCCGCCTGCAAATTCAGCTCCACATGCTTTACATTTCCATCTTGCGTAGCCTATGCGTACAACTTCTTTCTTGCCGCATACCGGGCATTCGTATTTCTCATTTTTTTTCTCTAAAATAGCGTCTCTTCTCTTCCTGATTTTTACTCCGTATCTCGAACCCATTTTATCTACCTTTTCTGCATATTATTTATCCAACTGCTTTTTTAACAATTTCTCTTATCTCATTACTTTTTTCAAATGCCTTGTCCAGCAATTCTATTACTTCATCTATTTTGAATCCCGCCGCACCCGATTTCTGTGCTGCACACAATATATTGTTTTCAACTGTTGTTAAGGTGAGCTTTCCGTCAGACGCAGTTTCCTCAACTTCATTTGGGTCCAGTATTATTTTATCCCCGATTTTTATGAAGGTGTTTGCTATCGGCGTTTTGTCAAATTTGAGCGTGCCTGCTGTTTCTTCTCTTATTAGTTTTTCATCTTCGTATTTTGGAATTCGCGCGTTTTTTAAAGCAGCAGCTGCCGCAATGCCTGCAGCGTCCATCATATCGCCGCAGTTATCTATTATATAGAGGTCTAAATATACCCCGATTACTTTTTCTTCGCTGATTGTTAAGGGCCCAAAGTCAATTCCCTTTGAGCTCCTTACTCCTCTGTCAATTACTCTCGCGAGTTCTATGCTTTCCTCGCTTGGCCTTCCTGCTTTGAACTCCGGGTGAGCAAGAGGCGAGAGCTCTGCGGATGTAACTAATACACCTTCCTCTTCAGAATCTGGATATGGTTCTGTGAGGTCGAATTTAACGCCTGCTACTACTTTCGTGTCACCAATATTTACAAGCGCGCTTCCTTCAGCATTTGGGATAACTCCCTTTTCGATGCTTATTTTTCTGTATTCTAAAAATTCTCTCCCATCTACTCTCTTTCCTTCTTTCAATAAATCTTTCGCGTACGCCGCTTTAACCTCATCTAAGATCATCCCATCACCTCTTTTGAAATTTCCTCATATTTTTTTTTCAACGCTTTTACCTGTAGTTCGTGCACTTCTTTTGATTTTTCTTTTGCCATTTCTAGCGCTTTCTTGAACTCCTCTTTTGTGAGCAGCCCGTCCATTTGAAGCAGTAAAATCTCCTCGTTTTTTGGAGAAAATATAAGCGGGATGTCTGCTTCGCCGGTGTTATCTTCTACTTTATCTAAGTCTGCCACTATTTCGCCGTCTACTTTACCAACAGCAACTCCTGCTGGAATATCTCTCATTGGTATGCCTGCATCTGCAAGAGCAACTGCTGCAGCGGTTATTGCCGCTACTCTTGTGCCTCCATCTGACTGCAGAATTTCCATCTGTATATTTATCATAGTTTCTGGAAATTTGTTTGTTAGCACTGCGTTTTCAAATACGTGCTTTGCGACTTTTCCAATTTCATACGCTCTCCTATTTGGGATTCCTCTTCCGTGCTCCTCTTTTGATGAGAACGGAGCCATTCGATAGTTGCAGTTTATTATTGCCCTATAGGGGTTTGCCATATGCTTTGGAACTACTTCCTGGGGTCCATAAACTCCCACCAAAGCCTTGTTGTTCCCCCATTCCACAAGTGCAGAGCCGTCTGCTCTCTTCAATACACCTGCCTCTACTTTTAATTTTCTCAATTCATCTTCTTTTCTACCATCATGCCTTTTCATTTAATTCACCTTTTTCAAGCATTTTTTTAATTCTATCTGTTAATCCAGAAGTGTGCGCTTCTTTGCATATTTTCAAAATAGCCATAACAGCCAGAGGAATATTCCCGCCTCTTAAGTATATCCTCCCATTTTTTCCAACTATTATGCTACAATTAGTATATTCTTCAAGCATTTTTAGCATACTTCCTTTTTTCCCTATTATCCTCGGGACTTTTACGTGCTCTACTTCTATCAGCCTTCCTCCCCACAATCTCCTTGGTTCTATAAGTTCAGTATTATGAACTTCATCAACAGAACTAACTTTAGCAGAGATTATGTCGCCAATTCTGAGTCTTATCCTTGTCATCCTTCCGCTTATAGTCCCTTCATAGGGAGAGTTTATGTCTACTGCATATCTCCCGAAATTTTCGTCTTCCACAAATCCAACAACAATGTCCTCTAACTGCGGCAGATATTTTCCTTTCAATGCTATCATCCTTTCATCCTCTGCCAGCCCGACTACTGCTGCGTATGTTTTTCCGTTTTCTTTATATACTTCTCCTTTGAACGTTTTCCCTCCTGAAATTTCATCTCCAGGAACCACTATTTTTTTCATTTTCACACCTCGTTTTTTAAAAGCTCAATTTTCCTTCTCTCTCCAGCTACATCTAAAGCAGTTTTGTTTGCACTTCTCCATGTGTTATTTTGTTTATTTTGTCGTAGAACTCACTTTGCATGCCTCCAATCATAGAGCATACTGCAACCAGCGAGCCGTCTTTTTCCCATTCTTCTTTTTCCAGCCCGTACTCTTTTAGAACACCGTATGCTTTTGCTGCGTATGTGGCTGGTATTCTTACCGCTATCTTAATTTTCTCAACACTTATTGGCAGTACTTCTCTAAGCTTTTCTATTGCCTCCTTTACCTGCTCCTCAAGTGGCTTGTATAAATCCACTCTTATTTTAAGCTCATCCATCGCTCTTTCTATCCTCTGCGGAGGATGCGGTGCTTTTGTCCTCGGGTCTATACAATTTGAAGCAATTGTATTTATAAGCCTCTTCCTTTTTTCCTCAAGTAATTTTCTCCTATGCTCTGTTGTAAACTGAATTTCCCCTTCTTTTAATATTCTTTTGGCAATTTCTCTTGCGTCAGTAGTACCAAATATTTCTTTTAAATTGTTTTCAGTTTGCCTCTCTCCTTTTTTTGCATCTTTAAATATCTCCTCTGTAACGAGAACTCCGCCCAAATCTTTTTTTGTCCCATTTTTGAATTCATAAGCTGGATTTGGGTAGACCACTATTTCAAAATGTTTTCCCTCTTTATTTAGATGAGCGATAACTGTTTCTGAACTATTCATAAATCCACACAAACCTATTTTTTATCTATTTTAGAATTGAAACAAACAAAATTTTATATGCTCTCCAAGCCTATTTCGTAGTTTTTAAAAATGCATCTATTTCCTCATCACCCAAAATTTTCACTTTTTTTTCTGGTCTTTCTATTATTGCAGCATCAATTGTTTTTGATGTAAGCTTTTTTTCAGAGACTTTTTGGAGTGCCTTTGTGCAGAGCTTTAAAAGCTCTTTTCTTGATAGATTCTCTTTGTAGTTTTTCTCCATAAACTCTTCAACCCCTTTTCTCCCAGAGCCAATAGCGGTTGCTTTGTATTCGAACAGCGCTCCGGACGGGTCTATTTCAAAAAGTTGTGCTTTGGCATCAATACCGGCAACAAGCAAAGATACGCCGAATGGCCTCACACCAGCGTACTGCGTGTACATTTGCACATAGTCGCCAATATTTTTGGCGAGAGTTTCAACATCTATCTGCTCATTGTATGTTACTCTGTATTTTTGAGCTTCCAATCTCGCGCTGTCTATAAGTTTCCTCGCATCAGCAACCAGGCCCGATGACGAAGCAGCTATATGTTTGTCTATTTGGAATATTTTCTCGTGAGATTTTCCGACAATTAATTTTGATGGAATTCTCTTTTCTGCTACCAACACAACACAATCCCTACCAACAGCTCCAATAGAAGTGCTTCCTGTTTTAACCGCTTCTCTGGCGTATTCTACCTGAAAGAGCCTGCCGTCTGGGCTGAAAACTGTTATTGCCCTATCATATGCTGCTTGAGAAGGAGGATACATATATTCACCTTTCTATTAATTGTTTAAACTTTTAATTCTTATCCTTTTATTAGCCAAAACTTTATTAATTTTCCTAAAAAGCTTTAAATCTGCTCCAAACTATTAATTTGCATTTTAAAGCTTATTTTTTAATGCTTTGTGCTGAGAATTTTGTTGATTTTCCCGCTTATTTTTTTCAGCTTAATTCTCACAATACTATTTTTGTAGATGTGCTTGAGAGCAAGCGCCGCAATCACTTTTTCAAGCTCTTTTAGCGCGCATTTTATAACTACCTCCTGCTTCTCCCTATCAAAATTTTTAATTCTCACATTTGCTTCAGATGCGCCAAACGCCCCCAAATTCTCAAAAATGGCGCTATGTATAATTGCTCTTGCTTCTTTTTCATCAAATTTTCTTTCCCCGATAATTTCCAGCTGCAAATATCTCTTTTTTTCCTGCATTTTAATCTCCTTAGCTTCATATTGCTCTCTAAAAATATAAATTTTCGTAATTATTTTGATGTTCGGCGCACTTAGGCTTTTATAAAGAAGATGGACTGGCCCCCATATTTATTTCTAAATTTTTTTTCCTTTATAATTTTGTAGTTAAATTTGTTAACATATTCCTTCGGATTATGGTCACAAAAGTGGCTAAAAGGCATTATTATTGTTCCCTCTTTTGTGAGATATCTTCGTGCTTTTTTAAAAAAATTTTCTATCATCTTTTTACTAGCTATATAAATTCTCTCCTTGTTATTCTTAGGTTTTCCTTCTAAAAACGGATGATTGAAGATGATTAGATCAAATTTTTGTTCCACAATTTTACTAAACATGTCGCTCTTGATGCATTCAACATTTTTCAGGTGGTGCATTTGTATGTTCTTTTTTGTGCTTCTTATTGCAAATGGCGAGATGTCTGCTGCCAGAACATGAGATGCGCCATTTAGCGCAACTGCTATTGTTTGGATTCCACTCCCACAACCCATATCCAGCACTTTTTTGTATCGGTAGATTAGAGAATGTTTTATAAGATAGTTTGTAAGTATATGAGAGACCCAGCTTCCTTCTGGTCCAAGTGTCCCTCTTCCTATAAAAACAGGGCCAATACCTTTGAAGTAATTTGTTATATAATCTCCATGCTTAAGATATTCATCCAATTTTTTTAGGTTTGTTTTTTTGTTCAGCCCATCGCCCCGCATTTATATTATTCCCGCAACAACTAATGGAAGAGATAAAGTTACATCTGCCACTACTCTTGCGGAGTTTGCATTTTCCTTTATTTTGCCCCAGCTGATTGCTTCTTCTGGCTTTGCTCCTGAAAGCGAGCCGTCAAATGCATGGGCAGTTGTTAAATATACCGCGTAGTCCAGCCCCCCTCTTAAAATGTTTGATGCAATTGTGAAGTGTTTTGAGATGCCCCCCCCAAGTATAAGCGCGCCTGTTCTCTTCGCCTCAAATGTAATATCATACAGTTTGTCCACTCCGCCGGCAACATCCAACACAAAATCCTTATGCTCCAGTTTGAAAAAGAATATCTGCAGCCCAAGCGCAGAATCCACGAATCCGGGGGAGTAAATTTGCACTTTGTTCTTATGCGCCCAGTGCAGAAATGAATTTTCATTATTTATTTCCGCCCCAATTCGGTCTATTATTTCTGTTATTGCCCACTGCTTTTTCTCTTCATATAATTTTTTCAGCAACGGGCGGAATTTTTTCTCAAGCAGAATGTATTTCTCATTTGAAACTAAAATATTCCCAATTCTGTTTGTCCCTTCCCTATGCAGTTTTGCATCGCTCTCTTTCTTCTCCTCAATTTCGTAGCTTGCATACGCTTTTATTAAATCATGGTCAATCGCCCCGCCACTTGTAATAATTACATCAAAATGTTTTTTCTTTATCATTTGAGCTATAATCCCCCGCATGCCAGAAGCAGCTATATTAGCAGTGAATGCTAAAAATCTCTTGCACTCTTTGTCCCCCAGCATTTTTTTCATTATCTTCCTGGCCTTTCCAATTCCTGTTGCCTGAAATCCAATTTTCTCCATTTTCTCTGCAAGCTCCTCCAATTTCATCCCTCTTTCCAGCTTCACATCTTCAACATCCATCTTCTCCGCCTTTTTATTTCCTTTTTGAGAACCACTTCCCGAACTTTTCAAACGCCCTTGCTCTATGGGAAAATTTTTCTTTTTCAGATTTGCTCATTTCTGCAAACGTTCTCTTCTCCCCTCCTGGCACAAATATCGCATCATATGGAACCCCTCTCCTCGCCTTGCCTCTTGGGCTAACAACAGAACCTTCGCACTCTCCTTCAAATATTTTTGCTCTTCCATTTTTACTTACAAACACAACAACTGATACAAATTTCGCTCCTTTCTCTCTTCCCTTGACCAATTTTGCAACGCCTTTTTGTTTTAGCCTATCAATTACCTCATGCGCATATGTCCCAGGAAAGCCAGGGAACGCTCTTAAGTAAAACGCAGTGTCCTCTACAATCAACTCCTTTTTCAATTTCTTAAATGCCTTTTTTGCCTTGTCAACTGCAACATCTCTTACATCCTGCTCTTTTTCTTCCTCTATCTCCAGCTTTTTCTGTTCTACTTTTATTCTAAATTTCCCAAGGATTTTTTCTGCCTCTTGAAATTTCCCGGGATTTGTTGTGGCAAAAATTATTTTTTTCATTCTTCTCACTAATATTTTGAGTTTTGTTAATAAAACCTATCGCTACATCAATTCAGCGCCTATTGCGCTAAAATTTCTTCCCATCTTTCGTTCAGCGCGTAAACTGCCTGCTCATAGGTTAGACCAAGTACGTTGGCAATCGCAATAATTTCTCTCTCGCTTCTTATTTCATATCTGCTCTCCGCTCTCGTTGTGAACACATAGCCTGCTTTTAGCTTTATGCATTTCTTTAGGAATGTTTTGTAGTATCTCAAAAGTTTTGCTTTTTCTCTTGGAGTGCTTTTTATTATACTATTTATTGGAAGCTCGAAAATTGCGCCGTTTTCTTTTACCGCCCTTATCAGCCCCTCGTCTTTCCAGAATTTTTCTACTAGAGTTGGATTAATTATTTTTGCTTTTTTTGAAGCTCTTCTCAACAGAAAGCTGTCCTCTCCAGTGGCACATGTCAAGGCCTTTATTTTTTTTAAATCCGCAGGTCCATTTATTCTAACATCTTTTACTTCTACTCTCTTGGCCTTTTCACTGTCTACATTTTTGCCAATTATATCATACATGATATCCCCTGCACTACTCTTATAATTCTCCTCCTTTCTTACATTACTCTTTTTGTAATTGCCTCTTCTTACGCCCATCCTAGAGCTTAAGAAATTCCAAGCGATTTCATTAATTTTTTATCTCTATATATTTCCGGCCTTCCAGGATCCGCCATTATCACTTCATAGTATTTGTACATTCCATCTTCTCCGATCCAGTAGGCATTTATCGCTTTCAGATTTTTGAATTTTTTCTTTGCTTTTTCTATTGCTCTCTTTGCTCCGCTAAGCGCATAATTGTCTGTCTTTCTATTTCTTCCTGGTTTCCTTCCTCCCTTTGCCCCTTTCCTTACTCTCTTGCCTCTTCTTATTTTTACTCTCGCAACAACAAAACCTTTCTTTGCTTTATATCCCAACTCTCTTGCTCTTACTATATTTGCGGGCTTTTCTGTTCTTTCAACAGTTCTTGCTTTTCTCCACTTTTTCAGCCTTTCTACCTGCTCTTCGCTTCTTTCTTTATAGGATTTTTGAAATGATTTTTTAATATATTTATATGCTCCCATAAAATCACCCGGTTCTGGTTTTACCCAACATCCCATAATTAAAAAGAGGCAAATGTTTTTATATTCTTTCTAATTTTTTCGATGCACGAGAACAGGAGTTTGTGCAACTGCTAATCTCGAGTGCAACCAGTGCTAGCTGTAAAAAACTTTAAAGTAGTTAGTATTTAATAATTTTAATTAGCTATTTTTCTATGCCCTTCAAAATATACAATGTGGCGTTCGACTCGTTTGGTGTTAAGAGCAGTTGTGTGCAGGTAAAAACAAGCAATGTAACCATAACAAT
>WALN01000027.1 GCA_015522865.1 Microcaldota archaeon
CCTCACAGCTCCAGTTATTCTCGACACCTCGGAGCTTGGAGAACCTCTTGTTCTCAATTTCTACAACCTGACAATACCTGAAGGGGTTACTTTGAGGATAATTGGTAAGAAAGGCGCCTATAATGGTGAACGTGGATTACCCCCCGACTGTTCTAATCCAAAAAGCGGGGACAAAGATTTCGGACAGAATGGATATGACGGAACAGATGGTGGTAAAGTAATTATAAATGTTTTTGGTACGCTTAATTTGGGCGGGACAATTAACGCAAGCGGAGAGAAGGGAGAGTTTAGGCGAGGTGAAGTGACTATGAACCCTCCGCTTAAACTTTTCTTTGGAGATGTACCGGCGTGTGATATCGACGAAACTACTGATAATGGCTGCCCTTCAGGTTATTATTGTGGTGATGATGCTGCATGCTATGCCGGCAGCACAGATTCTAAGAGGTGCACCGTAGATGGTGTTTGTGACACCGACGCTGGCGAAACATGCGAAAACTGCGTCGACTGTGCATGTGGAGAAGGCCAAGAATGTGGGCCCGATGCAACATGCCAGCCCAAAACACATCACTATATGGCGGGTAATGGAGGAGCTGGAGGGAAAGGAGGAACCGTGATAATAAATACCTATAAAATAGTTGGAAGCGGAGAAGTTGTCGCTAATGGTGGAGAAGGAGGAAATGGAGCGAATGCATCGAGGAACTGTTGGCATCCTTGGTGGTATAATTGCCGTGGGCAAGATGGCAATGCTGGAAATGGGGGCGATGGTGGAACTGTTATACTCAACACATTTTCTTCTCCTTCTATTTCCTTGTCTTCCTCAGCCGGCTCTGCAGGGAAGCCTGGAACAGCCAATTGCAGGTGCTTGCTTAAAACGTATTGCGATCCTGGTTTTAACGCTTCTCCAGGAGGAAAGGGACTTTTAAAACGGCATAATTTTTTCGATTCTGCTCTATGTTTTAAAATAAACGAAAGGGAGAATTCTCTTGAGGTGTATGACTGCTCAGGAGCTCCTCTTGATTTTGGAAACTTAACAATTGTTGATGCTGATTCCGACTGGCAAACGCCTGCAGCAACATCTGACATAACAAAGGGCTTTGGTGATGCAAGCAGCCTCCTAGCTAATTCCCCAACAAAGTTTGAAGAGTATGCAAAAGATGTGATAATGAAAACAGTTTTCAGGAGAGCACCAGCAAATGTTGGAGATTATCCCTGGCCGCTTAATTTAACAAATCCTGGCGAAAATTTCACCTATGAAGCTATTATGAGAATGAATTCTATCACTTCACAATCGTCTCAGCATTGTGCTTCTTCTTCAGGAGCAGGCATTTATAATCTTTCTTTGAGGTATGATGAATCCAATGGAGGGTTCGGAGCTGTCGAACTTCAACCTATTGCTTTTGACGGAAACGACCTTTGCGCTCTGTTCCTTGTCTCCCCCTCCTTTAAATCTCACAATTTTGATTTTGATGATTTCTTCGCATTGGCCCAAACTGACGAAAATGTTTTCGCAATTTCCTCTTTGATGAACTGGATGTTTCCTGGTTGGAAAGAAGAGAGTACTGGAGGCTGAGGATGCTTCTTGAAAGGTACAGAAGTTGCAATGGCCGATGGCAGCAAGAAGGCGATAGATCAAATCAAAGTTGGTGACAGCGTGCTCTCCTATGATACAGCGCATAACAAATTTGTTGTGTCAAAAGTTGCTGATGTATATTCATACAAAGGGGAAAAAGATCCGTATTATTACATAATAAATGACAAGATAAGAGCTACTGGAGAGCACCCATTTTTTGTAAATGGAAAATGGATAAAAGCGGACAATTTGAGAGTTGGAATGAAGTTATTTGACGGCATTTCAGAAATTCCAATAACTTCAATTAAACGCGTCAATAAAGAGGAAAGAGTATACGATTTGATAGTTGGCAAACACCACAATTTCTTTGCGGACGGAGTATTGGTCCACAACAAAGCAGAGTAATTATCCTTTCCTTCTAAGCAGCTCTTTCAAAACATTTTCCGTGTCAAAGTAAATGTCCTTTTTTGGCCTTATTGCATCAGCGCCAGCTTTTTCAGCATCCTCTTTAAAATGTTCAATGCTTGTTGAAGAGGTTACAAGGACCGGCATTTTGAATTTTTTATTTTTAATATGCTTCAGCAAATCCACGCCTGCTCCGTAGTACTCCATATTAATATCTGCGATAACTCCGTCAAATGGCTTTTTGATTTTGCTTCTTAATTTTTTCGTAATTTTTAATATCCGCGCCTGTTCTTTTTTATTTCCAATTCTCCTCGCTTCCTTCAGCATTTTCCGGTGCTTGTTGAGTTCTCTTTTGAATTCTAAAACTCTCTTCCCAATCTTTTTAATCGCTTCTCTTTTGCTGTATGCTGTGTGAATTAATATTGGCTTTTTAACCTCCAGCATCGCTCTCGCTATCCTAAAATGCGCGAGTTCAGAATCATCTGCAACCAATATTTCATATTTTCTCATTCCCTCACTTTTTCAATCACTCTTATCATATCTCTAATATCTTTCAGGTGTTTTTTCACAGAGCTTAACATCTCATTCTTTGGTTTTTCATAATTTCCGCCCCTTCTTCTTATCTCAATTGCTTTCTTTACAGCCCCCGGCCGTATTCTAGAAACAAATAGAGCATTTGCTACATCAACTGAACGCAATTTCTTTATCTTCTTTTCCATTTCTTCATCACCTGCAAAAACTCTTTCTAAGATTTTTGAGCCGATATGAAAGAAATGAGGAGCAGGAGAAAACCTATAAATTCCATCAATATAATCTCTCTTCAATTTTCTGTAGTTCATAATTATTTTATGTATCTCTTCTGCCTCTTCTTCTTCAACATTAAATTTATTTATTAGCGCCGCTTTTTCTTTTTTCGATATTTCCTTATATTCTTCAATGTTTCTAATATTTGGAAGCTCTTTATTTTTTATCTTAAAGCGTATATTACGTTCATGTTCAAATGGTCTGAATGAGATCTCTCTCAAAAATTTCGCTAATTCCCTAATATCTACTCCTTTTTCTTTAGCTCTTTTCAGGTGTTCCTCAAGCGTCGTTTTATCTTCCTTCAGGTGTGGTATTTTTTTGCTTGCTTTCTCTACATCTCTGGAGTAAAATAAACTTTCCATGCTTATATTTATACTTTATTTTATTTATATGCACCTTTAACAAAATGCTAGAAGACTAATTGAGCAATTATTCCTTTTTTGCTCCGGCTTTTTCTTCCGCTGGAGCTTCTGTCGCAGCTGCAGCAGCTTCTGCTTTTTCGGCCTCTGTCTTCTTCTGCTCAAACTCTTTCTCTTCTTTCTCAAACTCTTCTTTAGCTTTCTCAATCTCCTCTTTGTTTTTAATCTCTATTTTTCCATCCTCTGAGATTTTTATATTTCCTTTTTCAATTTCTTTTATTATATCCTTTGCCTTTATCCCATTAACTGAAATTCCAGCGCTTAGCGCAGTCCCAAGCACTTCCTTTGCCCTTTCCCTTAAACTTTTGCCAAGCATCCCTTCAGATTTGCTTTTTGCAATTTCAACTACTTTCTCAAGTGAGATATCGCCAATAATTTCCTTGCCTCTCACTCCCTTTTCCCCCTTTGCCCCTTTTTCTTTGCCTATTTCCTTTTTGAGCAGAGCGCTAATTGGCGGCGTTCCAACCTCAATTTTAAATTCCTTAGTTTTTTCATCAACAATTACTTTAACGGGAACTTGTAGCCCTTTAAACGATGCAGTTTTCTCGTTTATCTCTCCAATTACTTTCTGGATGTTCACACCAGACGGGCCCAGGGCTGGGCCTAATGGCGGGCCTGCTGTCGCCTTTCCTCCTTCAACAAGTGCTGGCACTATCATTTTTTTCACCTTCTACAACAAATTTTTTTCATATATTCTATTCTCATGCTTCCCATCCTCATATCAGCTCACTTCGGCAGAGCTTTTACTGAATTCAATTTTATAGTCACCGGTATCGGAACTGCAACTTCAATCAGCTCTACAGTTGCCTCTTCTTTCTTGTCATCAATTCTAATTATTTTACTTCTTTCCCCTTTAAATGGACCAGAAGTGATTTCTACAATATCCCCTTTGCTTAATTTAATTTGTGGTTTTTTCTTCTCAAGTAAATCTCTAATATCCTCTATTTTCATAGTTTTTCTGAGAACGCCTTTTACGTGCGGGACATCTGAAGCGAGCTTTCTTGCTTCAATTACGTTATTGCTCTCGACAATTAAATACCCGGACAACTGTGGGGACGCAACAATAGCACTAATTGGAGCTTTAGTTTTTTTAATTTTCTCTTTGAGTAAATCCGCTACTATGCTCTCCTGACCCGCTGTTACTCTATATGTAAATAGCATCATATCCCTCCTCTTAAAAGAATTGCTATTAATGAGATGACAAACCCAATAACGCCTATAATTATCATCCCAATAGCTGTAATCATACTCATTTGTTTAAACTCCTTATTATTTGGCTTGTGAGTAACGTGCAAAATTCTCTTTGAATGTCTTATAAACTCATGCAGTTCATAAATATAATCTCCCATTTTATCACTTCTCTAAACAAAATCTAATTTAATCTCCTCTTCCTCTTCCTCCTTCCTGTGCTTTACACCCGCAAGCACTACAAGCACTTTAATTTTATTGTCCATTTTTTTATCGGTTATTGCTCCCCATATAATATGTGCATCTTTGCTTATTTTGCTACTAACCGTGCTTACCGCAGCTTCAGCTTCTCCAAGTGTCAGTCCCTCGCCCCCCGTTATATTTACTATTGCCTTCCCAGCTTCGGAAATATCCATATCTAAAAGAGGAGAGGTTAGCGCCCTCTCTGTTGCCTCTATTACGTTTTTTACATCTCCCCCTTTTGCCCCTCCAAAGCCAATCATGGCCATCCTGCTTTCTTTCAAAACAGTTCTCAAATCAGCGAAATCCAAATTAACTAAACCAGTTTTTGTAATCAGTTCTGTTATGCCTTTAACTGCGTTTGTAAGCACCTCATCTGCAGCTTTAAACGCGTTGTTTATTGGCAAGTTCGGAACATAAAATAACAATTTGTCATTTGGTATCGCAATTGTCGAGTCGGCTGCTTTTTTCAATTTCTGCAGGCCAACAAGTGCGTTCTCCGCTCTCTTCGGACCCTCAGAAGTGAATGGAAGCGTAACTACTCCAACTGAAAGTGCTCCTTCCTCCTTGGCAATTCTCGCAATGACATGCGCAGAACCGGTTCCCGTCCCACCGCCTAAACCGCATGTAATAAAAACTAAGCTTGCGCCATTTACCATTTTTCTTATATCCTCCTCAGCCTCAACAGCAGATGCTTCTCCCAAACGTGGGTCGCTGCCTGCTCCGAGCCCCTCTGTTGTCTTCTTTCCTATCAGCAGTTTTTTCCCTGCTTTTATTGAAAGAAGGTGCTGAGCATCTGTATTAACTGCAACAAGCGTGGCACCAGCAATGCCAACATCGTGCATTCTGTTAATTGTGTTATTTCCGGATCCTCCAGTGCCAATAACTAAAATTTTTGGTGCGCTTTGACGCATGAATTCTCTTATCTCATTATCTCCATTGTCCATTCAATCGCCGCTGAGTTTTTATAAAAGCTGAAGTTTAAAATACTTATGTAATTGTTTAAATAACAACAGAATAGAATATAATTATTGCTGTTGAGTTTTGTGGAGAAGCGAGTAAATGATTTTTAAAGCAAAAATTTTGGATATTGAGGCAGGGGCTGCAGTTGCAGTTTTAAATGAGGAGGAGGCGTCCAGGCTTAATTTAAGCAGGTTTGATAGGATAAAAATCTCGAACAGGCAAAAGGAAGTAACTGCCATAGTTGATATTTCCCGCAGGTATGTTATGCCGGGAGAAATTGGCTTGTTCTCGGAAGTTGCTGAACTGCTGGAAGCAAAAAACAAGGATATTTTAGCTGTGAATTGCACCCCCCGGCCGGCAAGTTTGGACTATATACGAAAAAAATTAGATGGCGCTTCTCTCTCGTCTCGGCAGATACATTCAATTATTAGAGATATGATGAAGGGCAGACTTTCAGAAGCAGAGCTTTCCGCATTTATTTCAGCTTTTTACACAATAGGCGCATCTGAAAAAGAGGTCCTTGCGCTTACTAATGCAATATTCGAATCAGGTAAAAAAATAAATATACGAAGAAAAGCTTATGGACTGCACAGCATAGGCGGCGTTGCTGGAGACAGAAGTTCCATGATCGTTGTGCCAATCATTGCTTCGCTTGGGCTTTGCATACCAAAAACATCGTCTGGCGCTATCTCCTCAGCATCCTCAACTGCAGATGCGATGTCCGTGCTTGCGCCTGTTTCACTCAAAGTTGGAGAGGTGGAAAAAGTTATAAAAAAAACTAATGCTTGCTTGGTGTGGGGCGGAGCTGGAGAGCTTGCAGCAGCAGATGACAGATTAATAAAGGTTAGATACTCTTTGCATTTAGACCCTTCTTCATTTATAATTTCAAGCATACTCGCAAAAAAACTTGCAGAATCTATAAACTTTTTCCTGCTCGATATACCAGTTGGGAGAGGAGCAAAAATAGAAAAAATAGCTGAAGGAAGAAAACTTGCCAGAGAATTCGAAAAAATTTCAAAAAATTTGAAAATAAATATGAAGTCAATTATTACTAACGGCGCTTCGCCCCTCTCTTCCTACATAGGGCCTGCTTTGGAAGCCAAAAGAGTTTTAGAAATACTGGAAGGGAAAGCTGCAGAGCCGTTGCTTGAAAAATCAATTACACTTTCCTCAAAAATATTAAGCGCAGCCAAAAAAACAAGGTATGCAGAAGCGAGGTCAATAGTTAAAAAACAGATAAAAAACAAAAAGGCGCTGGACAAATTGATGGAAATAATTGTTGCTCAGGGAGGAAAAGAAATTAGTTCGGAAGAAGTTGAGATTGGAAAGTACAGAAAAAAAATTGAGAGCAAAGTGGCTGGAAGAATAAAACACATAGACAACAGAAATATTTCAAAAATATGCCGGATGCTTGGAGCGCCGTTTGACAAGAAAGCTGGTATGATTCTTTGCAAAAAGAAAGGAGAAAAAGTTGAAAGAGGTGAAATTTTGTTTGAATTAATTTCTGACAGCAAAGAGAGGATAGAAAATGCTGAAAGAATGCTGAAAATTGTTTATCCTATTGAAATCTCTTAGACAGTTCTCATTTCTTCTGTTGTTCCGTTCTTATAGACAAAAACAAAAATTTCGCATGGAGCTACAAATTCTCCCTCCGTGGTGCAGTTAAACATCAATTCTTTTACAGACTCATTTCCAGAATATGTATCGACCATCCCGATGTATTCTCCTTCTGAGGAGTAGTTTGAGATTATGTTGTTTAAAATCTCCTGGGCAATTGTAATTGGAGCTTGGCATTTTCCTGTAAAGTCGTTACATATATTTCCGTTTTTGCAACCACAGTCCAAACAGCAGCTTTCTTTCTCGCTCTCATCGCATTTGTTATCTCCACACAGCACTTTTTGGTAGCAAACTCCATTGTCCGCGCAGTATTGAGAACTGGTGCATCTGCAGTCCTGGGGGCATGTATTGCATCCTTCATTTGGGTCGCATATCCCATCCCCACAATACATCGTATAATTTTTGTATATTGTTGGGCTTGGAGTTATAGAAACCGTCGGAGTTATGCCCGGAGTTGTTGGACTTGGAGTAAATGCAGTAGAAATAGGCTTGATTGCGCAACCCGCTCTTTCTCCCTGCACTGTTTTGAAGTGAGTTGTACAGTAGCCAATAAAGCCCGGCCTGTCAAGAGAGCGGCAATTCATAGTTTTGTTAACCAGCTCATTATTTAGGCATTCATACCATCTCAATGTTTCGTTATTTATACACTCGTAGCCAGTCCTCTCCCCCGCTTCACAAGTAATTTTTGAATGTATTCTTATTATTTCTCCTTTCTCTTGTGGTGTTTTTTGCAAAACCAAAAAGCCAGCTATTATCAATATTATTATTGCTGCCCCAACAGAAATTTTAACATCCATCTAGCTCATCTCGAACTGTATTGTCGGGTCCCCATATAGCTGAAGTTCTGTTGCTTGATAAATAGACTCCTTTTTCGCAAGCATGATACGTACTAAACGATCCTTCTTAGTCGTTGGTTTCGCTTTAGCATCAAACAATAGTCTTCCAATTGGTTTATTGTTCATACCTTCCATTATATTCGTAAATGTTAGTATATCCACGCTGCCCTTTAAAAATTTTATAAATGATTTGCCTTTTCTGGTATTTGCTATAGTTACTGCAGCACCATCCGAAAGAAGTATTAGTGCCATACTTCTTCTCGGCACTCCCTCTATGGAAGAGTCAATCATGCCCGCAAAGCACGTACCGGCCCCTACAAGCGTTTTTTTCAAATTTATATCTGCTAAAATACTTTTAGCTAATACGGCGTATTTTTCACCCCTTTCTCCAAATGCTGCTATGGCTATATCCTTACCATATATAATTGAGTGAGCCTCAAAAAATACTAAATCGCTACTACCGAGCTTTTTAGCATATGTTTTACTTGTGTCACAGTTAGTTCTACTAGTAAAATCTCTAAATTTGTAATAACAGTAAGGATCTGCGGTTACAAACTCTGCATTCGGGATATGCTGAGCAATTTCTCTTGCATTTTTCTCCAGCCAGCACCCAGCAGAATCACATTTGTCCGTAACCACAAGCTTCTTTTTTATAAACTTGTACTTATGTCTATACATTGCATTTTTCATTTGCTTAACAACCTCATTGTCAGAATAATCAGTTGCTTTTGTGGGCATCCTTGCAATTACCGCGCCATATTTTTTACTTAGAATAATCGGTATCTCTCCTTCAGTCACGTAAAATTCATCAGATGGAGGATATTTGCCCGTTTTGATTCCAAATTCATCAGCTTTTGCTTCCTCGCCTTTCAAGCTCTTCTCTTCAAAAGGCATTGGAACAATATTCACTCCGCCCAGAATAATTACATATTCCGGCCTCACGCTTGCTCTTATTTTGTCCAGCTCTTTTTTCACATCTCTCCAGTCGTCATAGTTTACACTCCAATCTATCCCAAAATTTCTCTTAACTTTTTCAGAATCCAGCTCTAAGAATTTCACGCTTCTTTTCTCTTCCTTCTGGACATTCATGTATTCTTTCAGCGTATCGTAAAACTCCTGAGTTTTTTTCATTTTGCTTGTGCTTATTAGTAGCACATCAGAATGGCATTCAATATTCACACCTATCTTTCCTATTGGCTGTATTGTATCTGAATATCCGATTAGAGGCATAGCAAAGTATATAGGAAATCTCCCGCATTTTTGGCAAAGTGGGTTGTAGCTGATCATTATTTCTGCAAAGCCATTTTGGAAAAGTAGTTTAGAATTGGAACCACTGAACGCATCACTTATATTTATACACCCCTCCATACCCGGAGCATCTATTTTGTATAGAAATTTGTAGTTACCACTCAAATTTGAGTTGTTTATGGACAGGAAAACAATCGCTTCTCTGTTTGTAGAACTCAATGTCACTCCATTTGGTTTGAAAATATATTGGGAACTCGCCAAAATAAGGGGCGCAAAAATTAAAATAAGCGCAAAAATCTTTTTCATGTACCTATTTCTATTTACTCATATTTATTTTTTCCCAACCGCTCTATAACCGTTTTATTTATATTCTTTTGCTTCCATAATTCTCTATACGCGGGGAGTAGCTCTGCTGAGAACCGTGATTTTATGGATATTAACAAATCAATCAGAATTGCAGTTGATTCAGGCAAGGTAGTATTGGGCAGCAAGAAAGCTTTTAAGAACGTGGCGCTCGGGAAAGGTAAATTAATTATAATTGCTGAAAATTGCCCAACAGAAATAAAGAACGATATTTTACATTACTGTTCTCTCTCTTCGCTCCCCACTTTTATTTTTCAGGGGACAAGCATCGAACTTGGAGCAGTGTGCGGAAAGCCTTTTCCAGTTTCTGCATTAACTATTATTGCACCGGGAGATTCAGATATTCTGAAATTAACTAAGAGGGGGAAGAAATGACTGAAATTAATAACGAAAGCTTTCAGATACTTAGTTATTTCGAATCTATAACCGGGGTGCAACCGGTTGATTGGGCAGAAATAGAGGATTCGATATTGTTCCTTGTAGAGCCAAGTGCTATGGGAAAAGCTATTGGAAAAAAAGCATCGAATATGGAGCTTTTGAGGAAGACGTTCAAGAAAAATGTGGAGATAGTTGAAAACGCTCCTGATCTTGAAAGCTTTTTAAGACGCTATTTCAGAAATATAGAGGGCGCGGATATTAAAATAAAGAAAAACAACAAAACTTATGCTTTTGTTGTGGTGCCCGAGAATATGAGGGGGGCAGCAATAGGAAGAGCGGGAAATAAAATAAAAAAAGCGAAAGTAATAGCAAAGAAAAGGTATGACTGTGACAGCGTAAAGGTGGTTGTTGGTTATTGAGGAAGATATAAAAGAAGTATGTGTATATTTTTAATAAAAAGGTGAAAAAATGGCAAAAGGGATGTTTGCAGCTAGAACTCTTGGAAAGAAGAGGAAGAAGAGGAAGTATCAGCGTAAATGGTGGAAGAGAAAGATGACTGGTATTGCTGCAAAATACGATCCGCTTGAAGGGGCCCCACAGGCAAAAGGTATTGTTTTGAAAAAAGAGGGAAAGGAGCAGAAGCAGCCGCACTCTGGTATTATTAAATGCGTCAGAGTTCAGCTTGTAAAAAATGGAAAAAAAGTTTCAGCCCATGTCCCAAGAGACAAAGCAATAAATTTTATCAACGAGCATGACGAAGTAATAATTTCTGGTTTAGGTGGCTCTCAAAGAGGGCAGATGGGCTCCATACCCGGAGTCAGGTATAAAGTTGAAAAGGTAAATAACCTTTCTCTCGAAGCTTTGAGAACTGGCAAGAAGGAGAAACCAAAGAGGTAATAACGTATGGCAGAGAAGGAAAGAAAACCCAAAGTTAAAAAGAAGGAAGGCGCTAAAAAGCACCCGAAAGAAGCACATAGCACTTCTGTGAAAAAAAATGTTGAAACAAAGCAACTTGGGCCCCTACCTCAAAAGAAGCTGCCTGAGAAAAAGCATCCTTCAGAAGTGGCGAAAGAAAGCGGCCTAAAAATTTCTGAAAAACTTTTTGATAAGTACGAGTACGCAGTTGATATAAATGATGCGTCTCTTGTAAATTATATTTCTCTAAAGCCCATAGTTGTCCCCCACACATTCGCGCGGCATGCAAATAAGCCGTTTGCCAAGGCAGAGGTAAATATTGTTGAGCGGCTTGCAAATAAATTGATGAGGGGCGGAACCGGAGATAAAATTGGAGGCAAAGTTATAAGAACGGAGGGAAGATTACAAGGAAAGAAAACAAAGGTTCTGAAAATTGTTGAAAAAGCCTTTGATATTATATTCAAAAAAAAGAAGCAGAACCCATTGCAATTACTTATTAATGCGCTCGAAAATTCTGCACCGCTTGAGGATGTGACGAGAGTTCAATTTGGGGGCGTTAGGTACCAAGTTGCAGTTGATGTAAGTTCCCAAAGGAGAGTTGATCTGGCTCTGAGAAATATCGCTCTTGCAGCAATCCAAGCTGCGTTTAAAAAGAGGAAAACATTAACTGAGGCCCTTGCTGATGAAATAATAAAAGCCTCTGAAGGAAGCGCAGACAGTTTTGCAATTAAAAGAAGAGATGAAATAGAGAGAATGGCTAAGAGCGCGCGCTAACTTAGGATAATTTTTGAGGGGATTGAATGGCAAGAAAGGAAGTTGTTGTTGAAGAGGTTGCAAAATTAATGAACAACACAAAGAATATAAGAGATATAGCTATTGTTGCGCACGTCGACCACGGCAAAACAACTCTTTCTGATTCTCTTTTAGCCCGCGCAGGACTCATCTCAAAAGAACTTGCAGGAGAGCAGAGAGTTTTAGACTACGACGAGCAGGAGCAGGCAAGGGGAATAACAATCAAGTCCGCAAATATATCGCTTGGTTTCACATACGGCGGAGAGGACTATTTAATTAATATGATTGACACGCCAGGACATGTGGATTTCGGCGGGCATGTTACAAGAGCTATGAGGGCAGTTGACGGTATTATATTAGTTGTTGATGCAGTGGAAGGAGTGATGCCGCAGACAGAAACTGTTCTGCGCCAAGCACTAAAGGAAAAGGTCAGACCAGTCCTTTTTATAAATAAAGTAGATAGATTGATCAACGAGTTAAAATTGGATTTTAATGGAATGCAGCAGAAATTTGTCAAGATTATTACTGGCGTCAACAAATTGATTAGGCAATACGGCGCGCCAGAAATAAGAGATAAATGGCAACTTAAAGTTGAGGATGGAAATGTTGCATTTGGAACTGCATTTTACAAATGGGCCATCAGCTATTATTCGATGAAAAAGCATAAAATTACTTTTAAGGATTTGTATGATCAGTGCAAAGCAGGGGAGCATAAAATTTTACAAAAGAAAGCGCCAATAGACGAGGTAATATTAGAAATGGTTGTGCGCCACCTTCCCAACCCACTTGAGGCGCAACCAATGAGAATACCTACGATCTGGCACGGAGATTTGGAGTCGGATATTGGAAGATCAATGATGAAATGTGACCCTAAGGGAAGAGTTGCATTTATGGTAACCGCAATAGCAGTTGACCCCCATGCAGGAGAAGTTGCAGTAGGAAGGCTGTTTTCTGGAACTATTAGAAAGGGCACGGAGTTAGTTTTGGCTTCCCAGTACAAAACAGAAAAAATACAGCAAGTTGGGGTTTACATGGGGCCAGACAGACTGCCCGTAGACGAGGTGCCAGCCGGGAATATTGTTGCAATTTCTGGTCTGCAGAATATCTACGCAGGAGAAACACTTTCAGAAGGAGAGATAGAAGCATTTGAGCAGATAAAGCACTACTCAGAACCAGTCGTGACCAAATCAGTGGAGGCTAAAAACCCACAGGATTTGATGAAATTAATTGAGGTCTTGAGAAAACTTTCAAAAGAAGACCCCACATTGAAAGTTGAAATCAACCAGGATACTGGAGAGCATCTGATTTCTGGCATGGGCGAGTTGCATTTAGAAATTATAGAGTACAAAGTGCAAAAGGAGAAGGGCATACCTATAGTTACTTCACCGCCAATAGTTGTATATAGAGAAGCTATTTCTAAGCCGGGGCCGGAAGTCGAAGGCAAGTCGCCAAACAAGCATAATAAATTTAAGGTCAAAGTAGAACCAATGGAAGAGTCCGTTAAAAAAGCATTTGACGAGGGAAAGATAGATGTAAAGCACCTGAAAGGTAAAGAAAGAGTGAATGTTTTTGTTGAGGCCGGCCTGCCGAGAGACGAGGCAAAAAAAATAATGGCAATTTATGAAAAAAATATTTTGATTGATGCCACCAAGGGAGTTCAGTACTTGGAAGATATCAAAGAGTTGGTTATCCAAGCATTTAAAGAAGCGATGAAAGAAGGGCCACTTGCAAAAGAGCATGTAAGCGGCGTCAAGGTTAAATTAACAGACGCTACTATCCATGTTGACCCCGCTCATAGGGGCCCGGCCCAAATTATTCCCGCAATAAAGAGGCCAACTTACGCCAGTCTTTTGTATGCTGATTGCTATTTGATGGAGCCTAAGCAGAATTTGTATGTCTCCTGTCCTGCTGATTATATGAGCCCAGTTATTACTGAGATACAGTCCAGGAGGGGGCAGGTTTTGGAAGTCAACCAGGAGGGAGAGGCAATTCAGCTTAAAGCAAAAGTTCCTGTTTCTGAAATGTTTGGATTCGCCAATTCAATCAGAAGCGCTACACAGGGCAGAGCTGTATGGTATTATGAATATGCAGGCTATGAAAAGCTTCCGAATGATTTGCAGGAGAAGACAATACGTTCAATAAGAAAGAGAAAGGGAGAGCCAGAACAGAGGCCTACTGTAAAAACTTTCATTGGCTAATTTTTTTCTGGGGTAAAAATGGAAAAAACTAATGTGGTATATATAAAAGAGCACATCATCCATCAGATTAAAGAATATTTCAAAAAGGCAGGAAAGAAAAAGGCAGTTATTGGATTGAGCGGCGGCCTGGATTCTTCCCTTACATGCTACTTGGTTGCTGAAGCACTTGGGCCAAGAAATGTTTTTGCCTACTACCTACCTTTCAATTCATCCGAACTAAGAGATGTTAAAAAAGTTGTAGAAAGTACGAAAGTAAATTTCGAAGTTGTTAATATAAAAAAAGCGGTTGATATTCTGACAAAAATACTTCTGCCGAAAGATGTTATTGAGCGGGGGAACATAATCGCTAGAGTGAGAATGATAGTGCTTTACAATGAAGCCCATAAAAAAAATGCGTTAGTTGTTGGCACATCCAATAAGTCAGAATGGCTATTGGGCTATTTTACCAAACATGGAGATGTAGCAGCGGATTTGCTGCCTCTGGGCGACCTTTACAAAACACAGCTTAAATCTTTAGGCTATTATTTAGGTTTACCAAAGAGTATTGTCGAGAAAGCGCCCTCTGCCGGCTTGTGGAAAGGCCAGACAGATGAGAAGGAGTTAGGTGTTAGCTATAAAATAGCGGATAGCATACTACAATTATTTGAGAAGAAGCTAACAATTGACAAAATAATTAGGTCTGGCGCGAAAAAAGAAAATGTTAAAAAAGTGCTTGGAAGAGTCAGGAAAACAGAGCATAAAAGAGTCCTCCCATACACTATAAAAATAAAGTAATTTTTAATATTTGGTGAAAAAATGCTGAGTTCAGATGAAGAAGGAAAACTGTTGAATTTTCTGTCTGAGGATATTGGAGTGGGCGACATCACTTCTAATTTGCTTGATGAGAAAAAAACCAGAGCTTCTATTATAGCCGAAAATAATGGTATTGTTGCGGGTGTTGAGGAGGCGTCTTTTCTTTTTCAGCATTTTGGCGTGGGGATAAACAAGAAAGTTGAGGACGGAAAGAAAATTGAGAAAAAAGAGGCGGTTATGAAATTGGAAGGAAATAACAAAATAATTTTGAGTGTTGAAAGAACTGCACTTAATATTCTAAGCAGAATGTCCTCCGTTGCTTCAGCTTGCAGAAAAGCTTCTGAAATAGCTGGAAAATTTGGGGTAAGGGTTGCAGTCACAAGGAAAACATTGCCGGGATTTCGAATCTTCGAAAAAAAAGCGGCCTCTCTGGGCGGAGCCGACACCCATAGGTTCAATCTCAGTGATATGGTGTTGATAAAGGACAATCACCTGTACTTTTTTAAGAACGTTTCAGAAGCAGTAAAGAAAGCAAAGAGAGATACAAGCTTCTCTAAGAAGATTGAGATTGAGGTTGAGAACCTAGAACAAGCAGTTCAGGCGGCGAAGCAAAAGCCAGATATAATCATGTTAGATAATTTTTCTGTGGGGGAGGCAAAGAGAGCGATTGGTAAAATAAGAAAAATTGGGGATATATTGGTTGAACTTTCAGGCGGTATAACTCTTAGTAATTTGGAAAATTACGCAAGCCTAAGACCAGATGTTATCTCAATGGGCGCCCTCTCCTATTCTGCGCCCTATATAAGTTTCTCGCTGGAGATTGAGAAAAATGATATATCTTGATGTCTCAAACGGGATTTCTGAAAAAGCTCTGCTCTGTGCGCTCACTAAACTCTCTAAAAGAGAAAAAGAAATTGTAAATACAATAAAAAAAATCTCACCAAAAATTAATGTTAAATTTATAGAGGATGGCAGAAAAATTGAGGTGAAAGGGAAGCAATATTTTTCTTTTTATGAAGCTCAGGAGAGCATTAAAAAAATCCCCCTTTCTACAAAGGCAAAAAATTTATCGTTGAGAATATTAAAGCTCCTCGGGAAAAAAATAGAATATCCCTCAGATGCAATTGTAGCTATTGTTGGATTTGTAAAGGCACTCGAATTTTTGGAATTCCCAAAGATTTCCTGCTCGGTTATCTCTGTTGGGAAAAATATATCCGAATTTTCTCTGAAAATTTTAAAAAGGAGCGGACTGCCTTTTCGCTATTCTTCAGGCGGCGAAAAAGTGAGCGAGGTGGGACTTGCCATGCTTGCGGCGCTTAGGCCAGCTTGTCGCTCCAAGCCAATAAACAAGCAGGATGTTGGAATCGGACGTTTGTCATCTTCGTCTTTTTTGGAAGCTATTTTGTATGCAGAGGATTCTATTGTTGAAATTGAAACCTTTTTAGATGATTTCAACCCAGAGTTTGTCCCCTATGCTACAGAGCAGATAATGAAGGCAGGCGCGCTCAATGTTTCAGTAATCTCCTCTCTTGGAAAAAAAGGGCGGCCCGGCCTGGAGATGAAAATCGTTTGCAGAAAAGAGCGTTTTGACTCTGTAACAGAAGCCTTGTTTAAGAGCACGTCCACCAATGGCTTCCGGTTTTTTACGCGGCCTATAGTCTTGCTGCCAACAAGAGTTGAAAAATTCAGGGTGAGAATTAACAGCAGGTTTTTTGACGTGCGCATTAAGACCTCTTTCCATAAAGGAAAAATAGTTCAGCAAAAAATTGAGCTCGAGGACCTCAAAGCAGTTGCAAAGGCAACCAAAAAGAGCATACCGGAAGTTGACAGAATGATAAAAAAGCAGTTGAGAACGGCATTTTCAACACTTTATTTTAAATACCAATAGATACCAAATAGTATTGTGAGGAAAAATGAAATCAGAGCAGATAAATATAAGACTGCCTAAAAATTTAGAAAAAGTAGCAGAACAATATGCCGCTACTTATGGATTCAGGAATATACAAGAGCTGATTGCAGAGGCACTGAGAGAAAAAATATTTTTTAAGCCACAGTACGATGAGAGTTTCAGCGAAAAAGAGATAGCAATGATAGACAAACTTATAGAACAATCAATTTCAAAAAAGAAATTAAAAACTGAAAAAGAACTTTTAAGGGCATTGCGATGAGTTTTATTGTTGTTTCGACTGAATTTTTCTTAGAACAACTTAAATCTCTCAACAAAAAGGAAAAGCGCATTGTCTGGAACAAAATTAAATTAATTAAGTTAAACCCATATCGCTTTAAGGCGATACATTCTAAAAAATTTTCTCATGTTTTTCGAGTTAAGTTAAAGCTGCATAATAAAGAGACGCGCTTGATATATGTTGTTCCGCAACCAAAAATAGTTATCGCGTGCCTGCTCGAACGAAAGAGAGATTATAGCGATTTGGAGAAATATTTGAGAAGAATAAGCGAATAACATCACTCAGTAGCATCAACAAGGAAATTTTCGAAATTTTTCCCCTTTGTTACAACATTCACCCATTCCATTTTACCAAACTCCGAGCATGCTTAGCAGCTTCTCTCCAAATATAATTACTATAATTACTTTTATACTTTTTGAAAAAATTACCCAAAACACAAATCTCTTCAAACTCATCTCAAGCGTGCCTGCAACCAATGTTAACAGATCCCCAACAATCGGCACCCATGGATAAAGGAACAGCACAACATCTCCATATTTTTTAAACCACTTCTGCGCTTTTTTCTCGTCTTTTATATCTCTCTTTACCAGCCAGCTATGAATTCCTTTCTTTCCAATATAATAATTCAACAAATTTGCCAGAACTGATGCGCACATCACAACTATAAAAACGATTTCTGGAGAATAGAATTTCAATGCTCCGATAATTGCAGGTTCAATTGGATATGGAAGTAAAGATGCAGAAGCGAAGCTAATTAAAAAGAGGGCAATTACCCCGCCGCCATCAAGCAACACCTCAATCATTATCAGTTCTCCCCAATAAATAAAAAAATATATATTATAAAAAGAGCAGATATAACTATGAATAGAAGCATCAAGTTTGAGCGTTTAAATTTTAAAAGCGAACGCCTGCTTAAAAATTCTTTAAAAAGAGCATTGAAAGACCCTTATTATTTCCCTTTTATTCACAAGAGCCATTTGAAAGATGAGGAGAACGCAAAATTACACCTTACCAAAGTTGCATTGGCGATAAGAGGTCTAAAAATAAGAGGTTCTAAAAATATTTTGCGTTCCGGTTCTTTTTCAGATTCTCCTGAGCATAGCAAGCATCTCTTATTTTCGAAAACTCTGCTTGGCACTGCCTATGCAGACCTAAATAATATTAAACACACAAAAGAGTTGAAAGTTTCTTCTGGTGCTTTAAAAGATTTTGAGGAGGCACACTCAAAATCTCCAGACACATCATTTTTAGGTATTCTTTCAGTTCTTAATACAGGTCATTCTAATTTGCCGAAAGTTGTCTATACCGACCCCTTTGTCCGGCTTTCAGCTAAAGGGAAAAATTCCAAAAAATTTCTTAACTCTCTTCTTAAGCTTATCTCCTTGAGCAATAAACGACCAATTTATTTGCGTCCAGAAAAAATCCGCATAAAATTAAGAAAAAAATACATGAAAATGTTTCCAGAGAATTTTTCTAAAAAGCTTCCCTCTATATTGTCCAAACACTCTCAATTTTTGAGAAAGGAGCCCCCTATTCATCTTCTCTCAGATGCCAGAATACCACCTGGAATCAAATATTTCGAAATTAAGGGAAGAAAATACGTCTCAAAGCCAGTAGATCCCGCAAGAGTTAAACGTCCCCTGCGAGAGTTGGAAATATCCTCCTTCTTAATTAAGCGGAAGATTCACACCCCCTCGCCTGTTGGTTTAGTTTCTTCTGCAGGGAACCACCTCATCCTCATGGAACATGTTCCGGATTCAATCCATTTTAATGATTTATACAATTTGAAAAAAATGGAGGCCACTTTCAGAAAACTTGGAGTTAAAAACGTAAGTGAAGATTTTTTGCTTAAGAAAGAAGCAGAGGCCAGGAAGTCAGTAAAGGAAAATTTAAGTAGAATAGAGAAGATGGGCGTAAAGTTGGGCGAGGATGTAGGCCGCAATATATTGATATCATTTTACAGAAACTACAAAGGAGAAATAAAGCCGAAAGTATATTTTCTGGATTTTGAATTTTCTGAAGTTCCTAAAACTACTTCCAGAAGAGCAAAGAGTAGATAGAAATCATTAGGATGATTGTAAGTATTACCGCAAAAAGAACTGCTTTTAAGCTCGACCCAACTACTATTGGTATCGGGCCAATGAAAATTACGATGCCTCCTTCCGCCCTTGCAGAAGGTTTTTGTTCTAATATGCCTAAAACTGTGTCTGAAATTATTAAAAATATGCCCAGCAGCACAAGCAACACTCCAACCAGCAAAATCCTCATAGTTAGATTAGAACGCGTTTATTAAAGTTTTTGTTGTTGTGCTTAAAATTTTAAATATGTATCCTCTACTAAGATTATGTTCCCCGAGCTTGAGGAGATCTCATATAAGGTAAGAGAGCTTGTTCTCAAAATGACAACTCACGCTGGTTCTGGCCATCCTGGCGGTTCATTATCTGCAACTGATTTGCTAGTAGCGCTTTATTTTAAAAAGATGAATATACCACATCTTTCATCCCCTGAGAGAGATAGATTTATTTTGAGTAAGGGCCACGCCTGCCCTGCTCTTTATGCAGTGCTCGCTCTCAAAGAATTCTTTCCAGAGAAGGAGCTGTTCACTTTGAGGAAGTTGAATTCACGCTTGCAGGGCCATCCCGAATTAATTACACCTGGAGTTGAGGCACCAACTGGAGCTGAGGGACACGGGCTCTCTATTGGAAATGGTATTGCGCTTGCGGGCAAACTGGACAAACTTAACTACAGAGTTTATGTTCTGCTTGGGGACGGAGAGCTTGATGAGGGACAGATATGGGAAGCCGCGCTAACTGCATCGCATTATAAATTGGACAATTTAGTTGCAATTGTTGATAGAAATAGCTTTCAATTAGACGGAGCAACCAAAGACATAAAATATTTGGGAGATGTTGGAGAAAAATTCAAAGCATTTGGATGGGACGTGATCGAAATTGACGGGCATAATTTTGAGCAGATTTTGGATGCTCTTGACGAAGCAGAGGAGGCAAAAGAAATGCCAACCGCAATAATTGCGCATACTATTAAGGGAAAGGGCGTTTCATTTATGGAAAATAATGATGAATTTCATGGCAAAGTTTTGACAGAAGAGCAGCTAAAAAAAGCACTTGAAGAGCTTGAAAAACAGAGGAGAAAAATTAAGGAGGCGAAATGAAAATGGAAGCTGCAACAAGAGATGCGTATGGAGAAGCTTTGGTTGAGATTGGGGAAGATGAAAGAATTGTTGTTTTGGATGCAGATTTAAGCTCATCAACAAGGACAAAAAAATTTGCCGGCAAATTCCCAGAGAGATTTTTTAATATAGGCATATCCGAAGCAGACATGGTGGATATTGCAGCTGGCCTATCGCTCGCTGGAAAAATCCCATTCGTCTCCTCTTTTGCTGTTTTTCTTGTTGACAAGGGCTATGACCAGTTGAGAAATACTATTGCAAGGGGAAATATGGATGTGAAAGTAGTTGTTTCCCACGCAGGTTTTTCTGTTGGCGAAGATGGTGCTTCGCATCAAACTTTTGAGGATGTTGCTTTAATGAGAGTTTTGCCGAATTTCAGAGTTATTGTGCCTGCGGATTATTTTGAGGCGAAAGCGGCAATTAAGAAAATTGCATTTGAAAAAGGGCCTTTTTATGTTCGCCTTTCAAGGCCCAAGACTCAAACAGTTTATGAGTCAGAGCCGAAATTTGAAATTGGAAGAGCGGATGTTCTGAGGGAAGGGAAAGATGTTGCAATTTTTGCGTGCGGCTTGATGGTTGGAAGGGCTCTAAGAGCAGCAGAGAAACTTGAAGAGAAAGGAATTGATGCGGAAGTTGTAAATGTCCCCACAATAAAACCATTGGACGAAAAGACGATTTTGAAGAGCGCTAAGAAATGCGGAAAAGTAGTAACTGTTGAAGAGGCCTCTGTAATTGGCGGTTTAGGCGGAGCTGTTTCAGAATTTCTTTCTTCTGCATATCCAGTTCCGATTAAGCGCATGGGTATAAACGATATTTTTGGAACTTCTGCCAATTGGAAGGAAGTTTTGAAATGGGCGGGACTAGGCGAAGAGAATATAGTCAAAATAATATCCACTTTTGTTATCTCGTAGTTTTTGCTTTCTCTGTTTTTTTAAACGCTTGAGCGACTATGCATCCTGGATCCGAGGCAGTTACGTCTCCGGTATACGCATAGGCTCTTGCTCTGCACCCTCCGCATACATACTTATACGGACATTTCCCACATCCATTTTTTAGATTCGACCTGTCCCTCAATATATTGAACAGCTGAGAATTTCTCCAGACATTTTCAAATCCGTCTTTCAATGCGTTCCCGACTTTAATCGGCAGAAAAACACACGGCTCTATATCCCCATTGTGCTCTATTCCGCAGTAATTTCTGCCTGCGCCGCAACCACCAATGAAATCCGCGAGGGGCATCGCTTCCTTGGGCAAGTTAACAGCTGCAAAATGACTTACAGAAACATCCTTTCCTTCTTTTTTCATAACCCTTTCAATACTTATTCTTGCGTATGCGGGACAGGTTGAGAACACCTCCAACCCATTATCCTCCTCCATTTCATCGTACAAATAATTTAGCAGTTTTTCTTTTTGTTGAGGGCTTATATCCACATTAATTATTTCCTTGCCTCTCCCAGTTGGAACGAAATTGAAAGCAATAAATCTATACACTTTTAGTTTTTTTGCAAGCTCAACCATTTTCGGAACATCATCATAATTGTACTTTGTAACTGTTGTTGCAATGCATGTAAGCACGCCTGCGCTTACACAATTTTTTATTCCTTCAACAGTTTTTTCCCATGCTCCCTCGACCCCTCTGAACTCGTCATGTATTTTTGGATTAGAGTGGTCTAAAGAAATTTCTACGTACTCTACTCCCGCATTCTTTATTTTCTGTGCAACTGCTGGCGTTATTAACGTACCGTTCGTTGCAAGCGAAACATACATCCCTTTGTCGTGAGCATATTTCGCGATTTCGAATAGGTCGGGAGCAACTAATGGCTCTCCGCCGGATATTGCAAGCGCCACAACTCCAGCTCTGTCCAACTGGTCAACCAACTTTTTTTTCTGTTCTGTTGTCAGCTCGTCTGGAGCAAACTTGCCTGCGTTTGCATAGCAGTGCTTACATTTTAAGTTGCATCCTTTTGTGAAGTTCCAAACGACGAGAAATGGAGCGGAAAGTTTTAGCGGCTTTGTAATTCCAAATTCTGCAATGCTTCTTAGAACAAGTGCAAGCCCTCTCCTTGGAGCTGGTTTTTTAAAATAGTCAATGAAATCCTCCTTTCTTTTTGCGCCAAAAACTTTCGCCCCGCTGTTTACTGCGAGTGCTATTAATTTTGAATTGATTCTTTCTCCAATTGTCCTCGCTTTTCTTGTGTCTGTATATACCTCTAGGGCACTATTTAGTCTATCTCTATTCGAGAAATACTTCAAAATAGCCCTAGAAATCGGATTCCCAAAAATTTTTTTGAGGGATTTTATTGCGCCAACGGTTTTTTCCTCACTCGTTTTAACGCCTTCATAAACTTTCTTTGTATTTTCTTTAACTTTCTTTATTTAAGTGTTTTTCTCTATATTTATAAATAAAAAACTTTCTTACTATATATCTAAGTTGGGTCCGTAGCTTAGCCTGGTTGGAGCGCTCGACTGATAAGCGCTAATATTCAGAAATCGAGAGGTCGTGAGTTCGAATCTCACCGGGCCCACTTCAGTACCCTCTATCTATATATTTTTTTCTGTGCTTAGTTGTACATGGCAAAAAGAAGCAAGCTCAGGCCAATATTGACATTTGTTGGTGCATTAAAACCGCCGGTTGGAAAAGAGCATATAAATTCCCCTGTCGAAGATTCATACGGTGTGAGGGTGACTAATCTCTCGGGCGGCGATGGCAATCTTTTTTTCGATATTGAAGGAAAAAAGCAGAACCTTCAAAAGGCGAAGGAGAGCATAATTAAAACATTTAAAGAAATGGGGAAGGTAAAACAAAGCGGCCGCAGCTTTTTTATGGACAGGCCGATAGAGATGAAGGTTGGAGACAAACACTTTCATATCGACTATTCAGAACATCCAGATAAAAGGAAAATAGAGAAACATGTTCTTAGACTGAATGATTTGTACAAACGTAGAAGAGAGCTCTTGCGATAATACTATATATTTTGTCTTCCAACTAATTATATGCGGCTCTTTAGACAAAGAGAAAGTATGTGGAGGAAGTTTTTTGGTGCTTTTGCAGTCTATTCTGCGCTTTCTTTCTCACCCCTTTCCTTAAAGGCCGCCCCGCCTTTAGCTAAATCAGTTTCTAATTATGTTGCGCACGTATTAAAGGCGGATTCTCTGAAACTTCCTGCGGAAACCGCCTTGACGAGGACTCATTGGTTTTCTACATATTATCTCCGTTCTGGAAAAGGACACCATGTAGATCCACTTTTACTCGCCTCTATGGATGCTACTGAAACAGCTGGTGGCATCTATGCCCCCTCTGATGCTGGAGCAACAGGAGTGGCGGCATTCCTACAAAAGACCGGAAAATCACTTGGGTTGAGAATAGATTCGATTGTTGATGAGCGTTTAGACCCTGAGAAAGCTATAGGCGCGCAGGCAAGATTTTCCAGGTATTATTTCAAGAGATTTAAAGAAGCATACCTTGCCTTGGCTGCCTATAATTTAGGAGAAACTAAATTAAGAAAGTTGATTAAAAAGCACGGAAGAAACTGGGAAATACTTGCGGACTATCTACCTAAAGAGACAAGAGAACATGTAATCAAAGTTCTTTCTCTTTGGAGTATTCAAATGCACTACCCATATTTCAGAAAGAAATACAATTTTTTGGTTTTAGAACTCCCAAATTATGCGTATTTGAGAGAGAAATTTGCATATAAGAAGCGAGTTGACGGAAAATCACTTGAGGAGATTGCAAGAAAGTATAAAATAAAAAAAGGGCTTTTAGAATTCCTCAATCCTGCGGTAAAAAACAGCAAAAAAAGAATTTCTGATTATGAGTTGTTTATACCCAAAAAGGAAAATGTCAAGGATTTAGAGGCACATATGAAATCATTTGAGAATTATAATTGGAAAGACGCGGCTGCCTCTGTTTCTATGCTTCGAAGAGTTGCAAATGCTAATAAAAGAATAGAGAAAAAGAAAGGAGATTTTTATAAAGTGAGGAAAATAAAATTTCCGCGAGAGATTAAAGGAACATTTAGAAGGTTGCCCTATTGGAGACCTTAACAAAACTAAAACTTTTCCAATATTTTTCCGATCTTCTTATTTAGCTCTTCCAAGCTTCCGTTGTTCTTTATTACTATATCTGCAAGTTCGATTGTATCCGGGATTGCCTGTGCTTTTTCTCCCATTCCTCCTTTACTTTCTTCTTCCTCGTGCTTTTTGAACTCCTCAAAATTTTTCACTCCTCCTTCCCTTCCTCTCTTCTTCTCTCTTTCGTATCTCGCTTTTTGTTCTGCTTCAACTGCAATTAGCACAAATTTTTCTCCAAGCTCTCCTTTTAGTATTTCAACTTCTATCGGCGTCCTTATAGAGTCAACAACAATCTCCGAGGTCGCGCTCTTCCAGATTTTTTCAACTGTTCTTTTTGCGAGTATGCCCCCTCCGTATTCTTTTCTCAACTCGTTCCCTACTCTTATTAGATTTTCTCTGTTAATTTCAATTCCTTCTTTTTTGCATTCCTCTCTGATTTCATCAGAAAGAGAAAAATATTTTGCTTTCTTCTTCTCCTGAATTATCTTTGCAACTGTTGTTTTCCCGCTTCCATTAAAGCCAGTGAGTCCAATTACTTTTTTCAATTCTTTTATTTCGAACCACGCGGATTTTGCAGGCCCAGCGTACTCTATTATTTTTCCGTCCACATATTTTTCAACTTTTACTCCCGCCTGCTTCATCATTTTTAGCGACTCCTCATCTGGATACTCCCCGCCGTAAACAACTCTTCTTATCCCCGCATTAATAATCATTTTTCCGCAGAGGATGCATGGTGAGTCGGTCACGTAAATTGTTGCTCCCTCTGTGCTTACTCCATGTAGCGCACATTGTATAATTGCATTTTGCTCTGCATGCACACCAGTACATAATTCAGACCTGGTGCCAGAAGGTACGCCTAATTTATCTCTTAAACAGCCTATTTCCGTGCAATGCGGCAAGCCCCTTGGGTTACCATTATAACCAGTTGCAATAATTCTTTTGTCCCTTACTAAAACCGCCCCTACCTGCCTTCTTGTGCACGTTGAGCGCGTAGAAACTAGTTTTGCAATTTTCATAAAATATTCATCAAAGCTCGGGCGCTTTTCCATACTTAGCAATCTCCATTTAACTTAAAATAAGTTGCGATGCTTTTCAGTAATCTATAAAAACTTCTTTATATTTATAGCTGTGGTGGATATATGAAGGAAGTTTTTAGTTTAGGTGTCATGCTAATTTTGCTGGCATCTTTATCGCAGGCAACAATTATACATATCTCTATACACAACAAAACACCTAAAATACAAAACGGCGCAATAAGAAGTATTGGGCTTGGAAATGCAGTTCTTATTCCTAACTCAAATAACAAGTTAGTTCTAACACAGATTTCGGGAAATTCTGCTGGTTTTGAAGTTCAGGATAGCAGAGGCAATGTGTTGGAATCTTTCGAGTTGGCATCAGGCCAGCAGATACTCAATAAAGTGGCGGTATTGAATTTGGGCCCAACGAGTAACGGTCAGGTGCAAATATGGGTTGGTTCGGCGCCAAGTCTGCGCTACATGACGCGCGCTTCAGAAGATTTCTTAAGCGATGGCGTAGCAGTAGGAAGTTTAGTATTTTTTGCGGTGCTTATGCTCGGACTTTGGTATTTCAAAAGATAATTTTTTTGTTTTTATAATTTTTTTTCTTTTCAACAATTAAATTTTACTTTCAATTTTTTTCCAGATTTCTTCGAGCCCACCAAATTTATATATTTCTCCCTTGTCTGCAAGTTCTGATAATTCTCTCATGATGGGTATTTGGCCCAGGAAGTTTATGTTGTTCTCTATGCACCAATTTTCTGTTTTTGACTCTCCAAACAAATCAATTCTTTTTTTGCAGTATGGACATATAGTGTACGCCATATTTTCAACTATGCCGAGAATATTAACATTCATTTCTTTTGCCATCTTTATTTGTTTTTGAACAATCATCCCCACAACCTCCTGGGGAGAAGTTACAATCACCATCCCATCTAATTTCAGGCTTTGCATTACTGTAAGCGAAGCGTCAGAGGTTCCCGGCGGCAAATCTATAATCAATATGTCTGCGTCCCAGTTAGTCTGCTCTACAAATTGTTTTATTGTTTTTGAGATAAGTGGGCCCCTCCATATAACTGGCTGTGTTGGACTTTCAAGCAGCATGTTTGTAGAGAGTATTTGAATGCCGTTCTTTTCTGCCGGCAGTATCTTCCCTTCAACTACTCCTGCTCTTTCATTTATGCCAAACAATTTAGTTATACTTGCTCCTGTAATATCCGCGTCTAAAATTGCAGTTTTTCTCTTTTTAGATAGATAGCTTGCAAGTAGTGAGGCAACTAACGATTTTCCAACTCCTCCCTTCCCGCTTCCGACCGCGATATATTTCATATGCTCACTATTATTTTATTGTTTTTATTTATGCGCTGGGCAGATTTGTATAGTTGAAAACTATTTAACGTTTTCTGCAGCCATCACTATTGGTTCTGAAAATGGTAGCGGCGTATTCGATGGATGAGCGCAATAATCAAGTTGAGCAATCTCTTCTTTTTTCATTTCTTTTGCAATTGCTAATGAAAGCAAATTAATTCTTTCTGCAACTCCTTCCTTGCCCCATATCTGAGCTCCCACTAATTTGTCTTCTTTGTCGAAAATTAATTTTACCGTAATTGGTTCTGCTCCTGGATGCATCTGATATTTTGAAAAGGAATTTGCTGTTCCGACCTTGCATTCTCCAGCTTCTTTCTCTGTTTTTCCAACCCTTCCAATTGCGTATCCAAAAATGTCAGAAATCATCGCTCCTGTTTCTTTATATCTCTTAGTTTTTACTCCCAGCGCATTTAACGCCGCTGCTTTTCCCTGCATTACTGCATTGGTAGCTAATTTTATTCTTGTGTCTGTGCAATCGCCCGCAGCAAAGATATTTTCGTCAGAGGTTTGCATATATTCATTTATTGTGACGCCGTACTTCCCCACTTCCAGTCCCGCGTTTTTTGCAAGTTCTGAATTTGCTCTCACTCCTGTAACTGCAATTATAGCATCTGCGTTAATCTCTCCCTTATCTGTAATTACTTTCCCTTCTTTAATTTCGAGCGTTTTTGTTGAGAGCATCAAATTAACTTCTTTTTCAATAATTGCTTCAGCTTTTTTTATGAACTCCTCATCATACGCGCCCGGAAGGACGGTAGGCATAAGCTCAATTGTTGTAACTTCTTTGCCTATTTTTTTCAATTGGGCTGCAATTTCAACGCCAATTGCTCCCGCGCCAATAATTGCTACTTTATTTGCACCAGCTATTTTTTCTTTAATCTTTTTTACATCATCTGCGTCTCTTAATGTGAGCGCATTTTCTATCCCGGGTATTGGAGGGACCCAGGAACGCGCACCAGTTGCAACGATTAATTTGTCGTAATTTATTTCTTCATTTTCTGTTTTCACGCTTTTTTTGTTTCTGTTAATTTCTTTTACTTCGCCATAAACAATATTTATTCCTTTTTCTTTTATCATCTCATCTGGCAATACAGCATCCTCCAACTTCGGCATGCCCGCCAGATTGTATGGAGCTTCACATTTTACAAAAACTCCCTTTTCATTTTTTACTAAAATTACATCCACATTTGAATCAATTGATTTTGCAGTAAAAGCAGCAATAACCGCAGCAGGTCCTCCGCCAATAATTACCAGTTTCATTTTCTCGCCAACTATATTAATATAGCCAATTTTAAAAGCATGTACCATATTTAAAAGTGAGAAAATTTAGGTTTGCATTCCTGCTTTTTCTAATTGTGTTTGCTCTTGGGATTTTACTGCTCTTTGGATTTATCTAATTTTTGTTCAATGAGCATAACTAATAAAAGAACGTTGTCTTTATTCTTTTAGACGCTCCAGTCGTCTAGTCCGGTTAAGGATGTCGGCCTTTCAACGAAGCCTTTTCTTTCTTGTAAGAAAGAAAAGCCTTCAGGGAAAAGAAAGAACAGAATGCAAAAGCCTTTGCACCAGGGAACTTCTTGATGCAACTTCTTTTTAAGAAGTTGCTCAGGGAAAAGAAAGAACAATTTGTGAAAAGCCTTTGCACAGGAGAACTTCAGAGAAAAAGAACAATTTGTGAAAAGCCTATTGC
>WALN01000028.1 GCA_015522865.1 Microcaldota archaeon
GAGTTTCCAGAGCAATTCGCAAATGGGGAAAAAATAGCCGAAAAAATTAAAATCAGGCAAAACAAGCCTGAAAAAGTGCTTGTCTGCGGCATGGGCGGAAGCGCGCTGCCTGGCGATTTCCTAAAACCTTTTTCAAAAGCGCCGGTAATCATCCACAGAAATTATGGAATTCCTTTCAAACCAGATAAAAAAACATTGGTGTTTGTAATTTCCTATTCAGGCAATACTGAAGAGACTATATCCGCATTCAAAGAGGTGAAAAACTCGGGAGCGGAAGTAATCGCAATCTCAAGCAATGGAAAATTGGAAAGGCTTGCAAAGGAATACAAAATTAAATTCGCGAAACTCCCGCCAAAAATACCTCCGAGATGCGCAACAGGCTATATGTTCTCCATAATGTACAACATATTGAAGAGAAAAAAAGCAGCTGAAAAAATAAATCTAAAAAAATGCGGCGCTTTTCTTAAGAAAAAGCAAAAGAAATTGATTGAAATGGGGAGGAATATTGCGAAAAGCGTCAAAGGCAGAATACCAATTGTATATTCTGATGAAGAGAAATATATGGTTGCGAGAACAGTAAAAATAAAATTCAATGAAAACGCAAAAACGCAGTCGTTTTTCAACGTGTTTCCCGAGTTGAACCACAACGAGATGATCGGGTTCACAAATGCAGTTGCAAAATACACGTTTCTAATTTTTGAAAATGGAAAGGAGCAAAAGAGAATCAAAAAAAGAATAAACATTTTCGAAAAACTGTTCAGAAAAAAATACAGAGTTGTAAGAATAAAGCTTGAGGGAGGCAATTTGTGCGAGCAGATTTTCTACGGAGCGCATGCAGGGGACTGGGCAAGCTATTATTTAGCTTTAAGTTATGGTGTAGACCCCTTTCCAGTTCCTCTTGTTGAAAAATTCAAAAAAGAGATGAGAAAGTAAGCTCGCTGCATCATACTTTTCTCGGGAATAACAGCCCAGTCCTCTCCTTATATTTTCTGTATTCATCTCCGTACTTTTTCAAAAGGTCCTTTTCTTCAAAATATATAACAGGCAAATAAAGAAGAGTATATAATATTGAAAATAAGAAGGCATACAGCGAATCAAATAAAAGAGCAATGCCAATTGCAAATAACCCGTTGCTGAGATACAAAGGATGTCTGGCAAATCCATAAATGCCGGTCGTAACCAGCCCCTCTTTGGCTCTAAATGGCAGCACACCTATCTGCCTTTGCGCTATTAATCTAATCACAAGAGCGGCCCCTACAAATAAAGCTCCGATAAGCAGGAGAGTTGTTGCAAATGCCGCTATTTTAGGCCCTTCGGTAAATGGTAATACAATAGGAGGCAATACGAAGACCAGAAAAATAAATATTCTAAGAAAATATGCGGGCATCTTCTCTTCAATCTTTTCGAAACCAAACAAAGCTAACATTAGGATAGATATTACATAGCCCACCAAATAGAGAGCTACCCAGAAAAATGCACTGCTCAGGAAACTACTAATCATGCTGCTGCCTTCACTCAAATAATGCCCTCATATCTATAAATACTTTCCAACATCTACTTTTTTCTAATGAGAGTGTAGTAGAATCCATCGTCTCCTTTCCAGGACCTTATAAAATCGGCTTTTTTTATGGAGTTTATCATTTGAGGCGCGAGCTGGAGCATTCTCTCATCATCTGCTACTATTTCAGCGTACTCCCCAGATTTGATTTTATCAAGTTCAGCTGAAACTTTCTTGGGCCTGTCGGCGACGCTTGGCATATTCCGTACGTCAATCGTTATTTTGGGGTTTTCCATTTTATCACCTATTTTGGCATCATTTATCTGCACTTTATAAATCTTCTTGGACAATTATGTGTAAATTTTACTGTCTCTAAAAAACTTTTGTTTAGCAAGAATAGAGTAAAACAATTTAAAGCAAAATAGGATAATTTTATTATGGTATTTGAGTTCAGGCAGGACTACGTGCAGGGAAGCATAGTAATAATGGCGAGCAAAAGAGCAAAGAGAATTCATCTAACAAAAAAGAAAGGAAAAAAATTATGCCCATTTGATAAAGGAAACGAACACATGACCCCGCCAACAATTTTTGCGCTCCCAAATGAAAAAGATTGGAGAGTGAGAGTATGCGAAAATGCGTTCCCAGCAGAGAGGCCGGGCGGGGAATTTGAAAAGAAAAAGAGATTTTTTTGGAGAAGCTACGCGTATGGGGAGCATGAGCTAATAATAGAAACTGAAAGGCACGGGCAGCTGTTCCAAAATTTTTCAGAGGAGCATCTGCTGGAAGTTTTTGAAGCTTATTTGAACAGGTTCAGAGAGCTGCAGAAAAAGAGGAAGATTGAATATGTGTATTTGTTCAAGAACCATGGGCCGACAGCAGGCGCAAGCATAGACCACGAGCATTCTCAAATAATGGCTATGCCGTTTATCCCGCAATTAGTGAGAAAAGAACTTGCTAATTTGAGAATATACAGAAGGCATTTTGATAAATGCATTTTCTGCGACCTGATAAAAAAAGAAGAAGACAATATAATAATAGAAAATTCATCATTTGTAGCTCTTGTTCCGTCATTTGGAAGATTTCCATACGAAACGTGGATTATCCCGAAAGAGCATGTAAGGAATTTTGTTGAATTTACTGAAAGCATGAAATTGGATTATATGCTAATTTTAAGAGAAACACTACAGCGGCTTTCCAAAGTGAGCAGCGATTATAATATCGCGCATCATGCCGCCCCAAAAATGTATGACTTTCACTTCCACTCAGAAATATACCCAAGAACAACAAAGCTCGCTGGCCTGGAGCTTGGAGCCCAGGTATACATCAACACAAAGGATGAAAAAGAAGCGGTTGAGGAGCTGAGGAAAAAGTGGGGGTTCAAAGAAGTAAATATTGGAAAGCCAGAAGTTGAGCCATTTAAAATTTAGCTTTTTTTCTTCTCGCTTTCTTTTTCTGGCTTGGATGGCATAATTTCTGAAATCTTTTTAGGTCCATATTTAACAACTTTTACATTAAGCTGTATGATTTCTGGCGAGATGATGCCGCCCCTCAAGGTCTTTTTAACTCTGAATCCCTTTTTTGTTTTTCTTAATCCGGGCCCCTTTGAAATAATTGCCTTAACTCTCCCTGCTGAAATAATTCCCTTCCTCATCGGAAAGCCCTGCTTGTCGCTCCCCCCAGTTATCTCAAATTCATAGCCGTCAAATCCAACTAAAGCGCCATCAAATTTGTCATTTATTTTTTTGCCGTAAAAAGTAGAGGCCTCAGAATCTGTCAGCTCCCTCTGATAATTCCTCCCTTCTTTGACATCTGCAATAACTATTTTCATAAATAATAAAAGAAAGAAAATAATAAAAGGCTTGCTAAGGGAAAGAATAAAAATAGATGTTGGGATATAGAAACATCAGAAAATAGTATACCC
>WALN01000029.1 GCA_015522865.1 Microcaldota archaeon
AGCGCTGCCATCCTTAAGAACAAGCTCATTGGAATAAACAGTGACCCTTGCAGAGCTGGAGTTCAGAGAGTTAAGCAAAATAATAGAACTGCCCTTGGAAACATCTCCCTTGCCTAGGCTGAAAAGCCGCAATGTCCTACCATTTTTATCAATAATTCTAAACTGCGCCTGTTCATCTGGCAGCATATTTTCTAACTTTAGTTTAGAATCACGAGTTAGGGGAACAACATCTCCTATCTTCATATCCTTTCTTAAGCTCTCCTTCCACAAAATCACTTCCTTATCTTTCACGCTCATATAATGAAGGCTCCAGTTCTCGCCAAGGAATTTAATCGTTGGCATGCTCTGAAAAATCTCTTCCCTCCTGCATCTTTTTTCATAACTGTTGCACAATCTAAGGGGAGGAGTAAAAACAACAGAATAGTAAATGTTCAAATCATCGACATACTCTTCCGACCTCTTTTCATCCCAATTTGCGTCGCCCTGAAAAGCAATTACTTCTTTTTCGCTTGAGCCGTTTATATAAAACTTTTTGAAAAACGGGGAGTTATGCTCATCGAGAACAAAAGCCCCAGAATCGTCGAGTTGAGTTTTGGGAGAAATAAAAATAAGCTCGCTCTTTCCATCAAACGGATCTCTATCAAGCGCGCCGTTTTCAAAAGTATGAAAATAAAAGGTAGAATTGGTTGAGAGGTGAGTTAATGAAAATTCCACAAGTGGTATATTTGAGTTGCATTTTGCATCTGCGCTGGGCAGGCATCCAAATTTGCAGCCCCACCCTTCAGTTGGTTCGCACTGAGAGTTGACAAATGAAATGTTGTTTAGATCTTTGCATATTTTTCCATAGCATTTTGAGCATGAATAGCAGTTCTTTCCTTTGTCGCACTTGCCGCTTACCGCAGAACAATTGTTTTTTTGAGCCTGCAATGCAAACATGCATGTGCCGGGGCATTCTCCTGAAAGAGATGAAATATTTTGAGGTGAGGAAACTGGGATTGCGATATTATTTTTACAAATATAATTTGTCTGAGATATGCACTGTGAAGAGCAGGGATTGCATGAAACTATTTTAAATTTCACTTTCTGATATGCTGACTCGCCATGGTCATCGAGAAGCGAGACATCGAGCAGGTACTCTCCGGGCAAAAAGCCAAGCGAATCTATTGTAAAATTCTGTGGAGAAGCCACATCTAAAAACTTCACAGGAGTTGGAAGGCCGGGGCCTTTTAAAGAAACTCTGAAATTTATAATTTTATTAGCATCAGAATAATTTACAACCACTGGAATTTTATGGAAAGTGATTGCTCCGTTTGGGAGAGAGATGTTTAAAGAAACAGCATTGACTAAAGAGAAAAGAAGAACAAAAGCTATAATATAGGTATTTTTAGGCATTTTACCAAGAGCATTAGGAAACAAAGGTTAAAATACTTTTTGCGGAATCTTTTTCACGACGCCTTTGTCCGCGTTTACTTCGACCTCATCTCCGTCTCTCAGCACTTTTGTTGCGACTTTTGTTCCAACTACGCAGGGGATTCCCAATTCCCGCGAAACAATTGCCGCATGGCATGTGAGCCCGCCCTCGTCAGTCACTATTGCAACCGCTCTTTTCATCGCCGGAAGAAACATTGGAGTGGTGTTGGGAACAACCATCACATCGCCTATTTTAACTTTGCTGAGCTCCGCTGGAGTTGGAGTTAAAATGATTTTCACTCTCCCTCTTGCAAAGCCAGGAGATGCAGGAGTGCCCCCCAGTTTTTTTGTCTCTCCTACTTCCTTTTCAACTGATTGTGAAAACGAAATCTCTTTGGATAGATTATCCGCGTCCTTTCCGCTGAAAAAATAAAAGTCGTCCTTTCCCATTAATACAATATAATGCCTTTTTCTTTTTTGAAGTTCTGAAAGAGGAACATCTTCTCTTATCTCTTTAAACGTATACAACTCCAACAAATTTTCGGGTATATTTTTTCTTTTTGCAATCTCCTCAAATAACTTCTGAGAAGAATAGTTGGCCAAGCCCATCCTCGTTTCAGCAAGCATCCTATAGTGGATTAGACTTCTGAGATTGAAAACCTCTTCTTTGGAAATTTTTTTTGCCTTAATAAGAGCAGTGATTTCGCGCTCAACTTTTTCCTTTTCATTGTTTATCTTCCTAAGCTGCTCATCTGCATCTGAGGCAGCAAGCGCAGAGTCGACTCTTTTTACAAACTGCTCTTGACGCCATGTTTCTCCAGCTACGTATGCGCTGAGCCAGCACCACTTTTTGAAATGCGCTTCAAACTCTTTTTTTAATTGGCTGTCAAAATTTTCAAATTTTTTTAAATTGTTATGCTGGGCCCTCCCAACCAATCCCAAAAATTGTTTCTCTTCAGCTACGACATCAATACCATGCAGGGGGCGGGCCAACAGCTGCTTTTCTTTTTCTGTAAGCTTTCTTTTACTAAAAGTTTTCTCGACATAGGCATTTGTAACCCAAATTGAAGCACTCTGGCCAGATGTCATAAAAATTGTTTTGTTAAAATAGCTATCAAAACTCTCAAAGAGAGAGCTGTCATCAACTTCGCTGAAATCAATTCCAAGCATCTGCTTGTAAAAAGCATCCGCTTCTTTGTATGCGCCCTCAAGCTTTTTTAAAAAACCTCCAACGAAATTTTCCTCTTCAATTTTGGAGCGGATATGCTCTTCAAATTGTTTTACATCAGAAGGCTCCAAGTATCTATACCATATGAAGTTTTTCCCTTCGAACATTACCTTATGTAATCTACTTCCAACAAATTTCGGGTAGTTATTTATATAGCCGAACATATGCATAGAGCTGAAAAGGGTGGACGCATAACTTCGTGTGTCCTTTCGCACCCAGCTAATTTTCCTAACATCCAACATAAACAAATAAATAAAAGATCATTTAAATTTCTAATATGGAAGAGATACCAAAAATAGGTTATATAATAGCGGACAAAAATGGGAGGATAAAAATAACTGAAAAAATAAGTACTCCCAAGAACGAGATGGATGAACGCAAAATAACAGAAGAGACTCCAGCGTTTCTACATTACCAATTATACAAAATGGGAAAGGTTCCTGCAATCCACATAATTTTAACAAGGTTGGAAAATTTTGAAGAAGGGAAATCTTTCTTGCCTGCTAACAAAAGGCGAGAGGTGTTAAGGAAGTTTAATGAAAAGGTTGAAGAGATTGGAAGGAAAAAAGAAGCAAAAATAATTACAAGGGATACATGGATGTTTGGAGCGCATCCTAAACTTATTGAAAAAAAATCTATTTTTTATGGGTATAAGCCATTTTTTGAGGAAGAGCATAAAAAAGCAGTAGAATTTTTTAAAAAACATCCTGAATATAAGAAAATAGGCTACACGAAAAAAAGATTTGAAATTGAAAAATCGAAGAAAATAATATTCCCCCATGTGCTGTATTTTAAAAGAATATAATTACTTTTCTTCAACCATTTTAATTGCTTTAACTGGGCACACATTCGCGCAGATTCCGCATCCCTTGCAGAAGTCATAATTTATGTGAGCGCCGCTTTCATCGACAGTTATTGCTCCATCTGGACAGAATGTTTCGCATGTCCTGCATTTCACACAGGTGCTATTGTCCACAACAGGCCGCTCAGTTCTCCAGCTTCCTGTCTTATTATTTGTACCTGGTTTAATAACCACGTCCATGACATCGCCAACAAAATAAACCTACTTAAATTTAAAAATGCGATGTTTTAGAAATATATGGAGATAAAAATAGATGTAAAAAAAATGGAGGTTCCGGAAAAAAGCAATATAATAGTCGGGCAGGCGCACTTTATAAAAACTGTCGAGGATATACATGAAGCGCTTGTTCAATCAGCTCCTCGAATAAAATTTGGCATAGCATTCAACGAGTCGTCCGGCCCATGCTTAGTAAGAACAAGCGGCAACGACAAAGAACTGATAAAAATAGCAACGAAAAATGCTTTAAAAATAGGGGCGGGCCATGTATTTGTAATCCTTATAAAAGAGGCATTTCCAATTAATGTGCTAAACGCTGTAAAGGGGATTAGCGAAGTATGTAATATTTATGCAGCAACAGCAAATGCTCTGCAAATAGTAGTAGCAGAAACAGGACAGGGCGCGGGAATATTGGGAGTTATTGACGGGGGGAAAATAAGGGGAGTTGAGTCAGAAAAGGACAAAAAAGGACGCAAAAGATTGTTAAGGGAACTTGGGTATAAACTTTGAGTGGCGATAAAATGAATATGAAGAGCAGAGTCGTAGAAGTATTAAGTAACAGCTTCACTGCAGTTGATGAAGTCTGCAAGAAAAACGGGCTGGGCTACTCGGGAGTGATGAGTTTATTAAGGAAAATGGAAGCTGAAGGAGTAGTTCAATTGAAAGAGGAAAAAAAAATTGTTTTTGAGCTCAACAAGGAGGGAGAAAAATACTTGAAAAATGGCACTCCAGAGATGCAGCTGATGAAAAAGCTGAAAGGAAAAACTCCCCTCGAGAATATAAAAAACAAAATAGGGCTGCAATGGGCGTTGAAAAATAAATGGGCGAAAATAGTAAAAAAGAGCGGAAAAACTTATTTAGAGCCGTCAGAGAAAATGGAAGGAGGAATAGACATTCTCTTGAAGAAAGTGGCAGATGGCGAAGCGCTAAACCAGGAGGAAGTAAAAATACTTAAGCACAGAAAATTAATTCTTGAAAAAGAAGCAAAGAAATTTTTTGTTAAAAAAATAGGGGAAGCGAAAAATGAAGTGACCGGGCTAACTCCACAAATGCTTAAGAGCGGTAGCTGGAAAAACAAAACATTCAAAAAGTATAATTTGAGTACTCTTGTCGCTCCGCTTATTATAGGAAAAAAACACTTCTACCTGCAACTACTGAGGAGAATAAAGGAAGAATTGATCGGGCTTGGTTTCACTGAAAGAAGAGGACCTTTAATAGAAACCGAATTTTGGAACATGGATGTGTTATTTATGGCTCAGCACCACCCTGCAAGAGATATACATGACGTATTCAAACTAAAATACCCGAAAAAAGGAAAAATAGAAAACAAAGAATTGATAAAAAGAGTAAGAGAAGTGCACGAGCATGGAGGCGCTGGAAAATCTATAGGATGGAAATACAAATGGGAGGAAGAGATTGCAAGGCAATTAGTATTGAGATCCCAGACAACATGTGTTTCCGCCAGAGCGCTCTCTTCCCCTTTCGTGCCGCCCTTAAGAATATTTTCAATCGGCAAAGTGTTTCGGCCAGATGAGATTAATTGGAATCATTTTATAGAATTCAACCAGTGCGA
>WALN01000030.1 GCA_015522865.1 Microcaldota archaeon
CGGAGATGTGTATAAGAGACAGAATTAATATTATGTATTTATACTTTTATATTGTAATTGAATGGTGATAAAATGGCAAAAATAACTAAAATTTACGCAAGGGAAATTCTAGACTCCAGGGGAAATCCAACAGTTGAAGTTGATATTTATGCAGAAAACAAAATGGCAAGGGCAGCAGTTCCTTCTGGCGCTTCTACTGGCAAGCATGAAGCGCTTGAATTAAGAGATGGCGGAGAAAGGTTCCATGGGAAAGGAGTATTGAAGGCAGTTGAAAATGTGAATAAAATCATTGCGCCTGCAGTTGTAGGTATGGACTGCAGGGAGCAGGAAGCGATTGACAAAAAAATGATTGAGTTAGACGGCACAGAAAATAAAAGCAAATTGGGAGCAAATGCAATTTTAGGCGTAAGTTTAGCAGCTGCGAGGCTGGGGGCTGCAACTGAAGGAAAACACTTATTTGAATACCTTAATTCAGAAGGGCGCGTTTTGCCGATACCTGGCTTTAATATTATCAATGGAGGAAAACACGCTGGTAACGACTTAGATATTCAGGAATATATGCTGTACCCGGAGGGAGCAAAAAATTTTCATGAGGCGCTAAGGATGGGGTCTGAAATATACCACACGCTTAAAGAAGAAATAAAAAAGAAGCATGGAAAAAATGCAATAAATGTGGGAGATGAAGGGGGATTTGCACCTCCACTTTCAACAGTCAGAGAGCCTTTGGAACTTATAACAAAAGCAATTGAAGATTCTGGTTATGAAGGCAAGGCAAAAATAGGTATGGATTCTGCTGCGTCCTCATTTTACAAAGATGGAAAATATATAGTGGAGAAAAATGAAATGAACAGTGGAGAGCTTGCGGATATGTATATAGATATCTCAAAAACATACGATATTGCATTTTTTGAGGACCCATTTGCAGAAGACGACTGGGATGGGTTCATAGAATTCACAAAGAGAATCGGAGATAGATATGAAATAATTGGTGATGATATTTTAGTAACGAATCCAAAGAGAATAGCAGAAGCAGTTAAAAGAAAAGCATGCAACGCGCTGTTGTTGAAAGTGAACCAGATAGGAACATTAACAGAGGCAAAAGAAGCTGCGAATTTGGCAACAAAAAATGGATGGAAAATAATGGTTTCGCACAGGTCCGGCGAAACAACAGATGATTTTATTGCGGATCTGGCAGTTGCATGGAATACCGGGCAGATAAAATCAGGCGCTCCCGCAAGAGGAGAAAGAGTTGCAAAATACAATGAGTTGTTGAGAATTGAAGAAATTTTAGGGGAAAGAACGGTCTTTGGAAAGGGATAAGATGAAAACAATTTTGTTGATAATGGATGGACTGGGCGACAGACCAATAAAAGAGCTAAATGGAAAAACTCCACTTGAGGCGGCAAGGACTCCAAATATGGACAAAATTGTTTCAGAAGGTATTTGCGGATTAATGGATACTCTTGGAGTTGGGCTGAGGCCAGGAAGCGACACCGCCCACCTAACTATTTTCGGCTATCCAATAGAAAAGTACTATCCAGGCAGAGGGCCTTTTGAAGCTGCGGGGGTCGGCATGGAGTTGAAGGAGGGCGATGTGGCATTCAGAGCAAATTTTGGAACTGTAAAAAATGGCGTTATAATTGATAGAAGAGCGGGCAGAATACAGAACACAAAAGAATTGACAAAAGCGCTTAATATGAAAATTAGGAATGTGCAAATAATTATCAAAAGCGGAACAGCGCATAGAGCTGCGGTTGTGTTAAGGGGGAAAAACTTAAGCGACAAAATAACTAATTCAGATCCACACGAACCAAATTTGCCCCCTCTAAAAATAAAACCAATAGACAAGAGTAAAGAAGCAAAATTTACTGCAGATGTTCTTAATGAATTTCTAAAAAAAGCTGAAAAAATACTGCGGGAACATCCGCTCAACAAGAAGAGAGCAGAAGAAGGAAGACTTCCTGCGAATATATTATTATTGAGGGGGGCAGGTCAAATGAGACGCATACCAAAGTTTAATGAAAGATACGGGATGAAGGCGGCGTGCGTTGCTGGTGCAGGCTTATACAAAGGAGTGGCAAAGTTGGTCGGGATGGAGGTGCTGAATGTAAAAGGTGCAACTGGAAAAAAAGACACCGACATAAAAGCAAAATTTGAAGCTGCGCTAAAAGTGAGCGCGGACTTTGTTTTTGTTCACATAAAAGCAACAGATAATTTCTCGCACGACGGAAATTACAAAGGAAAAAAGGAATTCATCGAAAAGGTGGATAAATATGTTAGAATGCTGAACAGAAGAGATATTTTGCTAATAATAACTGGAGACCATTCAACACCCTGCGCGCTAAAAGACCATTCTGGCGACCCAGTTCCAATAGTGATGGAGGGAATTGGGGTAAGAACAGATGATGTGAAAAAATTTGGAGAGCGGTACTGCCAAAAAGGAGGGCTGCACAGAATAAAAGGTTTGAGCATAATGAGCGAGGTAATGAACCTCACGGGCAGAGCGAAACTTATTGGCGCCTAAACATCTCAAAATTATTTTGTGCTATTTGAAGTTTTTTTACCCCAGTTTTTCTTAGTTGGACAATTGGGGTCCAAGCACATAGTAAATGGTCTTTTTCCTTTTCTTATAACTTTTACAATCGGGGTGTGGCACTGGGGGCAAACTTTGCCAGTGGGGATGATTTTTGCATTTCTTGGGAGCGGGTATGTATTTTTGCATTTGGGATAATTTGAACATCCAACAAAGAAGCCGTATTTAGATTTTTTTATAACTAATGTTCCGCCACACTTAGGGCATTTACCAAGCTCGTTGGAATTTTTTCTCATTTTTGTTAGAGCTTTTGCGAGAGCCTCTCCAGAAGCAGCTTCGAATTTTTTGACTATGTTTGCAACAACTTCTCTCCCCTCCTCCTCAACATCTTCAACTTTCTTTTTCCCTTCCGAGATTTTCTCAAGCTCCTCCTCAAATTTTCTTGTCAATTTCTCATCTAAAAGTTCTCCCGCAGTTTTTCTAACAAGTTCGTAAATCTGCTCTCCAAACTCAGTTACGCTCATGCTCTGCGCTCCTTCTGCATATCCCCTCCTTACAAGAGTCTGAACTATTGAGGCGCGCGTTGCTTTGGTCCCTATTTCTATTGCCTCCATTTTCTTTACAAGCGAGGCCTGTGAATATCTCCTTGGCGGTTGGGTTTGCTTTTCTTCAATAAATATTTTCTGCGCGCTGACCTCTTCACCTTTCTCAAAATTTGGTAAATTTTCCGCCTTGCTTTTGTATGGGTAGATTTCGGTCCATCCTTTCTTTAAGATATTTTCTCCGGTTGCATAAAACTGCTCTTTTCCAAGTGCTGCAGTAACTTTCATGCTCCTTTTTTTCGCTGGTTCCGCGAAGCATGCAAGGAACCTTCTTACAATCAAATCGTAAACCGAGTGCTGCTCCTTTGTTAATTTGGCTGAAGCGACACCAGTGGGATAGATAGCCGGATGCGCGGGGTCCTCCTTTTTACCTTCGTGTGGCTTCGTCATTTTATTTTTTAAAAGCATTTTTGCAAATTCACTATAGTTTGGATTGCCGGCAATTTTTTTGATTATTTTGGGGAGGTTGAGAGATGCGGGCAGTTTCTGAGAAGATGTTCTTGGGTAACTTATAAGTGCTTTCTCATAAAGGGACTGAGCAATAGATAAAGTAAAAGCGGGAGTAAACCTGAAATGTGCAGACGCCTCAATTTGAAGTGCGGTAAGGTCAAAAGGAGCTGGCGGAGACAGAGTACTCACTCTCTCGGAAACATTTGTAACTCTTCCTTTTTTCTCGCAGTTCTCAAGCGCTTTTTCTGCCTCCTCTTTATGCCAGAATTTTTCATTAATATGCAGAAAAACTACGCCTTTAATCAGCGCTTTTAATTGCCAGAATGGGACTGGAACAAAACTCCTAATTTCCCTTTCTCTATTCACAAGAATTGCTAATGTGGGCCCTTGAACTCTTCCCATACTCAAAACTCTAAAAGAGCCGGAGCGCTTGAGAGTTTCCATAAGAGCTCTTGAAATATTAATGCCGTATATCCAGTCTAAATAATGGCGCGCTCTCCCTGCTTCTGATAAATTAATATCCGGCTCCCTCAAATGCTCAAATGAATTTGAAAGCTCCTCTTTGGTGAGTGTTGAGAATTTCATTCTCTTAAAATGTTTGGCTTTACACGCAAACTCGAGAATATTTCTTGCTATCACTTCTCCCTCCAAATCATAATCTGTAGCTGAGACAAACTTATCTGCATCTTTTGCGTATTTTACAATAGTAAGCAAATAATCTTTTGTAAACGCCGCTTTTTTGTTCACTTTATAAGTGGGCTTCCACTCCAACTCAAAAGATGGCTTTCCTTTTTTCTTCTCTGCAAGCGAAAAAAGATGGCCGGCTGCAGCAACCGCAATAATTTTTCTCTTTCCCCTGAAAAATTCGTAAGAGCTCACTTTGTTGTTCCTGATTTTTCCAGGCGTTGAAGAAGCAAGAGCGTATGCAATTTTCTCGCATGCGGACGGCTTTTCCGCAATTATTAAGGTATGCATATACAAACCTACAATAAAAAAAAATATAAATGATTGCTCATTATTCAGACAGCGCGGGAAATGTAAAAATTAAAGAAAAGCATATTTGCTGAGATATATGTGAGTCTTTAGAACTTCTAAATACGGCATTACAATTACCGCATTGACCGCAACTGCAAAATAGGGAGAGTAAGGAAATAGCGGCTCTATAAGTTTGAATATAAAAGTATTAAGTGAAAGAAGGAATATGGCGAGTAAAAAGAAGAAAATCATGAAACTTGATTTAGAACGTATAATTTCTAAATTTTTCTTTATAGCATTCACAGGCCCAAGCTCGTCGATAGTTATTGCCTGCGGAGCAAAAAGAATAAGCAGACCAATAAGAAATGAAATAAAAGCTCCTAAAATAAGATGTAAATTCAGGGAGTACAAAAATAGCTCAGCAGCTAAGGTAATTGTTAATACAATAATAAGGAGCAAGAACAAATTTAGCGTGTGGCGCTTCATCAGCGACCTTTCATAATAAGAAAGCTTAAGCAAGGTTCTCTGCGATTTAATAAGCATATTTATCACAACCAAAACAAGCGAAAATAGAAACAATGAAACAACAACGAGCGAAATCATCATAAAAACATCAAGCAAGCTCAAATCATGTTGAATGCTGCCAAATCTTAAAAAAGTTCCGCCAAGTGCGATGTAGTTAGGGAGAAGTAATGAAATGGGAAAAACTACGAGGAAGGGGAGCGCAAATAAAGAGATAAGAGCAAAATTGGAGGAGTAGGATTCCCATGAATGTTTCAGTAAAGTTCTTAATTGCATATTTTAAATAATCAAGCTAATTAAAAAAACTTTTCTATAGAGCTACAGAAAAGGCTTTTAATAATAAATGTGTTGTGAAATTATGGGATATTTGAACACTCTGCTCGAACAAAGGAAAAATATGCCTCTGCCATCTCTGCCAGAAAAAGAAGAAAAGAGAAAGCCGGAGAAAACAGATAAGGAAAAAACACTTGTGGACTCTTATAAAGAAGTAAAAATATACAAAGTAAAAGGAGAGGCTCTTTATTTGTATGAGGTGCCGGTTCCAAGATACAGGGGCGGGGAAAGAGAATTATTAAAAAATTTGTTAGATATTGCAAGCAGAGTAGTTGAGTTAGAGCCATCTATGACAGATAGAAAGAGAAGATATAATTTATGCTTTCAACAGGTTTCGGATATAATCGACTCCACTCCAGAGCTGAAAATCCCGGTTTATTTAAAATCTTTTTATGCCGATGCAGTTACAAGGGAAATAGTGGGGTTTGGATTAATTGACTATTTATTAGATGATGACCTGTTGGAAGATATATTAGTTATAGGGCCAAATAAGCCAGTATATGTATTCCACAGAAAGTATGAAATGATGAAGACAAATATAATATTCTACAACGATGAGGATATTAGAACAATAATAGACAAAATGGCGCGGTTGATAGGCCGACATATAGATATACAAACTCCGCTTTTAGATGCAAGGCTTCCTGATGGTACAAGGGTAAATGCGACGATACCTCCGGCATCCATCGACGGCGCTACCATCTCTTTAAGAAAATTCAGAAAAAATCCCATGACTATTTCGAACCTTGTTGCAGAAAACACTTTAAATTACGAAGCTGCTGCGTTTTTGTGGATGGCTGTTGATGGGATGGGTGCAAAACCAGCAAATATTTTGGTTGCTGGCGGCACCGCTTCTGGTAAAACAACAACTTTGAACATTTTATGCTCTTTTGTTCCAACATATGAAAGAATTATCACAATAGAAGAGGTCGCAGAGCTTAGATTGCCACTAACCCATTGGGTCAGATTAGAAACGCGCCCCCCAAGCATAGAAGGAACTGGAGAAATAGATATGAATACGCTTGTAAAAAACTCTTTGAGAATGAGGCCTGACAGAATAATAGTTGGAGAAATAAGGGGGCAGGAAGGGTTTACGATGTTCTCTGCTATGAACACGGGCCATGACGGCGCGCTGACAGGGGACTCGTTGATTCAACTTTCTGATGGAAAAATTGAAAAAATAGAGAAAATAGCAGAAAAATTTTTCGAAAAAGGAAAAATTTTGAAAGAAAAAAATTTTGAGTATGTTAATGTGAAGGACAAGCTTGAAGTGGTAAGCCTAAACAAAAAAACGCTTAAGCTGGAAAGCAAACAAGTTGAAAAAATATGGAGAAAAAAGACAAAATCTAAGTTATTAGAAATTAAATTAAACTCCGGAAGGAAAATCACTTTAACA
>WALN01000031.1 GCA_015522865.1 Microcaldota archaeon
ATAGCACATGGGGCCGCCGAGATTCGAATTCCCGCGCTTCCTTCTTTTCAGCAAAAATAACCTTACCTTTCTTTTCTAAAGGTCTCTTGATAGTTCTTTCTTCTAAAGGTCTTTTCAGCAGTTCTTTCTTTTCTAGTAAAGGTCTTTTCTTTCTTTAGAAAGAAAAGAAGTTTCTCGGGTCGCCAGCTCCCGAAGCTGGTAGCATTCTAGTCTGCAAAAGCTCAAGAGCTCTTGAGAGATTTCCAGGCTAGCCCACGGCCCCCTAATATTATAGGCAGGTATAAATTAAAAATATGGTGAAACGCTAAAAATAATTAAAAAGCTAAAAGTGGTGAGATAAGTAATGACAAAAGATGATGAGAAAAAAGAAGAAATAATAATTCCAAAAAAAGAACAAAAAAGTAAGAAAGACGTAGAGGTAAAAATAAACAAAAAAGAAACGGAAAAAGCGAAAGAAGAAGCACAAGAGAAAGAAACAGATGTCATACTAAGGGACATATTACAGGAAACTGAGGAAGAAGTCAGCAGGTCGATAGAAGAGCCATCTAAAAAAATTCTTAGACATCGTATTTACTTATTGCCGCAGGAAGAGAGAGAAAAATTATTTCATGCAAAGCCTCCAAAAGCGAAAAAAGAGGAGAAAGTAAAGAAGGAGGAGGAAGAAATAGTCGGAGAGATACTGCCGACTATTAAAAAGGAAAAGGAAGTGAAGAAGGAGACTAAAAGAAAAAAAGAGAAGGCAGGAAAAAGTAAGGAAGAGAAAGCATCATTGGGTGAGCTGCTCAAGATGGGCGAATCGAAGCCTCTTTTTGGCGGAGCAGAAAAAGCTGCTCCAAAAGAGGCGGCAGGAGGAGAGGTAGAGAAAGGAAGCGTGTTCTCACAGCTGGAGCAAATTTCTGAAGGAAAGGAAACACAGAAGCTCAAAAAATGCCCCCATTGTGGCAAACCTGCAAAGACAATAGCAGTCTGCCCATACTGCGGCGCAACAAATTGTGAGAACTGCGCAGCAAAAGTTGAGAATGGAAAATTCACATGCTGGAAATGTGGAGAAGAGTTTACACCTTAGCTCTTTGGCCAGACACATATTCTCAGCTTATCATCAACTTCTCCCATATTCTCATCAACTGTCCTAAATGGAGCATTTATCACTATTGTGCCCGGCATCGAGCAGTTTTCAATAGCTGCTGCTTTGTTTAAATCCACGCTTAGAATTTCGCTTGAGATATTATAATACGGGCTTGAAAGGGGCTCATCAGTTGGAGAAAGAACAGTTGCATAATAGCCATAGCCGGTATAAACTAAGGGTTGCAAATATTCGGAAAGAGCGCAGGCAAGAGCGAGTTTTCCCGGCTGCTCAACTTTGTAATAGGTATCATTTAACACATCATCGGAAATATCTTTTTTGAGCAGCATAGCAACCGAGTTGCTCGGATAAGCTTTAAGGTCCTCACAGCTCATAATAGATGCAGAACCGCTTAGAGTAGTTGTATTTAGCTTTGAGACATCAGTATAGTAAAGCGCTTTTATCGTGTCTTGAACATAATCAACAATATAGGAAGAAGTGAGTGCTTCTGACTGCGCATATCCATAAGAGGAGAGGAAGAAGAAAATTAAAGCGACAGCTCCTGAGACCACTAGGAAAAACAAAATGCCGTCAACTAAAGAAGCCTGTCCTTTCATATTTTCACCTTCTCCAAACAGCAACAACAAGCAAACCAGTGTCTCTCCTCACATCTGTGACATCTGAGCTGTTTCTATATGCAATAGGATAGGAAATCACTGTTGCGCTTGATGGAATTTTCGCCAAACTGTTATTTGAACTTGTAAAAATAGAACCGTTGCACGCAGATATGAACGCATTGGAACCATTAAGTGGCTCTCCATAAGCAGAGCTGTTTACCAGGAAAAGAATAAAATGAATATTGTTCTTTTTGGAGAGCGGGACAACTATAGTTTTGCATTCTCTTTGGAAATCTGCGGTATCCATATAGCCGTGCGACATTATTCCATGCGCGATGTCCACTGCAGCTCTCTGAGTTCTCAATTGCATATTTCGCTGGTCGAATTCAGTTGCGATAAATGCAATGGAGGTTAGAAATAATATTATTCCGGCAATTATCGGAAAGAAACTTGGAAGATCATCGCCAATTGGACCTATCATTTTTTTCACCCATTTATAGGATTGCATGATGAAGAGCTTTCAATGCAACAAGCGTAAGGTGCGCCTCCGTTAAAACTCATACACTTATCAAGGTGATTATGCATACAGTCCTGTATCAATAAATAATGCCATGGCTCCCATTGCTGCTCGTTCTTGCATTTCAAAATAACCAAATAATAGCTCTTTTGCCCCTGCGTTGTTGTTGAAGGCAGAACGCGCATATCCTCCCCTCCTCTGTTGTTCGGGGCGATACGGTCGCTTATAGCAGAAAGAAGCTGAATTCTTGTGTTTGTAGAAAACGGAACTCTCGAATACCCTTCGCAGTTTCCTCTTTTTGATTTCACATCCACAAGTATATCCCCGGGTTTGCTTGTATCGCCATCGTGAAAAACTACTGAAATGGTAACATTATACCCAACTAAATACCCTTGAGCAAGTGTTATGCCTGATTTTAGTGGCTCTATTCTCTTTTCGTCATCAAGTGGAGAGTTGACTACCTGTGAGATTTTTCCGCCAATAGAATCTGCAATTGCTTGTGCTTGCTGAGAGCACATAGTGTCCTTAGCCCTTGTGGCAAACACCATAATAAAACCCGCAATTGCAAACAAAAAGAACACTAACCCGAATTTTGAAAGAATCCACAATGCTAAATCTCCTCTCATTTAACTTTCACCACAGAAACCTGTATATCGCTAACTGGTATAGATCCACTAGCAGTAGTTATATGAGCTGTTGATTTTTTCAAAAGAAACCTATAGTAGCGATGATGACGCGTGTCAAATGTTATAAATTTTGTAAATTTTCCCCCACCTCCACCATGAGGAGAAACAGATGGTATGCTTATTGGAGCATCTGCAGTTGCATTATTGCAGTCACTCTTAAAATTAGGAGGGCAGGCTTTTGCATAACCAACTTCATTTCCCTCTTCATCCTCAGGAGTTCCCATCAATTCCATCCATACATCACCTGGCATGTCTATGCACAGGGCAGCATCAGAAATTACCTCCAATCTCTCACTTCCTTCGCTGTCTTTGAATATTTGCAAAGGTTCAATTTTCCAGCATGAAGAGTAATGGCCGGCGCAGTCCCCGCAATAGGCCGGTTGATTATAAAAAGCAAATCTCAAAGCGTCCACAGAAATTGAGCCGCATCTCTGCGCTTGATATTCTATTTCTTTTGCAGTTCCCGCATAACCAGTATTGACTGTCTGAACTGCAAGTTTCAAATTTTCAGAAGACGCCTTTATTTTAAGTTTGCACTGATAATCACCAGAGCTCTTCATCACGTTAAAGGCAATTGCCAATCCCATGCTAAGCAAGATCACTGCTAATAAAATTTCAATAGGCGCATTTGCTTGGCCTTTTACTCTCATAAAAAAAGAAGCACTATATAGTTTTTATTTATTCACTTTCTCATTTTCAGGGCAACGAAAAGCATTATTGATTTTGCTGCCGCGCCTGCTGCGTTCATCTGCTGCTGGGATTGGGAAGCTGCCTGCCTCATGAATGGTTTTATAAGAGTTATGATTACAACTGCTG
>WALN01000032.1 GCA_015522865.1 Microcaldota archaeon
CAGCTCTCACGTTCAACAGATGAGGAGAAGTGTTAAGGCCTACTTTGTAGCCGGCCTGTTTGAAAATTGAGGCAAGCATCGACGCAACAGAGCCTTTCCCATTTGTTCCGCCCACACTAATTGCAAAATATTTCTTTCTAATATTGCACAAATTTGCAAGTGTTCTTATCCTTCTGAAATCAATGCCTTCTCTTGAATGCGAAAGTGAGTTCAGCCACCTTTCCATATTTGAATAATGCAGAGATTATTTAAGATAGTGCATGCGCCAAATTCTTTGCAAAATTTACAATATTGTAGCGCTTCTCAATATTAAGAAATTCGGTGTCAATTTTTGCTCTTTCGCTTATAATCTCAATAGCGCTTGTGAGCGCAAGGTATGAAGCGCATATCCCCACTGCAAATGAGAATCTTTCGAATGCAGTTATCGGAATCAAACCGAGCCACAGAGAAGTAGGGAGGTTGAATGCATAGAGGAATAGAACCGCCCCGATCGAATGCGCGGTAAATGTTGCCCCCAAGCTCCTCGCGAACAAATTATTTTTCCATTTAATTTTCGCGATTACTGGTATCAGCCAATACAGAGAGTACACCCATGCTCCCCTTCCTTCTGGATGTAGAACGAACAGAGCAATTGCAATAAGAGGCACTGCGAGAATTTTTTTGTCATTTTTTGAACCAAAGTAAAGAGCAGCCCCGACAGCAGGCAGAAATCTCAGCATATTTATTAAATTAATTCCCTTACCAGTAAAAATGAAATTTATCAGCTCAACCAAAACAACAGAAATCGCCCCCAGCCAGACACCCAAAAATTGCGCAATAGTGGGAGCGACAAACTGGAAAAATGTAAATGCCTGCGATTTCACTCCAAGTATTGAGGAGAATTTAAACTGATAGCCAATAAGCGCAAGCGCAGAGAAAAGCACAAACGCAGTTATTTTTTTTGTTCTGTTTCTCATGTTTTTCATTTTTTCCCTCTATTCAATTTTTCCCTTCAGAATCCATCTGTCCTTGCTTCCCATAGCATTTTGCAAATCTACATAATAAATAGTTATGTGCAGCTCTACTGGAGTCCCGACTGCTTTTCCTTTTGTTGTTAGCTCTTTAAAACTTATAATGTGCGACTCATTTGCCTCAAATTTTACGCTCCCAACCCAGTTGTCTTTTTCGCTTGTTATGCCAGTTAGTTCGACAACGTGGTCTAAATTATTTTTTAGTTCTATTGTCAGTGTTCCGTTGGAGAGCGCGCTGAAATTTTTTACACTAAATGTGGTCATAGGAATTATTTGCTTTCCCTCGCCCGCTGGCTTTTCAGTTAGCACAGTAATTGTTGGTGATGGACAGTTGCATTTTGGACAAGTAATTGTCGGGCAGGGAGTTGATTTGGGAGAAGCTGTTGCTTTTACATTCTGCTGATTGATGCATCCGCTTAGTGCGATTGTTGCAATGAGCGCTAGTGCCAAAACCACATGTATTTTCATAGCCTAATTACGGCAAGCATTTTAATAATTATAACAGTTCCCACACAATTTCCTCTATATTTTTAAATATCTGTTAATTTTTTTTATTATGATAGTGGAATTATTCTTTCTAATAGGCGCTATAATTTTCATTGGCTTCTTCAGCTTGGAACTCTTCAAGATAACTAAAATCCCAGACGTTTTAATTTTAATGCTTCTTGGAGTTCTGCTTGGCCCGCTCACCGGCATCGCGAAACCTTCTTTTTTTGCTCCCTACGCCTCTTATATAGCAACACTTGCTTTAATTATAATATTGTTTGAGGGTGGTTTAAACCTTAATTTTTTCAAGGTGCTTACAGAACTCTCAAAAACTTTCCTTTTCACATTACTCGCATTTACTTTAACTGCAATTTTTGTCGCGATTTTTTCACTTGTTTTTGAGTGGGATTTAATTGCTGGTTTGTTGCTTGGCGCAACTCTTGGAGGTAGCAGCTCAGCCATAGTTCTCGGTATAGTTGACAAATTGGATATTAAGCCGGACACAAAAATACTTCTCTCATTAGAGTCAGCATTTACAGATGCGCTCTGCGTCATAATCGCAATCACAATTATGGATGTTATGCTCTCTTCTTCTGTAAGTGTATTTACTGTTTCTCATTCTATACTATCCGCGTTCTCAATTGCAGCGTTTATTGCTGCAGTGTTCGCGTTTTTCTGGGTGGGTGTGCTCGGCAAGTTCCATGGAAAGAGCTTCGGGTACATGCTCACTCTGGCAGTCATTTTCATCATGTACTCTCTAGTTGAATCGGTTAAAGGCAGCGGCGCAATTGCTGTGCTGACTTTCGGTTTGTTGCTTGGGAATTTTTCTCAAATAGCGAATTTGATAAAACTCAAGGGGGATTTTACTCTGCAGCCCTCTATTAAGCAGTTCCAAAAAGAAGTTACATTTTTTGTGAGGACTTTCTTTTTTGTGTACCTCGGGGTTATTATTAACCTTTCTACTCTAACAACAATTATTATTATTATTTCGGCTGCTGCCTTGGTTGCAATAGCGATTGCGCGCATCATTTCAGTGAAAGTTTTAACATTGTTTGATAAATCCCTGGCGCGTTACGCTCCATTGATTGTTGCAATTGCTCCCAGAGGCCTTGCAGCAGCAGTCCTGGCTTCCATGCCCGCAACACTTGGCATCAATATTCCTGGTTTTGAAGAGATAGTTTTCATAGTTATTATATTAACGAATTTAATCGCTACAATTGGTGTGTTTGCTTTTGAGCGTTTCAAATCTCCAGAACCGCCGGAAAAGAAACCAGGAGGAAAGTAAATGAACTTGGGAGTAATAGCCATCGCCCTTTTTTGCGCATTTCTCGGAAGTGTTGCCCAGATTGAGCTAAAAGCAGGCATAGTAAATGTGAAGAGCGTATGGGGAGCGATTAATTGGAACCTATTTGCTGGGCTTGCGTTGTATGTAATTGCAATGGTTCTATATCTATTTGCCCTAAATAAAGG
>WALN01000033.1 GCA_015522865.1 Microcaldota archaeon
ATGATTTTCCAACCAGCGCTTCCTCGCCCGGCGGATTACTGCCATGCAGAGAAAGAAATAAAACGTCGCCCCTTTTTAAATAAGACTGAAGTTCGGCAAGACTGCCGGAGAAATAGTACAAATCCATAAGGTGGACAACAAAAAAAGGCGGCGAAATTATTGGCTTGTTAGGAGAGAGCTCAAATGAAAGATGAGCCAAGTATTTCTCGTCAGAATCTGCTGAAACAAATTTTACTATTTGAGAATTAGAGGTCTGTATGTGCTGCTTTCTTGCATTTCTCAGCAAAATTATTAAGCTGTTGTCGCCCTCGAGCTTTTTTTCATTTCCGCTTAAAATTCTGCCAATTGCGATTTTTGGGTGGCAGGTGTCAGAAGCATACGGAAGGTCTGAAAAAACATAGGGGTCTTCTTTTAAAACAAAATTAAATGCTTTGCTCATATTAGAGAATTTTAAGGGGTTTGGGACTTTTTGAAAAGGAACTACATAGTCGCTGCCAACCAGGAGAACATATTTTGCATTATTTTTTGAGATGAGCTCCCTAATAGCTTCAAGATATTTTGGCCTGCAACTGTTGTCGCCATCACAACTGATGGGGAGCATATCAAAAGATTTCATTGAATGTGGCGAGTCAATAAAAATAGCCGCGCTTTTCAAATTATCAATATTTTCTACTGAGTTTGCAAGCGCCTGCATCTCAATAGAAATAGCATTTGCAACAGAACTTCCATACTTGCTTGAAAGTCTATTATAATTGGAGATAATAAGAAAGTCATAGCGGCCCTTTGGGATATTTGTGGAGATCGTTTGCCCTCTTTTCAGTTGTACTGTCAGCTGCGTCGGTTTGGAGGAAAGAGAAATTCGCTTTGTAAAGCTTGCGTAACCTTCTTTTTCGACAGACACAATGATGTTTTTATGAGAAGTGGAAAATGAAACACTATTATTTAAATTTGTTGAATAAAGTGTATTTCCGGCAGAATCAAAAAAAGTCGCTTTCGCTCCAGAAAGGGGAGCTCCATGTTCATCTCTTATTTTTAGCTGCAGGGTATAGTGGGAAGTAGTGGACATAAAAAAAACAATTATTATCCCAACTAATAAAAAAAATACAAGTAATTTAATACCAAGATGCATAGCCGCTCGCCTCAGTCGCTACGAAATACAGCATCTATCTGTCCGCTTTTTTCAACCACAAGAATTTTTGCCTCTCTAAATGTGTAAGATGGGATTGCTTTTTTTGCGCCCGCAACAATTAAGCTACCAGAGGGTGTCGAAACATTTCTGAAACTTGAAACATAGAAGCATTGGCTTGAGGAGCGTACACAAGGTCCTGACGCAACAGTTATTGACGCATTTTTATATTGCGGGAACATCTTGAGAAAAATTATTTTAGCGTCCTCTGAACTTATGTTATGGACTGGCGTAAAAAGAGCAGTAAAATGGGCGTAAAGCTTGCCTTGCTGAACAACAAATCCCTTAAAATATAAAACCAGCCTGTTCGCTGTGACTGATTTGTTAAGTTTGAGAACTTCCTGCGGAGAGACGAGATGACTTCCTTCATAAATTGAGACTATCACTTGCTGGGTAGAAGGTGAAAGGTCTAATAGAGAAATGGTGTAATTCCCCACACTATATGATTCTCCAGCGGATATTTGAAACGAAGTTTCTTGGGGGGCAGCAAAAGAAATTACCGCTAAACTAATAGTTACAAAAAGCAAAACAAAAACAAAAATCCCGCCAATCCACAATTCTTTCATTTTTTCACCTTAAAGCGAAGAGATAGAGTCCAATTGCTCCTATTGCAAACAAAACTACAGGAGCAATCTCTGAAAAAACATCTTTTGAGCTTGCTTTCGTGCTGTAAACATAAACCTGCTTTATTGTTGAATTATGCACCGCTGCGTTACTGGTGGGGGTGATGGCAAGAACAAAGCTTGTGAAAAACAAAGCAAAGAACATCAGAAAAATTAACTTAGAGTGCATGCAATCAATTAAATAAGCATAAAAGAATATAAAAACATTTTCAATAGCTATGCAGCAGAAACAAAGGATATGGCAGCGTTAAAACAAATGCTATTTGGTTAGTGTTATTGCATGGACAGGGCAGTTCATAACGCATGCATTGCATCCAGTGCAAGCTTCTGGCTTAACTACTTTCGACTTTCCATTCTCAATTGAAAAAACTTTTGCTGGGCATACAGACATACAAACTCCGCAACCCACACAGGTGTTTTCATCAACAACTGGCTTCAAAATATCACCAAAATTTTAAATACCTACCTCCTTTTCTTCTTTTTGGTAGTTTTACGTCTCTCTTTAAAGGGCTTTTTCTTAGCTTTAAACTCTTTAACCAGCTTCTGCAACTCTTTTGAAGTAGAGGTTGTTGAGCTGAGTATATCCTTCAGCTTAGCTATCAACACCTTGCTCTTTTCAGAATACTGCTCACTTTTTGAAAGCGCCGTCAGAATCTTTCTCAACTCTCTGTTTTGTGACGAAAAATCAGCGGTTAATTTTTGAAGCTTTTGTGCCTTTTCTAAATATTTGTTCATATTGGAAATGTTGTGCTGCATGCTTATTGACACCGATTCTAATGTATTTAGAGTAGATTTGGAAGTATTAGAATAATTTTTTAGCTGTTTAAGCGTCATCTCGTATTGCTTGGAGCTGTTTTTGAGTGAGGAGGAAATTTTACCTAAAAGTGTGCCATACTCTCCAAGTTCTTGCCCGACTCTACTAAAATAGCTCTCAAGTTCAGAGATATCAAAGGTTTGCTTTTTGAGATAGGCATCTAAACTTTCAGACATTCTGTTGAGTTTATGGAGGATGCGGATTGCTATAATAAGAACAATAAAAATCACAACCAGAATAAGGAGGATCATGCCTTCTGCTGTTGAGCTGAGGCCCGAAACAAACGCGGATATATCCATGTATAAAATATTTTAGTATTATTTTAAAGCTTTATGGGCTTGGGGGCAAATGCGCAATAAAGAGCTCAGTGCTACTTCCCATTTCCTACTTCTTTCTCCCCTCCTGCGTTACAAGTGTATAAAAAAGAGTTATAACCCCCCTATTGTTTATTTTTCCCTTTTTGAGCAAAGTTGAAACAATCTTTTTTCTGTGCTTTTCCGAATTTCTGGCAATAGATTTTAAAATCAGAGCGGACACGTCGGAAACAAATTTGTCCTTATGCCCTATGCCTTTAAAGGCCCCTTCTAAAACATATTTTAAGTTCTGCGGAGAGTCCTTTCTTCCTTGTAGATGTGTGATAGCTAACTTTGCAACTCCTTCGTGCTCTGAAGCAGGCAACTTCGCAATATACGGCAAAGCAGGATCTCCCATCTCTATAAGTTGTTTAGTAGCTTCTATCCTGTCATCCCCCCTTCTTTTGGGGTCTGACGCTTTGGAATAAAGCCACTTCATACGGCGCTTCTGTTCTCTGTCGAAAACCATAACTTAATTTGGAAGAAGAAAAATATAAATCTTCTCACATAAAAAATTCAATAGTGCTAGCAGATAAAAATAAAAAATAAAAAAAATAAACTTACTCTACTTTTCCCTTTAAGAACCCAGTGTCTGTATGTGACAAACCACTCTTCTTATCGCTGAAACTAATTGTTATAGTTAAGTCAACTGTATCCCCGGCGCTTCCTAACGATGGAGTCGTAAGATTACAGTTTACCGTGCTTCCTGGTGAAACCGTATCTGAGGAGCAAGTGTATGAACTTGCATAGTTGGTTCCATCAGTTTCATTCATTCCTGTTATCGTTAAAGCATTTCCTGAGGTAGAACCTATTACTAGTTGTGTATTTGTAGCTCCTATAACAAAGTCGGTTACTGTGAACGAGGAAAATCCTCCCGACTGTTTTGCTGTTGTCCATTTTGCTGGGTTGAATACTCCGAAATACCATAGAATTGCTGCGATAACCACTATAATAAGAATTGCCCATCCGTACGTTACCAGGTATTCCAAAGCAGATTGCCCTTTTTTCATTTTAAATCGACCTCATTTGAATTATAAAGTACGTATTTAAAAATATAGTAGTAATTGGTCTGCATTTATACTATATGCTTGTATCAGTAGGTTCGACACGTATATGGTCTCTTGAATAAATCACAATGCCCGCCGGCCCTATCTCAAATGGATGCAGCATATTATCGTGCCTGGTGTGCCTCATTTTCAGAATTTCTATTGCTCTTTCCCTCCTGTTATTTATTTTAGTGCGGTGAAGTAGAATTATCCCATCAACTATAAACTCCTCAAAGCCGTTTGCGCTAAGTTTTGAACTTCCAAAAGGAATATCTGAAATAACAAAAGAAGCACAACCTTCGCTTTTCAGCCTATTAACCAGGTCGGAAAACAGCTTTCTGCATTCCTCTCTTTCGGAGCCGGCACAAGACTCCCTTTGAGACACAGAATCAAGAACCATCCTTGTAGCCTTTATCTCCTTCAGATTGTAATATATATCGCCAGCTAATGATTTCGAGAAATTTTTAATCTCATAAATATCTTTGAAGATGATGCGAATCATATTCTTCTTTTCCATTGATGCAATATTCCAGCCAAACAGTTCGCCTGTTTTCCTTATGGATTCTATTGATTCATCAGTAGTGATGTAGACAGACCTTTCTCCGTATTTTAAGGCGCTGTAATATATTGATTGAAGAGCAAGAATTGATTTTCCAGTTCCAGCAACACCGGAAATTAGAATAGAGGAATCCGACGGGACACCGTCTTTTACAAGAGCATCCAGACCGGGAATTCCAAATTGGATTCTTCGGGACTTAGAAGCAAGTGGCAACTCTCTTAGATTCTTCTTAGCTTTATTTTCTTTTATTTCTTTGGTGTTTTTGCTGGGACCAATTGCAGATTTGATTCTTTCTCTATCTATAAAAATGCTCATAATTAAAAAACTCTCTCAGTATTTAAAATAATTTGGTTATATAAAAGACCGGAACAGATAGATAAATAAGTAGTTAGAAATCACGTAAATCAACATAGATGTAAGCGAAATAAATGGAAAATATTTAAGGCCCTCAGAAAAATGATTCTCCTTTATCGCCCCCAAAATTAATGAAGAAAAAAAAGTTATTATAAAAAGCGCGGCAAGTGAAAAGTAATAAATATGTTCTGAATTTATCGAGCGATTAGATGAACCAAGAAAACTCAGCGCTATGCCCGAGATCCCTGCATTCGAAGAAAGTGACTGAAGTTCGGCCATATCCTGTGAGTGCTGCGCCCAAACCCGTTCATTCATCTGCGAATAATAAGTCGAGATAGAGAAAAGTAATGGAGCCGCAACAACAGACGCGAAGAGAATAAAAATAGAATAGGTAATAGTAGCTGCGGAAAGTTCTTTCTTAAGCATCTCGGCCTGCCGGATATTTTGAGCTACTTCTTCCAAAAGGGGAGCAAGAGAGCCTCCAAGCAGAATACCTTCAACCATCAAGTTCATCGCCCTCTTGTAAATATTAGATTTAACCCGCTTGGAGCTCTCTTTTAAAGCATAGGTAACTGGAAAACCTGCAAAGACAAGGCCAGATATCCTCCTTATTTCCGCTTCAAGTGGCCCAAATTCCTTTTTAACCGATGCCCATATAGCATGCTCAACTATTAAACCAGCTCTTATATTGGAAGCAATCATCTGCAGGACAGTTGGGAGCATCGTTTCAATAGATTCTGCCCTCGCTCTCGCAGAAAATAGAAGAAATACATAGAACAGCACAGCAGAGAAGAAAAAGATAACAAAGGCCGAAAATAAGTAAAACCACAATGGAAAATTTTCAAAAATAAATGGAAAAAGAAAGAAAGTTATGAGGCCAATCGAAAAAGAAAAAAACAAAACAAAACCCAAATAAACCGATGCACTGAAATCTATAAATCCTCCCTGAGCCAAAAGTATTCTTGTTCTCTCCTTTGCACCCTCTGGAAAGAGGGATGATAATTTAAGGTAAATATCTCTGAAGTTCATATGACCGGCCTCCTTGTCGAGACAAAGTGAATGAAAAATAGATTAAAAATTATCAAGAGCAGTAAAATAAAGGCTAAGGTAATTGGGGGAAGAGAAAATTGCAAAAATGAAAGTATCACTGTGAGTGCTGCTGCGCCAAGACTCGGGGCTATTATTCCAATCACCATGTAAGCCATTATCCAAGGGTTAAGCTCCTGCCCATAACGCTTGATATCCATTAATTTATATCTTAGCAAGTCGCTGATTATTCCCGAAAGAGCTCTGTCCACAGAAGCGCCTGCAGTGAGCGCATTTGATATCTGCCACAAAACTCTTCTTAACTGAAAAGAAGGCGATTTACGGGCTTCAGAAGAGATAACTTCTATCTGCGGTTCGCCAGCATCAATCCTTTCAACAATGCGTCTGAAACGCTTAGAAGCAGCGCCATAACCTGTTGAAACACTCGCCATCGCATGGAACAGCGGAACACCCGACCTGAGCTCTATTATGAGCTGCCGGGTGGCGTCAAGCAAAGTGCTGTTTATGTCTCTTGAGAGTTTTGAAATAAGCATCGAAGGATAAAAAATATCAGAAAAAAAACTTATAGCAAAAATAGCTACTGAAAGGATGAACGCATAGGGAACAAACGAGGGCGAATCTGTAACGAAAGCAATTATGCTCAGAAGAGCGAATACGAAAATAAAATTGAGAAATGAGCTTATAACAACCATCGACCCGTACCGCCATGGCTCAACATCGGCGTCGCATTGCTGAAGCTGCTCTTTAAGAAACGGGAAAAAAGCGATTACGATAGCTCCAAGTTTTGGAAAGCCATACACCATATTTGCAATTGTTTTGTAAGGAAAAAAGGAGAGAAACAACCTCATAAATATTCACCAATCATTTTTTTAAGTTTGGATTTGTTGGTCATCTCGATAACGTAATCAGGTTCTCTATAATAAGCTGCAACAATTTTTCCAATATCGTCCACTTTAGTTATACTCTCTTTCTGCATTTCTTCGAGTATTAACTGTTTGTCTTTAAGGTCTTTGCTCAACTCTCTTTTCGTCATGCCGGTATGCATTGTGAGGTTCTCAACCAATCTTACCGACGTGCCTACTTTAAGCAGCTTGTCTGCTCGGGCATCCCATTTATACAATATGTTTAAATCTATTCCGCCTTCTGATGGGATTACTTCTGCTATTTCGTACGTTCTTCTTATGCCTGTCCTTCTCTGTCTGTATTGGACATCTATAAGTTGCAGAGCGCCAAGCATCCCCTCGTCCAAATTTATTGGTGGAGAGGTTAGCCTGGTGACAACCCTTAAAGCGTCGTCTGCATGGATAGTTGCATAAACCGCATGTCCGGTATGCATAGCCTCAAAAAGAACTTCCGCTTCTTCTTTCCTTCTCACTTCACCAACAACTATCCTGTCCGGTCTCATCCTCAATGAGTTCACCAGTAAATCAAGCATTGTAACCCCCCCTTCCCCTTCGGGATTCGGGAGACGGGTGGTTAGCGGAGTCCAGTTAAGAAATTGCGGAAGAACTATCTCTCTAGTGTCTTCTATACTAACTATCCTTTGGTTAGGAGGTATAAACGCTAACATCGTATTCAAGAAAGAAGTTTTTCCAGAAGCGGTCCCCCCGCCAACGAGGATGGAAAGTTCATACTGCATACACAACCAGAAAAGCGAGGCCGCTTCTGAATTTAAAGTATTCAACTTAGGCGAAATAAAGTGAACCATAGTCCAAGGTTCTTTTGCAAATTGTCGTATCGTAAATCCATGCCCTTTCGTTGATATGGGAAAAAGAGTTGCATTAACTCTGCTGCCGGAAATAAGGTGAGCATCCATCAAAGGCCTGAGATTGGTTATCTGCCTCCCCACCTTTCTCCCTATTATGGAGGCATAGTTTCGTATCTGCTCTTCAGATTTGATAAAAACATTGGTATTCAGCCAGCCAAACTCCTTGTGATACACTCTTATAGGCTCCTTGTAAGAATTAACAACAATTTCCTCAAGATTCGGGTCGCTCAATAAAAATTCAAGTGTCCCAAGGCCGAGCATTTCTTGAATGAGTTTTCCGACAATTAGAGATTCTTCATGGCCTGAAAGCGAAGGAAACTCTTCAGAAACTATCTTGTGGGCGGATTCTTTTAAACGTTTTTTTATTTCCTCTGATTTTCTCCTATCAAGAAGCTCTGAAAGTTTTACATTTATCCCGCTAACAATCTTTTCTTTTAAGTAGGCCATCACTCTCTTTGTCGCCTCTTTGAAATGGACATGGGTCAACTCATAACTGTCGACGAATTTAGAGAAGTCTCTGTAAATGACTACATCAGCGGGTGTCCCCTCGCTGTAAATTCTATATCTCGAAAGTATAACTTCTTTTTTCATTATTTCACCTTGATTTTTTTATATTTTTAATAGGTTTGGAACTTGTGGTTTTTTTAACTTTAATCTTATGGACAGTTCTACGCTCTTTATGCTTTGCGTATAGGCCTTCAAAAAATGTTTTGAACTCATCAGTTAATTTTGAAAGTAGGGAGTGCTTAGACGTAGACCGGGATGCTCCTATTTCTTTTATTCTGTCTCTAAATAATTTTAAATTTTTGTCCAGCTCTTTCTCCTCACTTTCCAGAAGTTCATTCTGCTCTTTAAAATGTTCTATAATCTTAAAAGTAGAATCAATTTCACTTTTTATCTTTTCAATATCTTCATCAGAATAATCCCCGCCCTTAAACTGATTGAGGCGCTCGCCTATATTTTTTAAACGTCTCGAGACTTCGGCAGCCATAAAATTGAATACCTGCTCCGATTTTTTAACAGATTCTAAAATATCTGCCCGCTTTTTCTTAACTTCTCCTTTTTCTATTTTCTCTTTTTTTGTCGAGGAAAGCTCTATGCCGCTGAACTTATAATCTATCTTTAACAGGCCCGACTTTTCAAGCAACTCAGCGAGTCTCTCGGCTTCATCAACATCGAGAGCGAGAGCTTTAGCAACAACATTGAGTTTAACTTTTTTGTGTATATCTACATATTCTACTACTCGGTCTGCAACGGTATCTACTTTATCTTCTATCATGCAAATTAATAATGAATAGTATTTTAAATAATCTTTCCTGCTCAAAAAATGAGAAAGCTATTTCCTAAAGCGCGGAACCATTAAATGTGAAGTTTTGGAAACGTTGAAATTGAAAAAATCAACTTTGAGAGAAGCAGGCAGAATTGGAAATACTGTTTCGTTAAAAGCAAAAGAGGTTGTTAAATTAGCGTAAATGTTGGTGTTGCTAATATTCAATACATGCGGCAATGCGCCTATAGTAAAAGAAGTGTTGCCATCTGTGAAATTAATCGTGAGGACGCTCACCTCGTCAGCATCAAAATTGTCGCACGGGGCATTGTAAGTAGAAGAGTTGTCCAATACTGAAAGATTAAGGTATAAACAGTGAGTTGTCGAACTATTGCACGGGTAATAAGACTCAAAATCCAACGAACAATTATCAGAAAAACTCTGCGCGAAGGAGGAGTTAGTGGAAAAGAGCAAGGAAAGGTTGTCTATGTATGAAAAATCATTGTCAGAGGCGTCAACAAATATTTTTTTCTTGTCCCAGTCTGGATAGCCATACACAATATTCAAGGGATAGAAAACAACCAGGGGAGACATGTCTTTCAAATACATTGGCCCTGCGGAAGAAAGGGGAGAAAGTTCAAAATACGAGGAGGGAATAGAAACGGATATGTTTGGATAGTAAAATTTCTCAATCAATCCCGGGTGGTGATGGATACGAAGAAAATTTTCATAGGACGAAAGCAAAGTAGTAATGTTGGAGGCAGGAGTAGAGTCCTTTAAAGTATAATTTTTGTTATAGTAGTAAGAAGAAACGCCAGAAATTCTGCCGATGTTGTGTTGAACGTTGTCAAACGTAAAGAAAACCTGCTTCGAAACCTCTAATGAGGGCGGGCTAAAAGAAATTAGGGAAAATGCGAAAAACAGGAGGAGGCCAAAAAGAATAAGGGAAAGCAAGGTGAAAACTATTCCTCTCATTTATATGCACCTCTCAAAATAGCTAGGCCATATTCATCTGGCGGGATAAAAATTGTGTGGCTTATAGCCGCAACAGAGTTATTTAATTCGCCAGAGGAAGCGTTGTAAGAGCGGTTTAGAACAAACTGTAAATTTTTTTTATAAATTGAATAGTTCAAATCAAATGCTATGTTATGGGGCAATACAAGCTCGAAGAAATTCTTGAGCTGTGAGTTCCCTTCAGAAGCGTTTTGCTTGGACACATTAATAAACAAGTCGCTTTTCTCTGCGACTAAAAACGCATCGTTGAGGGAAGAAAAAAGCTCGTTGTTTGCCCTTGGTTGGGAAACCAGAACGTGAGATAGGACAAGAAGAAATAGAAATGCGATTATTATGGCTGCAATCACGTCAACAATAAACATTAGTCCCTTCATTAACTCACCGTATATATTTTAAGCAGAGCTTTACAAGGTTTTTCTTCAAATATCATTGGAACAACAAAGGAAACTTCTGATGATTGGTTTATTGGAGCATTTCCTTTAACCGCCACTTTTCCACCCACATAAACTGGAGAATTATTGTAATAGATTAATCTAAAATATGTATCGTACTGAGGAATGCCTATAACCGATGAGAAGTTATCGTCGCTGACATCTAGAAGCTGTTCGAGCTTATAGTAATTTATCACATTTGATTCCGAAGCTACGCCTGCCCGCACCACAGAGGAAGAGGTCCAATTACTTGGGATGCCGGGAGTATGGAAAAGTATAAAGGCAGCTTTTCTCCCTTTATCGCTCATTTGAACATATGGACTAAAGCCAAATGAAAGAACTGAAAGGAAATAGTGCAAAAATAGAAGAATTAAAAAAGTAAAAATTATAAGAGAAACAAGCAAATCAAGGGAGGAAATTTGAGCTTTATGTTTCATCAATAATCACCAGTCCATCTCTATTTTTAACAGTATAATAGCCGGAATTAAGGGTAAAGGGAGGAGAAGAGGAGTTGTAAATAATATCAGAAATATGGATGCTTGAGATTGTTGTTTTGTTCTCGCACTCAACAACAATTGAGGAATTTGAAATAGTAAACGAACAATTTGTGTCGCCTATTTTTTGCGGAATATAGAAGGAGGATGAAAAGCCGTCAATTGAGGCAGTTGTATCTATTTTCGAAGCAAGTGAATTTGCATACTCGCCCATTTTTGATGAAAAACAGACGCTTGAAACAAAAACTTTCTGATTTATGTTAAAAATGTAGAGAGCTGAAAAGAAAGCGACTGCAAAAAAAAGGGCTATTGCAAACTCCAACGAAAATTGTGCTTTCATCTTACCCCCTAAGTATAGCTTATCTCAACTACTCCGTCATCCCGACATTTTACAGTAAAAGGATATCTTCCTGGCTTTGAAGGCAGAGAGCCGGAGAGCATGGCATCAGAAGTTGAGTACACATCAACGCCCCGATTGGAGGAAATAAACACATTAAGATTGACTTCTTTTCCTCCAATATATGTCTTCTCTGAATTTATCCCCCCCGGCAGATACAAACTTACTTTTGCTTGAGAGCCTGGTCCTTGGGCATATATTTTATCAGCAGTTCTTGTAAGAGTATTCACCGCAGTTCTCGCCTCATAAATTCTCGAATTTATCCTAAACTGGTCAAACGCGAAATAAACAACAGGAAGCAGAGCTAAGAGAAAAAGTAAGAACACGGTCATGTACTCAAACGCAGCCTGCCCTCTCATAAAAAAATAAATCTCCTTTTGTTTAAATTCTTACCCTATGGAATCTGTAAATATATATTGCAAATACTCCGTGGAGTCTGAATTAGAGTTTATGACAATAGTCATTGATTGTGGATCCGAGGCAATATAATCTGAAGACGTGTGCCATGTGTTGTTCTGCGCAGGCCCAACCTCATCCACACTCAAATTTTCCGCACCTACTGTTTCCGGAAGCTCCTGGCTCATATTAACAGTAGTCATATCTGCGTCGCTTCCATCTGCGTTTCTTTCCTTGAAATATGTAAGCTCGTTGAAGCTAACATTACCTTTCCATGTGTCAGTAAACAGGAAATTAGCAGTAACTGTCTGAATTCTCAGTAGCGAATTATTCTCGTTGTTTGAAGCATTTTCATCCCCCGAAAATGAGACAGTTGCAGAGAAATTGTAGTCGCCATCTGCAGAATCGTCTGACAACATAAAGTTGAGAACAGAGAAGTTGACTGTTGAGTTTCCAGAGGAGAGAGTAACAATTTTGGAGCTATTCAAAGTGCCATTTATGAACAGAGAAACATTCACCCCTGGCGCGGATGATGAGTTGTTGTTCAACAGCGCAGAAACAAGCAGGTCGTCGTTTGTTCCATCAGCATCCAAATCCTGAACATTTGCGAAGAATACCTCGTTCAAACTCAAATCCCACCCACTCAGACCAGATGGAAGAGATGCACTTGCAAAAATGAACTGCAAATATTCCCACTTTTGAATATTAGCAGTTTTTACAGTAATATCTTGGGGATCTGCAGTAATATATTGAGAAGAGTTGTACCACGTATAGTTGTCAGAAGGAGCAACCTCATCTAAGTCTAAACTGTCGCTTCCCACAGTTGCTGGCAGTTCCGACGCTAGGTCTATCTCGGTCATGGCATCCTCGCTTGAAGGAGTATTTCTAACTTTGAAATAGTTAAGTGTGTTGAAACTCACAGAGTCGCTCCATTTTCCAGTATAGTCGGTCTGGAAGTGTAATGTCTGAACATTAAGAAATGTAGAATTTGCGTTGTTGTTTGTATTAACATCAAAAGAGCAAGTCAGGTTAACAGTTAAGTTGTATGCGCCGTCTGCAGAAGTATCAGATGCAAGAGCATTATTCCACTCAAAAGTGTAAAATGAATATCCTGGGGGGACACTGCTAATCTTCGAATCATTTTCTGTTCCGTTTACCAGCAATCTTAAAGTTGCGTTAGAAGCATTTAAAGTGCCATCATTGTAAATTACTGCTCCGACAAGGACGTCGTCATTTGTTCCATCTCCATCTCCGTCCCATACATTAATTACATAAACTGAGCCAACCAACAAATCAATAGCAGAAACATACAGAAACCTTTCCTCGCTTTCTCCTTGGTTGAAGCTCAAGCTATTGTCAGTACATTTTATTTTCCAGCTGTACTCGCCTCTAGAGAAGGACTCGTTAAAATAATTGCTTTGATTGTTCTCGATATTGTAATCTGTTTCCCACAGCGTATTGTTTATGTAAAGAGAGCAAGAGTAGACTCCCGAAGCATCATAGGGGGTATAGTTAAACGAAACGTCGCCGTCATAATCGACAGAGTTGTTCGCAGGAGAGTTCAAAATAATTGCTGGGGGGGTGGTGTCACCTGCTGGGTTGTAGCAGATGCTGGGCGAGGTGGAGGTGTTGCATCTATGCACGCAGTCTGCATCTGAAAGGCAGTGCTGTCCATCTTCGCAATTTGCTCCGCATGAGCCCCCGCAGTCCACATCTGTTTCTCCGCCGTCTTGGACTCCGTTAAAACAGTGGGGAACTAATGCCTGCCCTTCTATTTTGCCATAACATCTCGCTTCAGAAACTCTGTTTTGAATTCCGCCGACAACATTGTAGTAAATTTTTAGTTCTCCATCATATGGAGAGCCGACAGAGAGGGAGGGAAGTCCATGAAAAGTTATTAAGGTCTGCTCTTCTGAGGAAAGGACAGGATCACCAATTGAATATGAAGTTGAGGACTGATTGTTAAGCGTAAAAACAGCTGAAGAAATATTGACAGCCATGTCCCCGGAATTTGAGACTAAAATAGAAAAATTTCCTTGGTTGTCAGCAACAAAATCCTTTATTTCAAACCCATTCAAAGCTTCGCAAAAATGGCGTGGTGGAGCGTTGAAATTTATCAAACCAGAAGCAAATAGAATTGATGCTGCTATAACTATGATTAGTATCGCCCAAGCATAAGTAGAAAGAACTTCAAGTGCAGGCTGCCCCTTTCTCATAAAAAAATAAGAAAAAGAGCTTTTAAATAATTGGCGCCCGTGACTTGACAAACACGGTACATCGGCAAATGACGAGCATAATGAATATAAAGAGCAAAATAAAGATTTATTTGGACAGCCAATGGGAGTAACCCTTTGGAGGCAATTCCAGAACTTGTTGCACCCTAGGCTGTCCGCCCAAATTCTAAGAACAAATAATAAATTATAGCTCCAAAAATATTTATGAAAGAGGAAATTTCAAAATTACTTGGAATTATGCATATTGAAAAACTGAACCCAATGCAGACAAAAGCGTTGCCGCATATTTTGGGAAATAAAAATATTTTAGTTTCTGCTCCAACTGCATCTGGAAAAACTCTTCTTGCAGAGATAGCAATGATAAAGAATAGAAAAGAAGGAAGAGGAAAAATAATATATATAGTTCCGCTCAGAGCGCTCGCATCCGAAAAATACAAAGAATTTTCAGAGACGCTGGGGCACTTCGGGATTTCTGTTGGAATTTCTACTGGTGACTTTGATTCTGTCTCTGAAAGCTTGGCAGCGCATGATGTAATCATAGTAACTTCGGAAAAAATGGACTCTCTATTGCGGCATAAGGCGAAATGGATAAAGAATATTGGGGGAGCGATAATAGATGAAATTCATTTGCTGGGGGATGCAAGCAGAGGCGCAACACTCGAAATAGTTATAAGTAAATTAAGAAAATTGAAACCGAGAATAATAGGCTTAAGCGCAACAGTCAACAACTCTGCAGAAATCGCTGAGTGGCTGAATGCAGAACTAATTGAGAGCAACTACAGACCTACAAAATTAGTGGTAGGCGTATGCGATAAAGAAGAGCTGGAGGTCAGCAACAAAAAGATAAAAATAAGGAATAAGGAAAGGGCGCTGGAAGAGATAATAAAATATCTTACGCAAAGCGATGATAAGCAGATAATAGTATTTGTATCAACAAGGAAATCTGCTGAAAAAGTCGCTGAAGAGCTGGCAGGGCAGATTGGAAGAGCATCGCAAAAACTGCAAACAGCCAAAAATAAAATTTTAAAAGTTTTGAGCACGCCGACAATTCAGTGCAAGCGCTTAGCTTCTGTGGTAGGGAGGGGCGTTGCTTTTCACCATGCAGGCATTTTGCAGAAGCAAAGAGATATTATTGAAGAGGAGTTCAAAAAAGAAAGGGAAATAAAAATTATCGTTGCAACAACCACGCTTGCCATGGGTATTGATTATCCCGCTTCTATTGTTGTTGTAAGGAATTTGAAAAGATTTAGCGGGGCAGGCTCACAATTTTTGCCTAATTTAGAAGTGCAGCAAATGTTGGGGAGAGCTGGAAGGCCGAGATACGACAAAGAAGGGGTCGGAATTCTAATGACTAAGAGCTCTGAAAAAAGGAAAATAATTGAAAAATATATAATGGGGCCACTTGAAAACATCTATTCCCAGCTCTCGTCAGAACCTGCGCTCAGAACGCACACTCTTTCGCTTATTGCATCTGAAGAAATAAAAAACTTTAATGAACTCTTTGCATTTTTCAACACCACTCTTTTCGCGCATCAATACCAAAATTTAGAAGTACTATATGAAAAGATAGAAAATATAGTTGATGAGCTTGTTGATTATGATTTTGTGAGGATGAGGAAAGGCGCGTTGGTTTGCACGCCGGTTGGAAGAAGAATTTCTGAATTATATATCGACCCGCTCAGTGGAGCGCAAATAGTAGAATTTCTGGAGAGGAAAATAGAAAGGAGGGATATAGATTATTTGATGCTCATCGCTGGATGCGCGGAAAGCCGACCTCTGCTAAATATTTCAATAGGAGAAGAGAGAAAATTATGGGAAGAGCTCTATGAAGAGGTAAGTGATTTTGAAGTGGATGAAATAAGAGGCGGAAGAGATTCAGTAAGAAAATACAAAACTGCGAAAATGCTCAACGCTTGGATTAATGAAAAAAATGAAGAAGAAATTCTCGAAGAATTTAGAGTGCCTCCAGGAGAGCTATTTGCGCGGAGAAGAAATGCAGAGTGGCTTGCGTATTCTATAAACCAAATTGCATGGATGCTTAATAAAACAGAGGCAAGAAAAAGAGCAGCTGTATTAGAAATGAGATTGAGATACGGAATTAAAGAAGAGCTACTGGAGTTATGTTCGCTTAGAGGCATTGGCAGAGTAAGGGCGAGAAAATTATTTAACGCGGGTATTAAAACAAAAGAAAAATACAAAAAGCTTGCAAAAGAAGAAAGAGAAAGAATACTTAGAAAAAATTAAGAAACATTCGTGTTGGTTATGTTCTTCAATTTTGATGAGGCGTTTGAAGCAGATGAGAGCTGAGTAGTAAGAACTCCGCTTCTAAGAAAGAGTACCACCAGAATGACGAGTAGTAAAGCTGCGGCTATAATTAAAATGTATTCGCTCGACACCTGGGCTTTACTATTAAATTTTAACATTTTATCACTAAGAGCATGTTTTAGTGGTATAGTTACATAGCTTGGAAGAGTTACTTTCATCACATTGCTTTCCGTTACAGTCAGGGTCGTAACAATCCGTTAGCGCATCTCCGTCATTGTCAAGCCCATCATAGCAAACACTTTCAACAGTAAGTGAATTCTGAACTGATTGAATATTTGTGTGAATATTTGAAATTTGATGCTCAGTCTGTGGAAGAACATTCCCACGTATGAGAAGTATAGCTAGGATAACGAGGAGCAATGCAACCCCTAGCAACAGTAAATATTCCAGCGAAGTTTGTGCTTTCATATATGAAAAACACCAGCTATATAAAAAAAGCTTTACTTCAAACGAGCCCGGAGGGATTCGAACCCTCGACCATCAGCTTTCTTCAAAAAACATATTTTTCTTTTCTGTGAAGGCTTTTGCATTCTGTTCTTTCTTTTCCCTGAGCAACTTCTTAAAAAGAAGTTGCATCAAGAAGTTCTCTGGTGCAGCGCAACTTCTTAAAAAGAAGTTGCATCAAGAACATTCGTTCTTTCTAGTGCAGGTCTTTCTTTAGAAAGAAGTGCTTTCTCTGGTGCAGCTCTCTTTCTAAGAGAGGTGCTGGCCCTTCTTTCTTAAAAAGAAAGAAGTGCTAAGCTGTCCCAAGAAAGAAGTTCGTTCTTCCTGAAGGTCTTTCTATCTGTTCTTTCTTTTCCCTGAAGGCTTTTCACAACTGTTCTTTCTTTTCCCTGAAGGCTTTTCACAAACTGTTCTTTCTTTTCCCTGAAGGCTTTTCTTTCTTACAAGAAAGAAAAGGCTTCTTAGAAGGCTGCCGCTCTGTCCAGGCTGAGCTA